>DASRJA010000598.1:0-26732 GCA_035649695.1 Mycobacterium sp. | reverse complement strand
CCAAACGGCGCTGGGCGCGGTGGCGCGACCGGCTGCGCGAGCGCCCCAGATTCGAGCTCGGCTACCGCATCGCGATCGCAGTGGTTGGGCTTGCGGTTCTTGGCGTCGGCATCCTCGCGATCCCGTATCCCGGGCCGGGCTGGGCCATCGTGTTCCTCGGGCTCGCGATCCTGGCCACCGAATTCGACTGGGCGCGAAGGCTGCTGGCCTACACGCGCGAGCGCTACGACAAGGTGATGGCCTGGTTCAAGAAGCAGGGACTCTGGGTGCAGATACTCGGCGCGGCCTTCACCGCGGCCGTGGTCCTGGGGACCTTGTGGTTGCTCGGAGCGCTCGGTTGGGCGGCCGAGCTCGTCGGCATCGAGCACCGCTGGTTGAAGAGCCCTATTGGCGTGGGGGACTGAGGACTCACACCGATAGCATGGTCGCGATCGACCCACCCCTGAAAGTTTGGAGAATTACTGATGAGCGCGCCCGCCAGCCCCGCCCTAGCAGCCCCGATCAGGGTCGCTGCCGGGACCACCGCCGGGGCAGCGGTCCGTGACGCCGACCTGCCGGGGCGCGGCGCCGAGGACGCGATCGTCGTCGTGCGTGACGCCGACGGCAGGTTGCGGGACCTGTCCTGGACGCCGGACACCGACGCCGAGGTGACGCCCGTCGCCGCCAACACCGACGACGGCCGCAGCGTGCTCAGGCACTCGGCCGCGCACGTGCTCGCGCAGGCGGTGCAGGACATGTTCCCCGAGGCCAAGCTCGGCATCGGGCCGCCCATCACCGACGGCTTCTACTACGACTTCGACGTGCCGCGCGCGTTCACCCCGGAGGATCTGGAAGCGCTGGAAAAGCGGATGCGCCAGATCGTCAAGGAAGGGCAGCTGTTCTCGCGGCGCGTCTACGAGTCCAAGGACCAGGCCCGCGAAGAACTCGCGAACGAGCCGTACAAGCTCGAGCTCGTCGACGACAAGTCCGGTGACCCCGAGGTGATGGAGGTCGGCGGCGACGAGCTCACCGCCTACGACAACCTCAATCCCCGTACCCGCGAACGGGAATGGGGTGATCTGTGCCGTGGCCCGCACATCCCGACGACGCGCTACATTCCGGCATTCAAGCTGACCCGCAGCTCGGCCGCTTACTGGCGGGGCGATCAGAATAACGCCAGCCTGCAACGCATCTATGGCACCGCCTGGGAGTCGCAGGACGCACTCGACAAGCACCTGCAGTTCATCGAGGAGGCGCAGCGCCGCGATCACCGCAAGCTGGGCGCGGAACTCGACCTGTTCAGCTTCCCCGACGAAATCGGTTCGGGCCTAGCCGTTTTCCACCCCAAGGGCGGCATCATCCGGCGCGAGCTGGAGGACTACTCGCGGCGCAAGCACAGCGAGGCCGGATACCAGTTCGTCAACAGCCCGCATATCACCAAGGCGGAGCTGTTCAAGATCTCGGGTCACCTCGACTGGTACGCCGACGGCATGTTCCCCCCGATGCACCTCGACGCCGAGTACAACGAGGACGGCACGGTGCGCAAGCCGGGCCAGGACTATTACCTCAAGCCGATGAACTGTCCGATGCACTGCCTGATCTTCCGGTCGCGCGGACGGTCATATCGCGAACTCCCGTTGCGGCTCTTCGAGTTTGGCACCGTCTACCGCTACGAGCTTTCCGGCGTGGTGCACGGGCTGACCCGCGTGCGCGGTCTGACCATGGACGATGCGCACATCTATTGCACCCGTGACCAGATGCGCGACGAGCTGACGTCGCTGTTGGGGTTCGTGCTCGATCTGCTCGGTGATTACGGCCTCACCGATTTCTATCTCGAGCTGTCGACCAAGGATCCGGACAAGTTCGTTGGCTCCGACGAGATGTGGGAGGAAGCGACCAGCGTGCTCGCGGAGGTCGGCGCGGCGTCCGGGCTGGACCTGGTGCCGGACCCGGGCGGCGCGGCGTTCTACGGCCCCAAGATCTCGGTGCAGGTGAAGGACGCGCTGGGCCGCAGTTGGCAGATGTCGACGATCCAACTGGACTTCAACTTCCCGGAGCGTTTCGAGCTGGAATACACCGCAGCCGACGGCAGCAGGCAGCGGCCGGTGATGATTCACCGCGCGCTGTTCGGTTCGATCGAGCGGTTCTTCGGCATTCTCACCGAGCACTACGCCGGTGCGTTTCCCGCATGGCTTGCGCCGGTGCAGGTCGTCGGAATCCCTGTTGCCGATGACCACGTTCCGTACCTCAACGGCCTTGCCACGCAACTGAAGATGCACGGCATCCGGGCCGAGGTGGATGCCAGCGACGACCGGATGGCCAAGAAGATCGTCAACCACACCAATCAGAAGGTCCCGTTCATGTTGGTTGCCGGCGACCGTGACGTCGAGGCCAACGCGGTCAGCTTCCGCTTCGGCGACCGCACTCAGCTCAACGGCATCCCGCGCGAGGAGGCCGTCGAGGCCATTGTGAACTGGATCGCCGCCCGCGAAAACGCCGCTCCGACAGCCGAACTGGTCAAGGTGGGCACGCCCAAGTGAGCGATCCCGACGACCGCACGATCGTCGACCACGGCGTAGGTGAGCCCGACCACTTGCAACGCCTGTGGACGCCGCACCGGATGTCCTACATCGCCGAGGCGCCGATGAAGGGCGGGTCCGCGGCATCGGAGCAGCCGTTCACCGACATCCCGACACTCTCGGACGAGGAAGGCCTCGTCGTGGCACGCGGCGAACTCGTCTACATCGTGCTGAACCTGTACCCGTACAACCCAGGGCACTCGATGGTGGTGCCATACCGGCGGGTATCCGAGCTCGAAGACCTCACCGCCGAGGAGAGCGCGGAACTGATGGCGTTCACCCAGAAGCTGATTCGCGTCATCAAGTCGGTGTCGCGACCGCACGGATTCAACGTCGGGCTGAACCTCGGCAGTTCGGCGGGCGGGTCGCTGGCCGAGCATCTGCACATGCACGTGGTGCCACGCTGGAGCGGCGACGCCAACTTCATCACGATCATCGGCGGGTCCAAGGTTGTCCCGCAGTTGCTGCGTGAGACACGCGAGCTTTTGGCCTCTGAGTGGGCGAAACAGCCGTGAGCAATTTCTATCTGATGACCCGCGCGGCGTACGCAAAGCTGTCGAAGCCGGTCGCGAAGGCGGCGCTGCGGGCCGGCTTCACCCCCGACAGCATCACCATTCTCGGCACGGCCGGGACCGTCCTGAGCGCGTTGACGTTGTTCCCGATCGGTCAGCTGTGGTGGGGCGGGGTCGCGGTGTGGTTCTTCGTACTTGCCGACATGCTCGACGGTGCGATGGCGCGCGAGCGTGGCGGCGGCAGCAGGTTCGGCGCGGTGCTGGACGCCGCCTGCGACCGCATCGGCGACGGCGCGGTGTTCTGCGGCCTGCTGTGGTGGGCTGCGTTCGGTCTGCACAGCACGTCGCTGGTGGTGGCAACGCTGATCTGCCTGGTCACCTCGCAGGTCATCTCCTACATCAAGGCGCGCGCCGAGGCCAGCGGCCTGTCAGGTGAGGGCGGCATCATCGAGCGGCCCGAGCGGCTCATCATCGTGCTGGTCGGCGCGGGACTCTCCGGTTTGTTCGGTATTCCGTGGCTGCTGCACGGGGCGATGTGGCTGCTCGCGGTGGCCAGTCTGGTCACAGTGGGGCAGCGGATGCACAGCGTGCGGACGTCGCCGGGCGCGATGGACCCGCTGACGAACACCGATGCGGCCAATGGCGAGAAGCCCGCGCCATGAGCAGCACCCCGGCGGGACAGAAGACAGATGGCGGCAGCCGGTTTCCGTTTGGGGGCCAGATCACGGACTTGGGCTATGCCGCCGGTTGGCGCGTCGTGCGCGCGATGCCGGAATTCATGGCGCGCAACGCTTTTGACGCCGGAGCGCACTACGCGGCGCGCAACGGCGGACCCGCTCAGCTGCGCAAGAATCTGGCCCGCGTCATCGGCACGACGCCTGCCAGGGTGCCGGACGGGCTGATTCGTGCTTCGGTGGCCTCATACGCCCGATATTGGCGGGAGGCATTTCGATTGCCCTCGATGGACCTGGAGAAGCAAGGCGAGCTGCTTGACGCGCACTTTGCGGGCAAGGAGCACATCGCCGCCGCGCTGGATACCGGCCGCGGCGCGATCATGGCACTGCCGCACAGCGGGAACTGGGACATGGCCGGAGTATGGCTCGTCTGGAAACACGGGACTTTCACCACCGTGAACGAGCGGCTCAAGCCCGAGTCCCTGTACAACCGGTTCATCGCCTACCGCGAAAGCCTCGGATTCGAGATGCTGCCACTGACCGGTGGCGAGCGGCCGCCCTTCGAGGTGCTGGCGGATCGGCTACGTGACAACCGGGCGGTCTGCCTGATGGCCGACCGGGACCTGAGTCGCAGTGGTGTTCAGGTCGACTTCTTCGGGGAACCCACCCGTATGCCCGCAGGTTCGGCGAAGCTGGCGATCGAGACGGGCGCCGACCTCATCGCGGTGCACTGCTGGTACACCGCGCACGGTTGGGAGTTCAGCGCGAGCGAGCCGCTGGACACGTCGTCCCGCGACGTCACCACCATCACCCAGGCACTGGCCGACAGGTTCGCCCGCAACATCGCCGCCCACCCGGCCGACTGGCACATGATGCAGCCGCAGTGGATAGCCGATCTCTCGGACGAGCGCCGGGCGAAACTGGAGACCTGATGCGCATCGGCATGGTCTGCCCGTATTCGTTCGACGTCCCCGGCGGCGTGCAGTCACACGTGCTGCAGCTCGCCGAGGTGATGGACAGGCGCGGCCATGAGGTCAGCGTGCTGGCGCCGTCGTCGCCGCACGTGAAGCTCCCCGACTACGTGGTGTCCGGCGGGAAGGCGGTGCCGATTCCGTACAACGGGTCGGTGGCCCGGCTGCGGTTCGGGCCCGCCACCCATCGCATGGTCAAGCGCTGGCTTGCCGACGGTGACTTCGACGTGCTGCATCTGCACGAGCCGAACGCGCCGAGCCTGTCGATGCTGGCGCTGAACATCGCCGAGGGCCCGATCGTTGCGACGTTCCACACGTCGACGACAAAGTCGTTGACCCTCAGCGTTTTTGAGCCGATCCTGCGGCCGATGCACGAGAAGATCGTCGGCCGCATCGCGGTTTCCGACCTGGCGCGGCGCTGGCAGATGGAGGCGCTGGGCAGCGATGCCGTCGAAATTCCTAACGGCGTGGATGTCGCGTCGTTCGCGCACGCACCGCTGCTCGACGGCTACCCGCGGCCGGGCAAGTCGGTGCTGTTCCTCGGTCGCTTCGACGAGCCGCGCAAGGGCATGCCCGTGCTGCTGGGCGCCCTACCGACGCTGGTGAAGCACTTCCCGGACATCGAGATCCTGATCGTCGGCCGCGGGGACGAGGACGAACTGCGCGAGGACGCCGGAAAGCTCGCCGGGCATCTCCGTTTCCTCGGGCAGGTCGATGATGCGGAGAAGGCGTCGGCGATGCGCAGCGCCGACGTGTACTGCGCGCCCCACCTCGGCGGGGAGAGCTTCGGCATCGTGCTCGTCGAGGCGATGGCGGCGGGCACAGCGGTGGTGGCCAGCGACCTCGACGCGTTCCGCAGGGTTCTCGTCGACGGCGAGGCCGGGCGGCTGGTTCGGGTCGACGACGCCGCTGGGTTGGCGGCGGGGCTCGTCGAGGTGCTGGAGAACGACGTCTTGCGGGAGCGCTACATCGACGCCGCGACCGAAGCGGTGCGCCGCTACGACTGGTCCGTCGTGGCCCGCCAGATCATGCGGGTCTACGAGACCGTCGCCGGGTCGGGGGCGAAGGTGCAGGTGGCCAGTTGATCACGTGGGTCGTGGTCATCGCGCTCGCGGTGCTGGCTGTCGTGTTCCTCGTGGTGGCCGCCTGGGCGTACCAGACCGCGCATCGGCTGGACCGGCTGCACGTGCGCTACGACCTGTCCTGGCAGGCCCTCGATGGGGCGCTGGCCAGGCGTGCGGTGGTGGGGCGCGCAGTCGCCGTCGAGGCGTACGCCGCAGGGCCGGACGGCAAGCGACTGGCGACGTTGGCCGACGCCGCCGAGCGGGCACCGCGAACCGCCCGCGAGGCCGCCGAAAACGAGTTGTCCGCAGCGCTGGCTGTAGTCGACCCGGCGTCGCTGCCGGTGGCGCTCGTCGCCGAGCTCGCCGATGCCGAGGCGCGGGTGCTGCTGGCCCGTCGCTTCCACAACGACGCTGTCCGCGACACCCTCGCGCTGCGCGAACGGCCCGCGGTGCGCATCCTGCGTCTCGGCGGAACCGCCGCGCTACCAAGCTATTTCGAGATCGCAGAACGCGCAGAGACGTCGCCGACGGTCAACCGGCGGGTGTCCGCCCGCGTCGTGCTGCTCGACGAGGACGGCTGCGTCTTGCTGTTCTGCGGGTCCGACCCGGCGATCGAGGATGGTCCGGCGCCGCGGTGGTGGTTCACCGTCGGCGGGGCGGCCCAGCAGGGCGAGACGCTGCCTGCGGCGGCGGCGCGCGAACTGGAGGAGGAGACCGGGCTGCGCGCTGATCCGGCCGACATGGTCGGACCGGTGTGGCGACGCGACGCGGTCATCGACTTCAACGGCTCGGTCATCCGCAGCGAGGAGATGTTCTTCGTGCACCGCACCCGGCGGTTCGAGCCGTCGCAGGCCGGCCGCACCGGGTTGGAGCGGGCCTACATCCACGGCCATCGTTGGTGCGATGCGACAATGATCGCCGAGCTGGTCGCCAAAGGTGAGACCGTGTATCCGCTGCAACTGGGTGAGCTTTTAGAGGAGGCGAATGCGCTGGCCGTCGCACGGGGCGCCGTGCCGCGGCGGCAGCTGCAATCGATCCGCTGAGGTGGCACCGAGGCTGCGGATTTAACACATTTGCCGCCACCTTTAGACTGGATCAGTAGCGATTTGGAGGAGATAGCAGTGGAAACCGCAGCTGGATCGAACGGGTCGGCCAACAGCCAGACCGGGACGGCGCGGGTCAAGCGCGGCATGGCCGAGATGCTCAAGGGCGGCGTGATCATGGACGTCGTCACTCCCGAGCAGGCCCGCATCGCTGAGGGCGCGGGCGCCGTGGCCGTGATGGCGTTGGAGCGCGTACCCGCCGACATCCGCGCGCAGGGCGGGGTGTCGCGGATGAGCGACCCCGACATGATCGAGGGCATCATCTCCGCGGTCACCATCCCGGTGATGGCCAAGGCCCGCATCGGGCATTTCGTCGAGGCGCAGATTCTGCAGAGCCTCGGTGTGGACTACATCGACGAGTCCGAGGTGCTGACGCCTGCGGACTACACCCACCACATCGACAAGTGGAAGTTCACCGTGCCGTTCGTGTGCGGTGCGACCAACCTGGGCGAGGCGCTGCGCCGCATCACCGAGGGCGCGGCGATGATCCGGTCCAAGGGTGAGGCCGGCACGGGCGACGTGTCGAATGCGACCACGCACATGCGTCAGATCGGCGGCGAGCTCCGCAGGCTGACGTCGCTCTCCGAAGACGAGTTGTACGTCGCGGCAAAGGAATTGCAGGCGCCCTACGAACTTGTCGCGGAGGTGGCGCGGGCGGGCAAGCTGCCGGTGACGCTGTTCACCGCGGGCGGTATCGCGACGCCGGCCGATGCGGCGATGATGATGCAGCTGGGCGCCGAGGGCGTGTTCGTCGGCTCGGGCATCTTCAAGTCCGGTGACCCGGCGTCGCGGGCGGCTGCGATCGTGAAGGCAACCACTTTCTACGACGACCCCGACGTGTTGGCCAAGGTGTCACGCGGGCTGGGGGAGGCCATGGTCGGCATCAACGTGGAGGACATCGCGGCCCCGCATCGGCTCGCAGAACGCGGCTGGTAGACAACACTGCATGGCGATCGAAGAGATCCTTGATCTCGAACAACTCGAGGTCAACATCTACCGCGGGCGTGTGTTCAGCCCCGAATCCGGCTTCTTTCAGCGCACCTTCGGCGGCCATGTAGCAGGTCAGTCGCTGGTGTCCGCGGTACGCACGGTCGACGATCGCTTTCAGGTGCACTCGCTGCACGGATACTTCCTGCGGCCGGGAGATGCCAAGGCCCCCACGGTGTTTATCGTCGAGCGCTTGCGTGACGGCGGCTCGTTTGTCACTCGTCGGGTAAACGCGATCCAGCACGGCGAGACGATCTTCTCGATGTCGGCGTCGTTTCAGACCGATCAGAGCGGTATTGAGCATCAGGACGAGATGCCCTTCGCGCCGCCGCCTGACGACCTGCCCGGCTTCATCTCGAAGGGCGGGGCGTTCGACGACGCCGGTTTCGCGCAGTTCGCGGAGTGGGACGTCAGGATCGTCCCGCGCGATCAGATGAAACTGCTGCCCAACAAGGCGTCACAGCAGCAGGTGTGGTTCCGGCACCGCGATCCGCTGCCGGACGATCACGTGCTGCACATCTGCGCGCTGGCCTACATGAGCGACCTCACGCTGCTCGGCTCGGCCCAGGTCACCCACGTCGAGGAACGCAAGCACCTGATGGTGGCGTCGCTGGACCACGCGATGTGGTTCATGCGGCCGTTCCGCGCCGACGAATGGCTGCTCTACGACCAGTCGTCGCCGTCGGCGTCGGGTGGTCGCTCGCTGACCCAGGGCAAGATCTTCACGCAGACCGGCGAGATGGTGGCGGCGGTGATGCAAGAAGGATTGACCCGCTACAAGCGCGACTTCACGCCATGAGCACGTCGCGCGTCGGCGTGCTCGCGCTGCAGGGCGACACCCGGGAACATCTGGCGGCGCTGCGTGAGGCTGGCGCCGACGCGACGACCGTTCGCCGACTCAACGAACTCGAGGCCGTCGACGCGCTGGTGATACCCGGCGGCGAGTCCACCACGATGAGCCACTTGCTGCGCGAGTTCGAACTGCTCGAGCCGCTGAGGGCACGGCTGGCCGAAGGCATGCCGGCCTACGGCTCGTGTGCCGGGATGATCCTGCTGGCGTCCGAGATTCTGGACGCGGGTGTCGAGGGCCGCGCCGCGGTCCCGCTCAAGGCCATCGATATGACGGTGCGCCGCAACGCCTTTGGCCGCCAAGTCGATTCGTTTGAGGGCGACTTTCCGTTCGAGGGGCTCGACGATCGCGTGCATGCGGTGTTCATCCGTGCGCCTTGGGTGGAACGCGTGGGACCCGACGTGCAGGTGCTGGGCCGGGCCGCCGGGCACATCGTCGCGGTGCGGCAGGGCCGCATGCTGGCGACGGCGTTTCATCCGGAGATGACCGGCGACCGTCGCATCCACAAGCTCTTCGTCGACATGCTCTAGATGCTCTACCGAGTTGTGACGGGTGCCACACTTTGCCAGTTATGGAATGATCGGTACGAAATTGGGTTTGTTTGAACCATGACGACACAACAGATCACCGCACTCGTGACCGGAGCCAATCGCGGATTGGGCAGGCGCTTCGCTAAACAGCTCGTCGAGCGCGGCGCGAAGGTATATGCCGCCGCGCGGCGGCCCGAGACTATCGACGTGCCGGGCGTCATCCCCGTGCAGCTCGACATCACCGATCCGGAGTCCGTCGCCCGCGCCGCCGAAGCGGCTGGCGACGTCAACGTGCTGATCAACAACGCGGGCGTCTCGACGGGCGCGTCACTGCTCACCGGGCCGCTCGACGATGTGCGCCTGGAGATGGAGACGCATTACTTCGGCACGCTCGCTGTCACCCGCGCGTTCGCGCCGGTCATCGAAGCCAACGGCGGCGGGTCGATCCTCAACGTGCTCTCGGTGTTGTCGTGGGCGCATGTGCCTGCCTTCGGCGCCTATTCAGCCGCGAAGGCGGCCGGGTGGGCGATGACCGATGCGTTCCGACAGGACCTCGCCCCGCGCGGCGTTCATGTCGCTTCCCTGCATGTCGGCTTCATGGACACTGACATGGCCGCGGTCGTTCCGGCGGATCAGAAGGTCGATCCCTCGGCAGTCGCGAAACTCGCGCTGGACGGCCTGTTTGCGGGTGAGCCGGAGATTCTCGCGGACGATCTAACGCGCACGGTGAAGTCGCAACTTTCCGGCTAGCGGCGACTAGTGCACGTTTTTCGGCGCTGAGAAGCGCGTGAAATCGTGCACAAGTCGCGCAGAGTATGCCCATGACGATGATCGAAGTGGAGCCGCAACCGCGCATCGACACGTTGGTACGGCTGGCAACAGGCGGCGAGGCCCGACGGACCGAGTACACCGGCTCCGTGTGGTTCGACGGCAAGCCGATCGTCGCCGGGCTGACGCTTCAGCGCGCTGCGAACGCGCCAAGGGGCATCCGGATGCCGAACTTCTCGACGTCGTTCTTCCTGCCCGACAGCCTTCGCTACAACCGGACCGCCGTTGGCGACGCGGCGCTGACCGTCTCGGTGGTCTTGCAGGCCTCCGGCGAGCGAAGCGCCATCGTCCACGCCGCCGCGACGTTCACCGACGACCCGTCGGGTGCCCCGACCTGGATTCAGGCGCACATTAGCGGCCATCTGGGCTGGCCAGCAGGTATCGCGTACCGGATCGTCGCACTGACGCCACCCGATGCGGTTCGGTAAGGCATAAACGTCCACGTAGACTCGTTGATCGGACTTTGCAACGTAAGAAAGAGAGCAGTACCTGCATGAGCGGCCATTCCAAGTGGGCCACCACCAAGCACAAGAAGGCTGTGATCGACGCCCGTCGCGGCAAGAACTTCGCGCGGTTGATCAAGAACATCGAGGTGGCCGCGCGCGTCGGCGGCGGTGATCCCGCCGGCAACCCGACGTTGTATGACGCCATTCAGAAGGCCAAGAAGAACTCGGTGCCCAACGACAACATCGAGCGGGCCCGCAAGCGTGGCGCAGGCGAGGAGGCCGGCGGCGCCGACTACCAGAGCATCACCTACGAGGGCTACGGACCCAACGGTGTCGCGGTGCTGATCGAGTGCCTGACCGACAACCGCAACCGCGCCGCGGGCGAGGTGCGCGTCGCGATGACCCGCAACGGCGGAAACATGGCCGACCCCGGGTCGGTGGCCTACCTGTTCTCCCGCAAGGGTGTCGTCACGCTGGAGAAGAACGGGCTGACCGAGGACGACGTGCTGACCGCCGTGCTCGAAGCGGGTGCGGAAGACGTCAACGATCTCGATGACACTTTCGAAATCATCTGCGAGCCAGGCGATCTGGTCGCAGTGCGCACCGCGCTGCAGGAGGCGGGCATCGACTATGAGTCCGCCGAGGCCGGCTTCGAGCCATCGGTCAGCGTGCCACTCGACGTCGACGGCGCGCGCAAGATCATGAAACTGGTCGACGCGCTCGAGGATCTCGACGACGTGCAGGACGTCTACACCAACATCGACATTCCCGACGACGTCGCCGCCATCCTCGACGAGGAGTAGCCCAGGCCGCATGTCGACAGCCGAGGTAGCACGCAACAAGGAGACCTTCAAGCGCTTCCAAGACGCCATGAACACCTGTGACGCGGAGTTCATCTCGAAGTCGATCGACGAACTCGTCGAGCCCGACGCCACGATCCGCACGCCGCTGCCGGGTGACGCGACCGGCGCGCAGGTCCTCAAGCAGGTGTGGTCGGTGCTCCTGCGGGCCTTCCCCGACTTGCAGCTCGACGTCAAGGACTTGATCGGGGAGGACGACAAGGTCGTCGCGAGGATCGTGGTCACGGGGACGCACCGGGGTGACTACATGGGCGTGGAGCCGACAGGCAAATCCATTGCGTACGACGAGATCTTCATCTTCCGCTTCGCCAACGGCCGAGTCGTTGAGACTTGGGGCGTCGTTGACGTCTATGCGCAGATGAAACAGCTGGGAGTGATTCCCGCCTAGAACGTCATCGCCACCGCGATGCGAACTTGGCGGTGGCGTGCCGAGGCCCCAGACGGCCCAACGTTTAAGTAGCCTGGGCAGGTGTCAGTTGGCGGCCGCTCATCACGCAAGCCTTCTGCTCAGATCCTCTGCGGTGCCGTTGCCGGGCCGCTCTTCGTCACGGCTTTCACAGCGATCGGAGCCGCGCGTCGAGGGTACGATTGGCGGCGCTACCCGGTCAGTTCGCTTGCGATCGGTCGTCAAGGTTGGCACCAGCGCACCAACTTCATCCTCGCTGGAGTTCTCTATTCATGTGCGGCTGCGGGTCTCGCGCGCTCCGATCGGCGGCGCATTGGACCCCGCGCCGTCCCGGCGCTCATCGCAGGAGCGGGCATCGGGCTGATTGGCTCGGGACTGTTCGTCACCGATTACGTTGGTGACCTTCCGAGCGAGGGTCCTGACATGAACCGGGGCCCGGCCGATGCCGGCCCGACCAGGCCAACTCGTGCGGGGCAGATGCACAACCTTTGCGGGATCCCGGTCTTTGCGGGCATACCCATCGCTGGCCTGGCCAGCGCGGCCACCGCCGTGCGGAGCAGGGACTACCGCTGGGCCTGCTACTCGGCAGGATCGAGCACGGTGATGGCGGGCAGTTTCCTTCTCGTGGGCGCCGCGATCAGAGGTCAGTCCCGCCTCCGCGGCAAAAGCGGGATCCTGCAGCGGATCTCGATCGCAACCGGACTCGGATGGCTGAGCGCTTTGTCGCTTCGCGGCCTGTCTCAATTACGAACCCTCACCGGGCGCCCGACTGCTCAGCCACAGATGCGGCGGCGCGCCAATGGACCGGCGAATGTCACGCCGGATGCAGGCTGACCGGCACGCCCGAGTAACGCGTCATCCCCGTCACGAGGTCGATATCGTCCTTGCTGGTAAGCAGATTCACGTTTGCCCCGGCGTGGCCGTGCGGGACCGACACCGCACCGCGGCGAACGGAGGCGTCCACCCGCGCGATACCGGTCAGCTCGCCATGCTCGCTACGCACGATCAGCTTCTGATCGTCGGACACACCCGCCGCCGCCGCGTCGTCGGGATGTACGACGACCTCGACGGCCTCACCGAGAAAATCAAGCTGCGCATTGAGCCGACGCAACTGCCGCCGCGGCACCAGCACGAGCGGAGCGGGTCCCCGCAGGGCGTGCAACTGGTCAACGAGTACGCGTGGAGCGAGGCGCCAGCCGCCCAACCGTTCAACATGCTTGTCGACCCACGTCGCAGGCAGCTCGCGATCGGTTTCGGCCCAGCCGCGCGCGACGAGCTCGTCGTACGGAACCCGGCCGCCCGAGCTCAGCTGCGCGAGCATCACCTCGTCGGAGGCGTCGGTGTCGGCCAGCTCGTGGCCGAGGCGCCGACCGATCTCCGCGAGTACCCACCACATCGAACGGCGTTGTCCCACAGGCGGAACCAAGGCGTCGGTGTGTTGCGCCGAGATCTGCGGGCAGAGGAAGTCCCACAGCGTGACGTCGGGCCGCTCGAGCTGACCCTTCGTCGGAAGCACGTGCGTCGACAACGCCGTTGTCTCGTTCGGCAGGATCTCCGTGGTCACGAGGACGTCGAGCTTCTTCAGCGCCGGCAGCAGCGACCCGGCGTTCGGGAACGCGGTGAGCAGGCTGCCGCCGAGGTTCAGGAACGCGCGGATGTTGCCCGCGTTGATCTCATCGGGCAGCGCGGCGCACGGCCACTCCCGCAGAAACGCCTGCGTCTCCGGCCGGCTGCGCGGACCCGGTCCGAACCGCCCCTCCGGCGGCGTGATCGGCAATTCGAAGCTCTCGAGCTGGTAGCCGAACCCCGGATGGAACCAGATTCCGCCGGGACGGTTCATCGAATCCGTTATGATCAGGAGTGCCCACGAAAGCCATTGCGTCACATTGGCACTCGGCGACATCGTGACACCGGTACCGGTGTCGACAGCGATCCGACCGGCCTTCCGGACGGCGCTCAGCAGCCGTTCGAGCTCGGCCTCTGGCACGTCGGCGATCGCGGACGCGTGCCGCAGCGTGAACGGCTCGACGGCGGCGGCCAGCGCGTCAGCGTCCTGGACCGGTGCTTTGACACCGTCGCGCAGCACCTCGCGCACCAGGTACGCGAGCACCGCGTAGTCGGTGCCCGGGCGAGGGGCAAGATGATGCGTCGCCAGCCGCGCCGTCTCGGTATAGCGAGGGTCGACGACCCAGACCTCGGCATGCTTCGCGAGATCGCGGATCGCGCCGCGGGGATTCGGCAGCCCGACGCTATGCCCATGCGAGACAACGGGGTTGCTGCCGATGAACACCGCGAACGTGGCGTTGTCGTAGTCGGGACGCCCAGCCAGTGACGGCGTGCCGCCCATCAGCTCGGCCATCAGTACCTTGGCGGTCCCGTCGATCGTCAATGGACTGAACTTCGCCGGCGTGCCGATCGCGGCGTGCAGTTGCTGCGCAACGCGATAGCCGACCGCGTCCATACCGACGCCGGTACCGAAGTTGATCCCCACGGATTCGGGTCCGTACGTCTCGATGGTGTCGCGAAGCTTGGCGCCGAGGTCATCGAGGCAGGCCTCCCAGGTGGTGTCCTGCAGCGTGCCGTCGACACGTATCTGCGGGCGTTCCAGCCGGTCCGGATGGTGGTGGATCTGCGGCAGGGCGCGGCCCTTTGGGCAGGTGTAGCCCTGGGAGAACGGATTCTCGCGGTCGCCGTGCACGGCGACCACCTGATCACCGTCAATGTCGACAAGGATCCCGCAGACCGACGTGCAGACCCGGCAGAAGCTGCGCACCGTTGCCATGGGAGAACCGTACTCTCGCCGAGAGAGAATGTGCTACCGGCTGCCCATATTAGACTATTTCGTCTATTATCGATCACGTGCCCCGTCCGGAGCGCCACCCAGTCGACAAGATCCTCGACGTGTCGCGCGATCTTGTGCTCGATCACGGTGCCCGGGCGGTCACGGTGGACCGGATCGTCGCCGCCAGTGGCGCGCCAAAAGGCTCTGTCTACCATCGCTTTTCGACGGTGAGTGATCTGCTCGCGACCATGTGGCTGCGAGGTGTGCGCCGGTCGCAGGCGCGCTTCCTGGAGCCGTTGAAAGCGGGCGGGAACCCGATGGATGCGGCGCTGGCCGCAGGTTTGGCCATTTGCGACTTCGCGACTGAGGAGCCGGCAGACGCCAGGCTGCTCGCTGCGCTGCGACGTGAGGATCTAGTCGGTGAGGTGACCGATCCAGAACTGACATCAGCGCTTCGACAAGTCAACCGGGATTTGCACGAGGCGGTGACGGCACTTGCGCGACGTCTGTACGGGCGCGCGACGCGCGATGCGATCGAGCGCACGACGTGCGCGGTCATCGATCTGCCACAGGGTGCGATCCGTCGACACCTTGTCCAAGGAGCACCCGTGCCGCGCAGCGTTCGTTCGCAACTGGCTGCCGCGATCCTTGCGGCCTTGACGCAGGAGGAGTCTCAACATGACTGACGATGTGGACGTGGTGCGACGGATGTTCACCGCGGTCGAAGAACGTGATTTCGACGGTCTGCTTGCGTGCTACTCCGACGACGTGGAGATCAACGAGGCTGCGGT
This sequence comes from Mycobacterium sp., assembly GCA_035649695.1. Lineage (GTDB taxonomy): Bacteria > Actinomycetota > Actinomycetes > Mycobacteriales > Mycobacteriaceae > Mycobacterium. The sequence goes on along the minus strand of DASRJA010000598.1, from coordinate 11,370 downwards.
GTTGCCTTGGGGTGGAGTGTGGCGCGGACCGGAAGGTGTCGCCGCCCACGCGGCGGCATTCATGCGTACATGGGGTTCCTTGCAGGGGCCCCGGGAGTCGCAACTCGACGCGCAATTCTTCAGCGATGGTGCGGGAACGGTGTGCGCCGTGTTTCGGCATCGTGGCGTTGATCCGGTGAGCGGAGCGCGGTTTGACGCTCCCGAGGTCGGCGTTTATCGGATCCACGATGATCGTGTGGTGAGATCACAGATGTTTCACGCTGATTCGGCCGCAGTCGTCACCTTTCTCAGCAACGTCCGGCAATGATCAGGCGCTGGGATCGGTGGGGGCCTCTCAGCGGTCTCTTGCTCTGCGTCACGTGGGCTCCGATGGCCGTCGCCATCCCACGCCTGCCCGACCTCGACTCATCGCATGAGGTGCAGGCGTTTTGGCGCACCAATCAACAGTTGATGCAAGTCGTGATCCTCTCGGTGAGTGTGGGTTTCCTGTTCTTCCTCATGTTCCTTGGAGCCCTTATCGAACTCATTCGCACAGTTCCCGACGCCGGTGCCGCGAGCTGGACAGTTCTCGGCAGTGCGCTCATGTTCATGACCGCGCTCAACGTCGCACTGGGCCTCGATGTTGCCGGCGGCCTACTCGTCGACACCGATTCGGTAAGCACTTACGGGTTGCACACGGCCGCGTTTCTGTTGGCGGCGCCAGCCGCTTTCGCGGGCGCCGCATTCTTCGTCGCGATCGCCGTAGTCACTTGGGAAGCAAAGGTTTTCCCGAGGTGGTCGGGGTGGATCGCGGTGGTCGGCGCCGGGGTCAACGCCGGCGCGGTCTTCGGCATTTTCACGCTGAGTGGCCCGCTGAATTCGGGCAACGGAATCGTCGGCGGTATTGCCGGGCCACTCGGTCTCTACCTGGTGTGGGTGTTCGCCATCAGCGTGTGGTGGATGCGAGGAACTTTCCCAGCTCCGCTGCCGTCTCTTCCGGCTGGTCGAGCATGACCAACACGTTGGCGTCGTCGATATAGCGCAGCGTCGCGCCGGTCAGCTCGGCCAGCCGCGTTGCGTGATCGTCCGGCATCACCGGATTACGGCTCCACAGCACCAGCACGTCGCCGTCGAAGTCGGCCAGCCTGTTGGTGGCGCGGATCAGGTCGGCTTTGTCGAACTTCGTGCGGCAGTACTTGACGAGATCGCGCCGGATCCGTCGGTCGGCCAGGCCGGCTGCCATCCATGTGTCGACAATGCTTTGGGGGATAGGATTTTTCGCCATCTGGCCGAAGATCAGCCACTGCCGCCGCAGCCAGCCGATCTTGAGCTGCCGCATCGCCAGCGCGACCGTGCCCGTGGTCCGACTGGCCAGCCAGGCGACCTTGCCTGGAAAGCCCGGCGGGAAGTTGCCGAACGCTTCCGACGGGCAGATCACCAGGCGCGCAAGGCGTTTATCGCGGCCGATGTCGGTGAGGAAGAGCGCCCCGCCCCAGTCGGTGACGACGAGCGTGACGTCGGCGAGGTCGAGCGCGTCCAAGAAATCTCCGACGATGTTGACCATGCCGGGCAACGTCAGATCCGCGTCCTCGCGCATCGGAATGCGGTGCCCGCCCATCGGCAGGATCGGCAACAGGTAGCGGAAGCCGGACGGCAGCAGAGCCAGCGCCAGATTCCACTGCGCGTCGTTCATGAGCAGGCCGTGGAGCAGCACGACGGGCGGACCGTTCGGGTCGCCTTCCTCGCGGTATTCGATGGTTCCGGCGCTGACGTCGACGGATTTCATCCGTAACCCTTCGTTAGAACGTTGATTCTAGAACGTATGCTCTAGTCTGTCTGCAGGAGGCGCAGATGGCAAGGTCCACCAGAGAATCGATCCTGACGGCCGCAGCGGAGCTGATGCGCCACAAGGGCTACGGCGCGGTCGGCATGAAGGACATCGCCGAGGCATCCGGCGCGCCGATCGGCTCGCTGTATCACCACTTCCGCGGCGGCAAGGTACAGATCGCGCGCGAGGCGCTGATCAATGCCGGGGCCGCCTACGCACTGCTCATCCCGTCCATCGTGGATTCCTATACCGACCTCGGCGACGCGATCGACGCCGTCTTCACACAGGCTGCCGAGGACATGGCGGGTACTGGTTTTGCGAACATGTGCCCGGTGGCCAGCGTCGCCGCCGAGATCGCCGACACGGTCGAGGAACTCCGCGAAACGTCCGCGACGGTGTTCCAGGGCTGGGTCGACGGCGGCAGCGCGTACTTCGCGGCCCGGGGGCTCGACGCGTCGCATGCCCGCGAGGTGACGTTCGCATTGATCGGCGCGCTCGAGGGGGCGTTCGTCCTCGCCCGCACGCTGCGCAACATCGAACCGCTGGTCGCCGCAGGTCACGCGCTGGCCCCCCGATACCGCGGAGTCGAACTGGCAGCCAAGATAGCTGCATGGCAGTAGTCCTCGACCCGCATGGCAGGGCCTGGTCGGTATATCGCGATTGGTGGCCGTTTCCAGGCGACCTTTTCGATTTCACCGACATTTTCGAGCTGGCAATCGGGCTGCTGTTCGTGGTGTTGTGGCCGTTCTGGTTGCTCACGAAGTTTCTCGGCGCGCGCTGGGTCATCGTGGTCGAGCGAGACGGCCACGAAGTGGGTCGCGAGTTGGTGCGTGGCGGGCGCAAGGCAAAGGGGCGGGTCAACCAGATCGCCTACGAAATAGCCAACGGTCACCGCTCCGGCGGCTACCAGATCTGAGCGTGTCCCTACGGATATCCGTCGGCCCACCGCGCTACCGTGTCGAACAGGTGTTCACAGGAGGGCTGACGTGCGGGTAATGGGAGTCGACCCCGGGCTGACCCGCTGTGGCCTGTCCGTGATCGAGGGCGGCAAGGGCCGTCAGGTCATCGCCTTGGACGTCGACGTGGTCCGCACTCCCTCCGACGATCCGCTGGCGCTCAGACTGCTCGCTATCAGCGACACGGTCGAGCATTGGATGGACACCCACCGCCCTGACGTGATCGCGATCGAGCGGGTCTTCTCGCAGCAGAACGTCCCAACAGTCATGGGCACGGCGCAGGCCGGCGGCGTGATCGCGCTTGCGGCGGCCAAGCGCGGCATCGACGTGCATTTCCACACGCCGAGTGAGGTGAAGGCCGCCGTTACCGGCAACGGCAACGCAGACAAGGCGCAGGTCACCGCGATGGTCACCAGAATCCTTGCGCTGCAGACAAAACCGACACCGGCCGACGCCGCCGACGCGCTGGCATTGGCGATCTGTCACTGCTGGCGGGCCCCGATGATCGCCCGGATGGCGGCCGCCGAGGCGCTGGCCGCCGAGCAACAACGCAAGTACAAGGCGAAATTGAAGGCGGCACGATGATCGCATCCGTTCGCGGCGAAGTTCTCGACATCGCACTCGACCACGTCGTCATCGAAGCGTGCGGCGTCGGCTACAAGGTGATGGCCACGCCGACCACCCTCGCGACACTGCACTGCGGCAGCGAAGCCAGGCTGATCACCGCGATGATCGTGCGTGAAGATTCGCAGACGCTCTACGGCTTCGCCGACGCCGACGCGCGCGACCTGTTCCTGACGCTGCTCGGCGTGTCCGGGGTGGGACCGAAGATCGCGCTGGCCACGCTCGCCGTCTACGACGCGCCCTCGCTGCGCCAAGCCCTCGGCGACGGCGACGTCACCGCGCTTACCCGGGTGCCTGGCATCGGCAAGCGTGGTGCCGAGCGCATGGTGCTGGAATTGCGCGACAAGATCGGGCCGGTGCACGCCGCATCGGGCGCCGTCGCTCTTAATGGCCACTCGGTGCGCGGCCCGGTCGTGGAAGCGCTTGTCGGACTTGGCTTTGCGGTCAAGCAGGCCGAGGAGGCCACCGACAAAGTCCTTGCCAACGAGCCGCAGGCCACCACGTCCAGCGCGTTGCGCTCGGCGTTGTCGATGTTGGGTAAAAAGTGAGCCGGTTCGAAGACGGCGACGAGGTCGAGGACCGCGAAGTCTCGGCTGCGCTGACGGTCGGCGAGGGCGACATCGACGCCAGCCTGCGACCGCGGTCGCTGCGTGAGTTCATCGGGCAGCCGCGGGTGCGCGAGCAGTTGCAACTGGTCATCGAGGGCGCCAAGAACCGCGGCAGCACACCGGATCACATCCTGCTGTCAGGGCCGCCCGGGTTGGGCAAGACGTCGCTCGCGATGATCATCGCCGCCGAACTCGGGTCGTCGCTGCGAGTCACCTCGGGTCCCGCGTTGGAGCGCGCGGGCGACCTCGCCGCGATGTTGTCCAACCTCGTCGAGCACGACGTGTTGTTCATCGACGAGATCCACCGCATCGCCCGGCCCGCCGAGGAGATGTTGTACCTGGCGATGGAGGACTTCCGCGTCGACGTCGTCGTCGGGAAAGGCCCTGGCGCCACGTCGATTCCGCTCGAGGTCGCGCCGTTCACCTTGGTCGGGGCGACCACCCGATCCGGTGCGTTGACCGGACCGCTGCGTGACCGCTTCGGGTTTACCGCACACATGGACTTCTACGAGCCTGCCGAATTGGAGCGGGTGCTGTCCCGCTCGGCGGGCATCCTCGGCATCGAGGTGGGCGCCGACGCCGGCGCCGAGATCGCCCGCCGTTCGCGGGGCACGCCACGCATCGCGAACCGACTGCTGCGCCGGGTCCGCGACTATGCGGAGGTCCGCGCGGACGGCATCATCACCCGTGACATCGCGAAGTCGGCGCTTGAGGTCTATGACGTCGACGAGCTCGGCCTGGACCGGCTGGACCGCGCGGTGTTGTCCGCTCTGACACGCAGTTTCGGCGGCGGACCTGTCGGGGTGTCGACGCTTGCGGTCGCGGTGGGGGAGGAAGCCACCACCGTCGAGGAGGTGTGCGAGCCTTTCCTGGTACGCGCCGGGATGATCGCGCGCACCCCGCGTGGGCGCGTCGCCACCGGCCAGGCGTGGACGCATCTCGGCATGACTCCGCCCAGTGGGGTCAGCGGACTGGGTCAGGCCGGACTGTTCGACTAGGAGGACCGTAATGATCTATGCCGGTTTGATTTTCGCGGGTCTTGCGGCGCTGCTGCACGTCTACATCTGGGTGATGGAGTCGCTGACCTGGACATCTGCGCGCACCCGCGCGACGTTCGGTATCAGCGAGGAAGAAGCCGTTGCCACCAAGGAACTCGCGTTCAATCAGGGCTTCTACAACCTGTTCCTTGCCATCGTGACGTTCACCGGCATCGTGATCGGTGGCACGGGCCGGTACGGCATCGGCCTTGCCCTGATCTTCGCCGGCATCGGGTCGATGTTGGCTGCCGCGGTGGTGCTGCTGGTGTCGTCACCGGATAAGGCGCGTGCGGCCATCACGCAAGGAACTCTGCCGTTGATCGCAATCGTGCTCCTTGCGGTGGGGGTCGCGATGTAGCGTCGCCGTGTGAGGCGAACGCTTCGTGTGCTGATTGCGATCCTCGCCGTGCTGGCGGGTGGATGCGCGCGTAGCGCGGCCGCCCCAGGGCCGTCCGGGCTGTTCGACGTCGGTGACGGCCGAAAGTTGTTCCTTGACTGTCAAGGCTCTGGCTCACCGACCGTATTCATCATCCCTGGAAAAGGTAGCTACACCGAGGCGTGGAATTACGTTGTGCCACCCGATGACCCGATCCGGTCGTCGCCCTACGACATCATCACGCAAGCCAAGCTGGAGCCAAGCCCCGACGCCGTGCAGCCGACCGTGGCGAAAACGACCCAGGTATGCGCATACGACCGGCCCAACACGCGGCCCGACGGTGTCGACCGGTCAACCGATGTGCCGCAGCCGCATGGTCTTCAGCAGGACGTCGACGACGTGGTCGCACTCATCAATGCGTCGCAGCTGCCCACGCCTTTGGTGTTCGTCGCCCACTCCTATGGCGGCCTGATCGCCGATCTCCTCGCACGGACGCGTCCCGATCTGGTGGCGGGCTTGGTGATGGTCGATCCCGTGTCGGAATTCCTCGAGACGCTGGGTAGTCCCGCGCAGAACGCGGCGTGGGAGCGTGACAGCATGACGCCGCCCGAGCCCGGGGATGAGACTGTTCTGGTCGGCGATGCGATCACTCTGGTCCAGAACGCGCCCCCGCTGCCACGCGTTCCCGCCATCGTGCTCAGCTCTGACAAGTTCGCGTCGCCCGAAGTGCTGACGCCGGAGAACTACACGCTGGCGCAGATCCACCAGGCGAACACCTTGCTGGCGGACGCGCTCGGCACCACCAACGTGGTGTCCAACGGCAGCGGTCACAACATGATGCTGTATCAGCCGAAGTTCGTGGCCGACAACATCATCGGGATAGTCGACCAGGTGCGCCAGACCGGTTAAGTCGGATGCGACTGTGCGGCTTCGTACGCTAACACCCGCGTGTCGCGTACGAAACCGCACTCTCGCGTTAGAGCAGTCCGAGCAGCTGCAGGTCGGTGATGTACTTGACGATGACCTCCCGCGTCACATGCGGAATGTCTTTGTCCGGACCGATTTTCGCGTCTTGCACGGCCGTGCGGAACCGGTCCGTCGGCGCGATCGACCCGCGAATCGGTGTCTCCGGCCGCTGATAGTTGTGTATCAGCGGGAGCAGCGAGGCCTGCCTCTGCTTCTCCGGCAGAGCCCGAAGCGTCGTGTCGAACCGCTGGAGCCACGCGTCGTAGGCACCGACGCGTGCGACCGGGAATCCCGCGTCGATCAGCCAGTCGACGTACTCGTCGAGCCCGATGCCGTCGTCGTACGGGTTCATCACGTGATAGGTCTCGAACCCGTCAACCACCCGCTCGCCCAGTGTAGAGATCGCCTCGGCGATGAACTCGACAGGCAGCCCGTCATAGTGGGCCCGCTGCCGATTGCCTGCGGCGTCGAGCTCGTAGAACGAGTCGGGCGCGATGCCCGTGGCGACCAGGCTCAGCATCAGCCGGGTGAACATGTCCGGCAGATTGAGCTGGCCCGCGTAGGTGGTGTCGGCCAGGATCATGTCGCAGCGGAACACTGAGACCGGCAGGCCGCACAAGTCGTGCGCCTCGCGCAGCAGTACCTCGCCGGCCCACTTGCTGTTCGAGTAGCCATTGGCATAACTATCGTCGACCTTGCGGGTCGCGCTGATCACCCGGACATCACCGTCCTCGGTGAACTGGCCGAGCTCGATACCCGCGCCCACACCGATCGTCGACACGTACACGAACGGCTTCTGCTTGGTGGTCAGCGCGATCCGGATCAGCTCCGCGGTGCCGAGCGCGTTGGGGCCGAACAGCTGGCTGTACGGCAGGACGTGGTTGACCAACGCGGCGGGGTCGACGATCAGATCGACCGTGTCGGCCAGCCGCTGCCAGGTCTGCTGATCCAGTCCGAGGTTCGCCTCGCCCTTGTCGCCTGCGATGACCTCGAGGTGCTCGGCGGCCAAATCGCGGTAATGGCGCAGCAATTCAGGGTCACCGCTGTCAAACGTCTTGTCCAGCCGCTCGCGGGCGGTGGCGTCGTCCTTGGCGCGCACCAAGGCGATCACCTTGCCGTCGACAAGGTCCATCCGCTCCAGCCACTCCAGGGCCAGGTACCGGCCCAGGAATCCCGTCGCCCCGGTCAGCAGCACCGTGCGCACTTCCGCGCTCGGACCCGGCAGTGACGGAGCCGCGGCAAGAGTCTGCGCGTCGATGAACTTGTCCAGGGTCAGATCGCGGGCGTGTACCTCGGTGGCGTCACGACCATGCACCGACGCGAACGTCGGCCGCTTGCTGCCGGGCTGGCGCTCGGCCTCGATGTAGGCGGCGAGGGCGGCCAGGTCGCTGGCCGGGCTGACGATGACGCCGACGGGCACGTCGATGTCGAAGATCTCATGCAGCAGGTTCGCGAATGTCAACGCGGACAGCGAATCTCCGCCCAGATCGGTGAAGTGCGCATCAGGCTGCAGCTCGGTTGCCGCCGCGCCCAGCAGCGCACCCGCGGCGCGGCTGATGGTCTCCAGCACCGGACGGTCGGCACCGTGCAGGCGCAGCTCGCGCAGCCCGTTGGTCTGGCTGTCGGCCAGGTCGGTGTAGAGCTGTTCGAGCCGTGCGCCGTAGTACTCCTTGGCCTTCGGGCGCGCGAGCTTGCGGATGCCGGTGAGCAGACCGTTCTCGAGCGTGAAAGGTGTTGTCTCGACGATGAAGTCGCGCGGGATCTCGTACGATTGCAGACCCGCAGCCTTCGCGACGTCCTGCAGCGATTCGCCGATCAGCGGCTTGAGCGACTCCACATCGTGGCTGGCGAGTGCATCCTCGGTCGGCACGATCACCGCAAGCAGATACGAGCGAGCACTGTTGCCGTAGACGAAGATCTGCCGCACCAGGGGGCTGTCACCGAAGACCGCTTCCAACTTCGCGACGGTGACGAACTCACCCTGCGAGAGCTTCAGGACATTATTGCGACGGTCGAGGTAGGTGAGTTGATCCGGCCCGATTTCGGCCACGATGTCGCCGGTCTTGTAGTAGCCGTCGACATCGAACACGTCGGCGGTGATCTCCGGCCGCTTGTAGTAACCGGGGAACATGGTCTCGGACTTGACGAGCAGCTCACCCCGCGGATGCGGCCGATCGGTGTGGAAGTAACCCAATTCGGGCACGTCGACCAGCTTGTAGTCGGTGACGGGCGGGCGTTGCACCTGGCCGTCGACGAAGACCGCGCCGGCTTCGGTGGAGCCGTATCCGTCGGTCAAGTGGATATCGAGCAGGGACTCGACGAAGGCCTTCATGTCGGCGGAGATTGGCGCGGAGCCCGTCATCGCCGACACAAAGCGTCCACCGAGGAGGTTCTGGCGTAGGTCGGCGAGCACATCCGTTTCGACGGCCCATCGATCGCTGCCGTCAGCGGACCGGCGGTCGACCTCGCTCTGGAACTCCTGAAACACCATGTCCCAGATCCGCGGCACGAAACTCAACTGGGTAGGCCGCACCAGTGCGAGGTCTTCGAAGAAGGTCGAAAGATCGCTTCTGGCAACGAAATAGGCGCTGCCGCCGGCTCCGAGCGTCGCGTACAGGATGCCACGCCCCATCATGTGGCTCATCGGCATGAAGTTCAACGTGATCGATGGAGTGGCACCTTCGTTGCCCCACATCGCCATGCTGGACCGCCGCCACGAGTTCATGACCGCCTTGGCGGGGTACATCGCGCCCTTGGGCGTGCCGGTGCTGCCCGAGGTGTAGATCAATAGCGCCAGGGTAGCGTCGTCGTCCGAATCGAACGCCGGAGGAATTGGCAGCGCAGCGCCGCGGGACAGCACGTCGGCCAAAGTCTCGACGGCAACAGGGGTTTCGGCGAGCCGCGTGGTCGCGGCCGCGAGTGCGTCGCGGTGGTCGTCCACCTCCGCGTGGTAGTCGAAGACCACCAGCCGTTCGGGCAGATGACCGGTCAGCATGAGCTCGACGGCGTCGTCGAGGAAGTCAACGCTCGACAAGATGGCAACCGGCTCCGTCTCGGCGGCGATGGGCCGCAACTGGGCAACCGGCGCGCTGGTCTGAAGCGGCACGGATATCGCGCCGAGGCGCAGCAGCGCCATATCGACGGTGGTGTAGTCGATGCTGGTGAATCCGAGAATGGCGACCCGGTCACCGGGCCGCACCGGATTCTGCGCCAGCGCGGCGGCGACCGCATTCACGCGGTCCGACAGCTCGCGATAGGTGATGGTGTCGAAACGGGGGAGCAGTTCGGCGGATGTCCGACTGGTCGACGGATCGGTGACGAACTCGACGGCGCGTTGCCCGAGGGCGGGCCGGTCGGCGTACCCGTCGATGACGGTCTGGATGATCTGCGGCAGCCGCAGTTCGGGTGATTCGATCGCTTGCGCGACTGCCTCACTCGGTCGGGAGGAGGCGAACTGCTGGTCTGTGGCGTACAAGTCGGAGATGCGGCGTGCGAGCCGCGTTTCATGGGTATCAGTCGGCATCAGGAATCCTCGGCAAATCGCAGGAAGTTTCGGCGCCACGTCGAGCCTAATGAAAACTACGTTAGTAAAGCTAACTTTATTCCGTTGCTGGCTGTCAGTTTGCTGTGAATGGTGTGACCGCTGTCACCGGATAGCTGGCAGCACGGTCGCCGGATCGGCCCGGCCAGCAAGAGCCTCGATCGCTGCGATCGGGTCGGCGATGGCGATGAGCAAATCGCGCGTCGCCGCGAGGACTGGTTTCGACGGCTGAACACCGCGGACGGCGTCGGCCAGATCGAGCAGGTGCACAGTCGCCTCCATCAACGCGATTTCGGCAACGACCGCCAATGTCGTTGTAGTGCCAACTACGGGATAGGAGATCACTACTTCTTTGGACATCGGTGTGGCGCGCAGGATTTCGGCACACTCAGTGAAACGCATCACAGCGTCGTCGGGCGTGAGCGTCGTCGCGTCAGTGGCGGCTTGGTCTGCGATGTCGTCGGCAGACGTGTGGGCAATGCCGCCGGGGGCGTTGAAGCGGCGCAGCATTTCCGCGGCGTCGGTGACTTCGGCGTGTGCATCGCTCGTCGCCCCGGTGAGCGTGTCGAACATGGAGCGGCTGGGGCATGCATGCGCGACCAGTCCTCGCACATCCCAGGGCCGACACCGAGTTGGCGTGGACCATTGCTGTGGGCTGAGTTCGGCGCATCGCCGCGCCCATCGCTTCCAGGCGTCGGCCAACGTGTCGCGAACGGCATCGTCGTCGAGGCGCATGGCGCCAGGTTAGCCACCGCCGCAAGCGGTTTTCGGCCACGCAGGTCGGGGTACTCCCGGAGCGACCGAGGAGGCATCAATGACTGACACACGCGTTCCCGCACGGGGCGGACGGCTGCAGATGCCGCGCAGCCGTGGTGCGGCTAGTGGATTCTTACTGATCTTGTTGGGCGCGTGGGGAGCGCTCATCCCGTTCGTCGGACCGTATTTCGACTTCGCATTCACCCCCGACCAGGAGTGGTATTGGACCACCGCGCGAGGATGGCTGGAGGTTCTGCCTGGCGCCGCCACAGTTGTCGGCGGCCTGCTGCTGCTCGGCTCGCGCAATCGCGCGACCGCGATGTTCGGCGGCTGGCTGACGGTGCTCGCCGGCGCGTGGTTTGTCGTTGGCCGCGCGCTGGCCGGGCCGTTGGGCATTGGTGACGTGGGTGCGCCGGTGGCGGCCACCGAAACCAAGGGGGTGTGGCTGGAGCTGACGTACTTCTACGGCCTGGGCGCGCTGATCGTGTTCCTGGGTGCGGTTGCGCTGGGACGACTTTCGGTGCGGACGGCGCGCGACATTGCCTATGTGCAACGGCCGGTGGCCGAGGCGGCTCAGCCGCAACCGGCGCCGTCGGAAGAGGTCACCGAGATCCAGCCGACGAGCACCGCAACCGGTGAGCGGCCGCGTCGCAGCTGGCGCAACATGTTCGCGGGCGGCGGCGGCCACAGGCCAGCGCA
>DASRJA010000597.1:0-11535 GCA_035649695.1 Mycobacterium sp. | reverse complement strand
ACCACGACCATGGAGAGCACATATATAAGGCCCTGGTTGGTGGCCAATGTCAGGGACCGGACGGCCATTGGCAGTTGCACCTTGGTGATGACCTGCCAGGTGTTCGATCCCACGGAGCGGGCGGCCTCGACGGTCTCGGGGGACACGCCGCGGATCCCGTCGGCCATGATCTTGATTGACACGGGCGCGGCGTAGACGATCGCCGCCACGATGCCGGTGAACCGCGATGCCGAGAACAGCGCCAGGAACGGAACCAGGTACACGAACGACGGCATGGTCTGTGCGGCGTCCAGGAACGGTCGCACGACCTTGTCTGCCGTTGGGCTGCGGCCCATCCACACGCCGACCACAATCCCCAGCGCGACGACGATCACCGTGGCCACCAGCACCGCGGCGAGGGTGTCCATGGTGGCCTGCCACAGCTCAAGCGGCCACGCAATCAAGCCGAGGCACACGACAGTGATGAGCGCGGCCATGCGGCCTCCGATGATCGCCGCGATAGCGGTGATCGCCACGAAGGTGAGCCACCACGGTGAGCTGTCCAGCAGCGTCTGCAACGGATCGAGCGCCACTGCAGTCACCACGTCCTTGATGCCGTTGGTCACCGACGCGAAACTGGTTTGCGCCCAGTTGGTTACGGCGTTCGCGGCGTTGATGATGGGCGTGCCGACATCGAGTCCGATGTGCACCGACCCGATCTGCAGCGATGACGGGAAGAGCGCGACGAGCTGGTAGGTGTAGGACAGCCAAATCGCAATTGCGGTGATGACGGCACCGATCGCGATGCCCGGACGCCGATACTTGTTGGGCTCGGCCGACTTTCGCCGTTGGATTTCCACGCGCTCGCTCGCGGCCGTGGTGGTCCGGTCCAGGATGATCGCCAACAGCACGATCGCCAGTCCGGCGTTGAATGCGGTGCCGACGTCCTGGGTCGACAACGCCTGGATCACCACTTGGCCGAGGCCCGGTGCGGCGATCAGCGCCGCGATGGTCACCATTGCCAGCGCGGCCATGATGGTTTGGTTGATGCCAAGAACGATGGTGCGCTTGGCCATTGGCAGCAGCGCCCCGAACAACTCCTGGGACCTCGTGGCGCCCAGCGACTCAACCGCTTCCCGAGACTCCGAGGGGACCGATCGGATGCCGTGGGCAGTGAGCCGGATGACCGGGGGAGCCGCGTAGATCACCGTCGCGATGATCGCTGCGGCAGGGCCGATCAGGAACGCCAGCGTCAGCGGCGCGAGGTAGACGAACGACGGCAGGATCTGCATGAAATCCAGCACCGGCGTGATGAACCGATTGAACCCGTCCGATATCCCGGCCCAGATGCCCAACGGGATTCCGATGAGCAGCGATATCGCGACCGCTGCGATCGTCAGCGCCAGCGTCTCCATGCTGTCCTGCCACAGGCCCTGCAGGCCCATGAACAACAGGCCGCACAGGGTGAGCAGTCCGACCTTCCAGTTGCCGAGCATCCACGCCAGGAACGTGAACAACACGACGACGCCGAGCCAGCCGATGTAGGGGACGGGTCGTGCGTCAACCGGATGGGCGATCAGGTCGGCGATCAAAGTGCCGAATGCGTCGATCACCGATCGGATCGGATTGAAGAAATAGGTGAACAGCGGGTTGGTGTTTCGCCCCTCGCCGACCGAGGTTTGCAAATCGGAGAGCCACACGTGCAGCGGTTTGGTGTCGGCCGGTGCGAGGGCGAGGGTATCGCGGCCGCGCAGCAAGAAGAACCCCACGATCCAGACACCCAACACCGCGCCAATGGCCGCGATGAACTGCGCCGGACCGCGTTCGGAGAACCACGACGTCCGCGGCTGTGCCTCCGGCGCTTGCGGTGCCGACGGTGCCCCTACCGCGAGTGTGGCCATCACGCACCGCCCTCGTCGACCTTGCCGATCACCGCGAGGATCTCGCTGCGGCCGACCATGCCGATCAGCTTGCCGTCGGAGACCACCTTGATAGGTTTGTCGGCGGCAAGCACTGGGTCGACGGCATCGCGAATCACGGTGCTGGGCGCCATTTCTGGGCCATCGAGCGCATCGTCGGGCCGCTGCTCGCGCATGATCCACTTCAGGGTCAGCACCCGCGAACGCGGGACGTCGCTGACGAATTCGCGCACATAGTCATCGGCGGGAGCGCCGACGAGCTCATCGCCGGTGCCGACCTGAACCGGCGCTCCGTCGCGCATGATCAGGATCCGGTCGCCGAGCTTGAGCGCCTCGGACAGGTCGTGGGTGATGAACACCATCGTCTTGCCCATCTCGTGGTGCAGCCGGATCACCTCGTTCTGCATGTCGCGACGGATCAGTGGATCCAGCGCCGAGAACGGCTCGTCGAACAGCAGCATGTCCGGATCGCTTGCCAGGGCACGAGCAAGGCCGACCCGCTGCTTCATGCCGCCGGACAGCTGATCCGGGTAGGAGTTCTCATATCCGGCCAGCCCCACCAGCTCGGTGACCTCGCTGGCGCGCTTCATCCTGTCCTTCTTGTCGGTGCCACGGACCTCGAGGCCGTAGGAAACGTTGTCGATCACCCGCCGGTGTGGCAGCAGCCCGAAATGCTGGAAGACCATCGAGACCTTGCGACGGCGCAAGTCCCGTAGCTCTTTCTCGCCTGCGGCCGTGACGTCGGTGCCCTGGAAGACCACCTGACCCTTGGTCGGCTCGATCAGCCGCGTGAGACATCGCACGAGCGTGGACTTGCCGGAGCCGGACAGGCCCATCACCACGAATACCTCGCCGCAGCCGACGTCGAAGCTGACGTCGCGCACGGCGACCGCGCACCCCGTCTTCTTCTTGATGTCCTGGACGCTGAGCCTCTCCATCGTCTCATCGCATGCGACGTCGGATGCCTTGGCGCCGAAGACCTTCCACAGTCCTTCGACGCTCAGTTCCGCGTCGCCGCGGGCTGGGGTGGGCGGAGCGACCACCGCCGTGGGCGCGCTCTCTGTGTGGATAGTGGCCACCGAAATCTCCTAACTTCTTGGGCTGTCGGTCAATTGGAGTGCTGCGGGCCCCGGGTCAGCCCCGGAACCACCGGTCTGGCCGGGGGTTGGTGTTCTGCCAGATGTGCTTGATCTCGCGGTATTCGTCGAGACCGGCGCGGCCGAGTTCGCGGCCGTTGCCGGAGCGCTTCATCCCGCCCCATTCGGCTTGTGGCACGTAGGGGTGGTAGTCGTTGATCCAGATGGTTCCGTGCCGCAGGCGATGTGCGACACGCTGTGCCTTGCCGGCGTCCTGGGTCCAGACCGCGCCTGCCAACCCGAAATCGGTGTCGTTGGCAATCCGAACCGCGTCGTCTTCGTCGGTGAAGGTCTCGACGGTGAGCACCGGGCCGAACGATTCGTCCTTGGTCACCGACATGCCCGAGTGGCAGCCGTCCAGCACGGTCGGCGGATAGAAGAAGCCATCGCGCAGACGCGGGTCGTCGGGTCGGCGGCCGCCGCAACGCAGCACAGCGCCTTCCTCTATACCTGCGGCCACGTAGGCCTCGACCTTGTCACGGTGCGCCTCGGAGATCAGCGGGCCCGTTTCGGCATCCGGGTCGAATGGTCCGCCGAGCGTGATCCTCTCGGCGCGCCGGACCACTTCGTCGACGAACCGATCGTGCAGTGACTCCTCGACGATCAGGCGGGCACCTGCCGAGCACACTTGACCCGAATGCAGGAACACCGCGGTGAGCGCGAAGTCCACCGCGGTTTCGAAGTCGGCGTCGGCGAAGACGACGTTGGGATTCTTGCCGCCGAGTTCCAGTGCGACGCGTTTGACGGTCGGCGCGGCCGCCGCCATCACCCCGGTGCCGGAGGGGACGCCGCCGGTGAACGAGACCATATCCACGTCCGGGTGCTCCGACAGCGGCGCGCCGGCGCCGGGCCCGGCGCCGAGAACCAGGTTGGCGACGCCGGCGGGCAGCCCTGCTTCCTCCAACGCGCGCATGAGAAGGACCGCCGTCGAGGGCGTCAGCTCACTTGGCTTGAGCACGAAGGTGTTGCCCGCCAAGAGGGCCGGGGCGACCTTCCAAATCGCTTGCAGCAGGGGGTAATTCCAAGGTGTGATCAGTCCGCAGACGCCAATCGGCTCATAGACCAAGCGACTGATCGCATCCGCCCTGCCGGTATCCACCACGCGGCCGGCCTCGGTGCCGCCGACGCCGGCGTAGTAGCGCAGGCATGCCACGACATCGTCCATGTCGTATTCGGCCTCGACGATCCGCTTGCCGGTGTCGAGCGCCTCGGCGCGGGCGAAATCCTTACGGTCGCGGTCGATTAGATCGGCGGTGCGCCGCAATACGTCGGCCCGCTCGCGTTCCGGTGTGTGTGGCCATGGGCCCGCGTCGAACGCTTCGCGCGCGGCGGCGATCGCCTGGCGGGTGTCGTCGCTGGATGCTTCGGCCGCGGTGGCCACCAGCTGACCGTCCGCGGGACATCGGATCTCGCGGCGAGCTCCGTCAGCAGCGGGGCGCCATTCACCCGCGATGTACAGATTCAGGTGTTCCGCCAAAGGCTCGGCCTCTCGCCCCTGCAACATATCGTTGCGTATCGCGCAATAGAACCCTCTACATGCAACAGACTGAACCGCGTGGACAGCGCTGTCAAGGGCAGGAGCGAAACGAAACTCGCTGGTAACAAGGCGTCGGGCCGCACCCTTGACCGTCAAAGCTTTACGCAGCTATGATGCGGGTCACAATCTGATATATCAGTTAGCGACAATCTGGTATTCATAATGTCGACCCCAATGAACGGAGCATCTGCATGAGCGTGCTGGACGCACATCTAGTGGATTTCGACCCCGAGGTGGCCGAGCTGATCGGCAAGGAACTCGAACGCCAGCGCAACGGACTGGAGATGATCGCGTCGGAGAACCACGCACCGCTGGCGGTCATGCAGGCGCAGGGTTCGGTGCTCACTAATAAGTACGCCGAGGGTTACCCTGGCCGGCGCTATTACGGCGGCTGCGAGCACGTCGACGTCATCGAGCAGATCGCGATCGATCGAATCAAGGCGTTGTTCGACGCGGAGTTCGCCAATGTACAGCCGCATTCCGGTGCGCAGGCCAATGCCGCGGTCATGCATGCACTGCTCAAGCCGGGGGACACCATCCTCGGGCTCTCGCTTGACTGCGGCGGTCACCTCACGCACGGAATGCGGCTGAATTTCTCGGGCAAGCTATATCAAGTTGCCGCGTATGGGGTTTCGCCCGACGACTATCTCATCGATATGGATCAAGTGGCCGAGGCCGCCCGCGAGCATCGGCCCCAAATGATCATCGCGGGCTGGTCGGCCTACCCGCGCCACCAGGACTTCGCCCGATTCCGGGAGATCGCCGACGAGGTCGGTGCCTACCTGATGGTCGACATGGCCCACTTCGCGGGGCTCGTCGCCGCAGGACTGCACCCGTCACCAGTTCCACATGCTCATGTGGTGACGTCCACCACGCACAAGACCCTTGGCGGCCCACGTGGCGGAATCATCCTGACCAACGATGCCGCCATCGCCAAGAAGATCAACTCGGCTGTCTTCCCAGGCCAGCAAGGCGGACCGCTGGAGCATGTGATCGCCGGCAAGGCGGTGGCGTTCAAGATGGCCGCCATGCCCGAATTCGTTGAGCGGCAAATGCGATGCATCGACGGCGCGCAGATTCTCGCAGGGCGGCTGTCGCAGCCCGATGTCCGTGACGCGGGTATCGCGGTTTTGACCGGCGGCACCGATGTCCATTTGGTGCTCGTCGACCTGCGGAATGCGGACATCGACGGTCGGCAGGCCGAAGATCGGCTGGCGGCGATCGGGATCACGGTGAACCGCAACGCAATTCCATTCGATCCGCGCCCGCCGATGGTGACCTCCGGGCTGCGGATCGGCACGCCGGCCCTGGCAGCTCGAGGTTTCCAGGCCGAGGACTTCGCCGCCGTGGCCGACCTGATTGCGCAGTGCCTGATTGCCGCGCCGGACGCCGACACCGCCAAGCTGACGCGTGCGGTCAGTGAACTCGCCGAGCGCCATCCGCTCTACCCGCAGCTATAGCCAGGGGGACTGTCAATGACCATCAGTGTCTTCGAGCTCTTCAAGGTCGGTATCGGTCCGTCGAGTTCGCATACCGTCGGCCCGATGCGGGCGGCCGCGAATTTCGTCGCCGATCTCGACGCGATCGGGGTACTCGCCCGGGTGTCCGATGTCCGGGTCGAGCTGTACGGGTCGCTCGCCGCGACCGGCCGGGGGCATGGCACGCTGCCAGCCGTCCTGCTCGGTCTCGAGGGGTACCGCCCGGAGACAATCGAATCCGAGGAGATGGAATCTGCGCGGGAGCGGCTGCGCAACACCGGCAAGATCATGCTCGGCGGGCGGGTTCCTATTGCCCTGTCCGAAGAGGACATCTCGCTGTACACCCGGACCGTGCTGGATTTCCACCCGAACGGCATGACGCTGACCGCCCGTGCCGCCGATGACAGCACCCTGCTTCGGCGAACCTACTATTCCGTCGGAGGCGGTTTCGTCGTTACCGAGGGTGAGACGGCTACCGAATCCGATGTCGCCCATGACGACACAGCATTCTCCTCAGCCGCAGAACTGCTCGCGCTCGCCTCGGGCAGGTCGATCAGCGACGTGATGCTGGCCCACGAGTGCCGGACGCGCAGCGCCGAGGAGGTGCGCGCGACGCTGCTTCACCTTCGCGACGTCATGGTGGAATGCGAGCAGCGCGGCATCAGCCGCACCGGGCTGCTTCCCGGTGCGCTGCAGGTGCGTCGACGGGCGGGGCAATGGCATGAACGTCTCAGTCAGGAAGACCCGCACCGCGATCCGCGCTTCGCCGAGGATTGGGTGAATTTGGTGGCGCTGGCCGTCAACGAGGAGAACGCCTCGGGCGGGCGCATCGTGACGGCACCGACCAACGGTGCGGCAGGGATCATCCCCGCGGTGCTGCACTACGCAGTGCACTACACCGAGGCGGGCGTAGCGGACCCAGATGCTGTGGCTGTGCGCTTTCTGCTTACCGCCGGCGCCATCGGGTCGCTGTACAAGGAGCGGGCTTCCATTTCCGGCGCCGAGGTCGGCTGCCAGGGTGAGGTCGGCTCGGCGTCGTCGATGGCCGCCGCGGGACTGGCCGAAATCCTCGGTGGCACACCGGAACAGGTCGAGAATGCCGCCGAGATCGCGATGGAGCACAGCCTCGGGTTGACGTGCGACCCGATCGCGGGGCTCGTGCAGATCCCGTGCATCGAACGCAACGCGATATCTGCCGGGAAGGCCATCAATGCTGCGCGCATGGCGCTGCGCGGAGACGGCGAGCATCGTGTCAGCCTTGACGAGGTGATCGAGACCATGCGCGCGACCGGGCGCGATATGAGTTCGAAGTACAAGGAGACGTCCACCGGCGGGCTTGCCGTAAACGTGTCGGTGAACTACGTCGGCTGCTGAACGAGGATGAGCTCGGCGAACTGTTCAGGACACTCGAGCGGTGTGAAATGTCCCGCGCCGTCACCAAAGTGAAGCCGCACATCGGTGAAGTAGTGCTCCAACTGGTCTGCCCATTCCGACGGGAACAACGGATCATGCTGTGGCCACAGCACATCCGTCGGCGGGTGAATCTTGATGGCGCGGTCGGGGGGCAATTCGGTGAGCGACTGCGCGACCATTCCGGCGCCTGCTCGGTACCACGCGATCGATGCGGTGAACGCGCCTGGGAGGGCGTAGTCGGATACCAGGCGGTCCAGATCATCTTCGGAGACACTGAAATTCGGCCCGGACCAGTGAGTCCAGAAGTGTCGCAAATACTCTCGCACGGCGTCAGGATTGCCGTCGATCAGGTGAGCGGCCAGCGGAAGCTGGTGGAAGGCCTGATACCAGAACTCGCTCTGCGCATGTGCGGTGAGCACGCGATGGCCCGCGCCGGGTAGTGGGGGAGAGAGTACGAGCGCCTGCACCAGGTCGGGATGCATGCGGGCGACACTCTGCGCGACGCGGCTGCCGACGTCGTAGCCGGCGATGACAACGTTGGACAGGCCCAGTTCCTTGATCAGTCCGACGATGCTGCTGGCTTGGGCCGTGGCGCTGTAGAAGTGCTGCACCGCCACTTCGTGCTTGTCCGAGCCGCCGAAACCCCGTAGATCGGGAACGATGATGTCGGCGACCTCGCGGAGTATCGGGACGACTAGGCGGTAGTCGTGCCGGTTGCCCGGCCATCCGTGCAACAGCACGACGGCTGGAGCACCCCTGATCCCGAAGCGGTCGAAGGCCAACCGAAACCCGTCGACGGGCGAGCTGCGCGACCACATTGGCCCATTCTGGCCACATATCAGCTGGATTGGTGCAAGGTTTCCGAATCCCCGGTGATGACCGCGAGAATGTTGCGCCACGCATCAGACGGCCAGTTGAGAATATCGCTGTGCGCCTGCGGGCCGGCCATCAACCGACCATCGTCGTAATACCCTGTGGCTAAACGGATTACGCCGGGCATCTCGTCGGTGTCGGCGCCGTGCGGCCCGCCGGGGATCCCTTGTACCGCCTCAATGAAGTCCCCTGGCGCGGTCATTGAAAATCTCAGCACATCGGGGTTGCGGTTGTGCCAGTCGCTGGGGTCATCCACGCCCACACCTGCGCCCGCCGCCGCCACAAAGAGCGTCCTATCCGATGTCAGACCCAGCGCCTCGGCAGTGCCGACGATCGATCCGCCGTACGAATGGCCGACGTAGGTGACGGGAACGGGCCGTCCGGTCGCGTCGACGGTGCGGTTGACGTCCTCGCTGAAAGCGACCAGCCGCGGCGCCATCGCGAGTGCGTACCGCGGGTCGGCGGCGTCGACAACCCCGGCTACCGGATTACCGCGGGGGAAAGGGCCGCCCAGATAGGTGATGGTGGCGACATTGCCGCGGGTGGCCGTGACGAACCGGCGAGAGGTCTGCATATTGGCGTCCGAACTCTCGATCGTGGTGTTCAGGCCCGGCACTAATACAGCCACACTCTTTGCGGTCGACAGGTTGCCGTTGAGTTCCACGAGCGACGCGCGGGCGGGATCGAAAGCAAGGATTTGCCGGTCGATGCGCTGACCGTTGCGGGTCGGGTCATCGATTTCACCTAGCAGGGTGCGGTAGAACGCGGTGCGCCGCTCGGCTGCCGGATCGCCGAGGTTGTCGACGATCGCTTGGGAGATGTTGACGCGGTTGGCGGCGACTCGCATGTCCCAGGGCACGCCGTCGGTGTTGCCGACCTGCTGCGGGAATTCGGCGATGAGGCGCTGCCGCTGCGCTGGCGTCATCGCGGCGATCTGCTCGCCGATGCGGTCCTGGCTCATCGCGGGCCATCCCGCCACCACGTCGGATGCCTGAACCGGCCATGCGCCAGCCGGCACCGTCGCGGCGGCCTTGGGGAGCGCTGACGATGCGAACGCCTCCTCGATGTCGCGGGCGGCGTCGGCGTCGGCGGCGCCAAGTCGATCCAGTGCGTCGGTGATCTGTTGGCTCAGCTTGTCGGCCCGCATCGTGAGCATGTCGTGCGCGACGGCGGGGTCGCCGCCGGACAGCGCGATGAGCAGCGGCGGCGGACCGGCGCGAATCGTCACCGTGCCGTCGTCGGCGACGTCGAATCCGCCGTCGCGGGCTTCGGCGACCAGGGTCCGTACCGACTTCAGAGCCTCAGCGATCTGGTCGGCGCCATCGCGTGCGGCGGCGGAGGCGAGGACCAAGGTGCGCGCTGCATCGTCGCCGGCGGAGGTGATGGCTCGGGCGTTGTCCTGGGCGGCGTCGGCGGTGGTGCCGGTCCAGAGTTCGCGACTGCGGCGGATTTCGTCCGACACGGTGTCGACGTGTGTCGCGAGACGTCGCGCGGTCTCATCCCATTCATCTGCGAGCCGACGCAGCGAATCCGGCCGCCACGCTTCGGCTTGCGAGACGGTCGGCCGTGTCACTTGGCGCCGAATCGCTGACCATTGCGGCGTTCGGCACGATCGAACGCGTCGGCCGACATGTGGGCAGCGACCGCCCAGCCGCGCATGTTGGCGACGACGTCGGTGAGCTTCGCCGCGACAAGCACGGGCGCTGCGATGTTGCCGACGGCAGACCCCTGCAGATCATCGGGATCGAGTGCGGGCCAACGCATTTGCGCGATCTGCTCGGCGGCATCCATGACCCGATTGGCGACTGTCCGCAATTGCGTCAGATCGACCTCAACGATTTCCCCCATGCCACATGCTGACAGATCTGCGGGCAGTGGCGCTGAAGTTATCCACAGGCCTGGCTTTACCGCGCGACCAGACGCAAAGTGTCCTAATTCTTCGGCGTGTTGGGTGACTTTGCGTCTGTTCGTCAGGCAACCGGTTGTGGCGGGCTCAAGATAGGCGGGTGAGCATGGTGCATACCGCCGGCATCCAAATCAGCCTCGCCGGCGGTCCGGCATGGGCTGACGTTGACGGACGTCCCGACCACTGTCAACCGGACCGGTTCGGCGCGGCTTGCGTGCCGTGCTCGGCCAGCAACCAGTAGTCTCGATGACGTGCAGCGACGAATCATGGGCATCGAGACAGAATTCGGTGTCACCTGCACGTTCCATGGCCATCGCCGGCTGAGCCCCGACGAGGTTGCCCGCTATTTGTTCCGGCGGGTGGTGTCGTGGGGCCGCAGCTCGAACGTGTTCTTGCGCAACGGCGCGCGGTTGTATCTCGATGTCGGGAGCCACCCCGAGTACGCCACGGCCGAATGCGACAACCTCACCCAGCTGGTCACCCACGACCGCGCCGGCGAGCGGGTCCTTGAGGACCTGCTGATCGACGCCGAGCAGCGGCTGGCCGACGAGGGCATCGGCGGCGACATTTACCTGTTCAAGAACAACACCGACTCGGCGGGCAACTCGTATGGCTGCCACGAGAACTATCTGATTGTGCGGGCAGGGGAGTTCTCCCGGATCTCGGACGTGCTGTTGCCGTTCTTGGTCACCCGCCAGCTGATCTGCGGTGCGGGCAAGGTGTTGCAGACGCCGAAGGCGGCGACGTTCTGCCTGTCGCAGCGCGCCGAGCACATATGGGAAGGCGTCTCGTCGGCGACGACGCGGTCTCGGCCGATCATCAACACCCGTGACGAGCCGCACGCCGACGCCGAGAAGTACCGTCGGCTGCACGTCATCGTCGGTGACTCGAACATGTGCGAGGCCACGACGATGCTCAAGGTGGGCACCGCGTCGCTGGTGCTGGAGATGATCGAGTCCGGCGTGCCGTTCCGCGACTTCTCCTTGGACAACCCGATCCGCGCCATCCGCGAGGTCAGCCACGATCTGACCGGCAGGCGCCCGGTGCGGCTCGCAGGCGGACGGCAGGCGAGCGCGCTCGACATTCAGCGCGAGTACTACGCCCGCGCGGTCGAGTATCTGCAGACGCGCGAACCGAATTCGCAGATCGAGCAGGTGGTCGATCTGTGGGGACGTCAGCTGGTCGCGGTGGAGAGCCAAGACTTCGCGAAGGTCGACACTGAGATCGACTGGGTCATCAAGCGCAAGCTGTTCCAGCGCTACCAGGACCGCTACAACATGGAGCTGTCCGACCC
>DASRJA010000596.1:0-2448 GCA_035649695.1 Mycobacterium sp. | reverse complement strand
TCGGCTTGTGCTCGATCACCCCACGACCATACTGTAATTCTTACAGTTACATCGCCACTTCGAGCAGTGCATGCTTGGCGTGGGCATAGCCTGGGCGGGTGCGGTGGATTGTCGACGGCATGAACGTGATCGGCTCCCGGCCCGACGGGTGGTGGCGCGACCGCGGCCGCGCGATGACTGCGTTGGTTGAAAGACTCGAGCGATGGGCCGCGGCCGAAGGTGCTGACGTCACAGTGGTGTTCGAGCGGCCGCCGACTCCACCGATCGAATCGTCGGTGATCACTGTGACGCATGCGCCGGAGCCGGCCGCGAACTCGGCCGACGATGAGATTGTCCGGCTGGTGGGTGCCGACACCGATCCCTCCGAGATCCGCGTGGCCACCTCGGACCGCGAGCTGTCCGACCGAGTCCGGGCAGCCGGAGCGTCGGTCTACCCGGCTGAACGCCTGCGCAACCTCATCGAACCGCGCTAGCCGCGAGTCACAGGGGATACTGTAAGATTTACAGTTGCTTCTACTTGGGTGCCCACGACGGAGGATCGCGCAATGCAGAAGGCGCTCGCGCCCGACATCTCGACCTGGCCCGATGAGAGCCCACAGCTGATCGGCAGCCAGTGCGGCGCATGCGGCGCCACGGTGTTTCCGACACAGCCGCGCTGCCCGAAGTGCAGCGTCGGCGAGATGTCCGAAGTGCTACTGCCCCGCCGCGGCACCCTCGTCGCGTGGACGACCCAGGGCTTCCCACCCGGCGCACCCTACAAAGGCCCCACGGGTAAGGACTTCGTTCCGTTCGGCGTCGGGCTCGTGCAGCTCGGCGACGTGATCCGCGTCGAGGGTCGCCTGACCGAAAACGACCCAGCCATGCTCGAGTTCGGCATGGAGGTCGAGCTGACGATGGTGCCGTTCGCCACCGACGAGGACGGCGACGAGCTCGTCACGTTCGCCTTCAAACCGGTCTGAGAGAGGATTCGCCCAATGAATGACGTGGCCATCATCGGCGTGGGCCTGCACCCGTTCGGACGCTTCGAAGGCAAGTCCGCGATGGAGATGGGCGTCGACGCGATCTTCGCGGCCGTCGCCGACGCCGGCGTGGAGTGGAAGGACATCCAGTTCGCCACCGGCGGCAGCTGGACCGTCGCGAATCCCGACGCAATCGTCGGCATGGTCGGTCTGACCGGGATTCCGTTCACCAATGTGTTCAACGCGTGCGCGACGGCGGCCAGCGCCGCCAAGGCATGCGCCGACGGAATCCGGCTGGGCGACTACGACGTCGGCATCGCCATCGGCCTCGACAAGCACCCACGGGGCGCCTTCACCGAGGATCCCGCGCTGGTGGGCATGCCGAGCTGGTACGCCGAGAACGGCCAATATCTGACCACCAAGTTCTTCGGCATGAAGGCCAATCGCTACCTCCACGACCACGGCATCTCACAAGAGACGCTCGCCAGGGTGGCGGCCAAGAACTTCCGCAACGGCGCATTGAACCCGAACGCCTTCCGGCGCAAGCCGATCCCCGAGGACGAGATCCTCAATTCGACGATGTTGAACTACCCGCTCACCCAGTACATGTTCTGTGCACCCGACGAGGGCGCCGCGGCCGTGGTGATGTGCCGCGCCGACATCGCACACCGCTACACCTCGAAGCCGGTGTACTTGCAGGCCGTCGAGGTGCGCACCCGGAAATACGGCGCATACGAGGTGAACACGACGTTCGCCCCGGTCGACGAGGACGTGGCGCCGACCGTGTACGCGGCCAAGTCGGCGTTCGAAAAGGCCGGTGTGGCACCGGAGGACGTCGACGTCATCCAGCTGCAGGACACCGACGCCGGCGCGGAGATCATTCACATGGCCGAGTGCGGTTTCTGCGCAGCCGGTGAGCAGGAGAAGCTGCTGGCCGACGGCGCCACCGAGATTCACGGCGCGATGCCGGTCAACACCGACGGCGGGCTGATCGCCAACGGCGAGCCGATCGGCGCATCGGGACTGCGCCAGATCCACGAGATCGTCCGGCAACTCCGCGGCGAGGCGGGCGATCGTCAGGTGCCCGGCGAACCGAAGGTCGGCTTCACCCAGTTGTACGGCGCGCCGGGGACGGCCGCGGCCACGATCCTGACGAGGTGACCATGACGCAGTTCACGCAGGCGCCGATCTTCGACGCCGATCAACACATGTACGAGACACCCGAGTCGCTGACGAAGTATCTGCCCGAGAAGTATTCGCGTGCCGTGCAATTCGCCCAGATCGGTAGGCAGACCCGGATCGTCATCAACAACAGGGTCAACGATTTCATCCCGAACCCGACGTTCGAGCGCGTCGCGGCGCCGGGTGCGCACGAGAAGTTCTTCGCAGGCGAGAACACCGAGGGGCTCACGCTGCGCGAGATGCAGGGACCGGCCATCGAAGCGCCGGCGGCCACTCGCAACCCCGCCGACCGTGTCGCCGAACTGGA
>DASRJA010000595.1:0-7744 GCA_035649695.1 Mycobacterium sp. | reverse complement strand
GACGAACGGGCTCGTGCCGGATTGGCCGCTAAAGCGGCCGAGCCCCAGCAGACGCTGCACGCCCAGCAGGAACCGGGCGCCGCCCACCCCGCCGACCAGAACCGTGACCTTCACGTGACCGACACTAGGCCGTGGGGCCCTGAGGTGGTGCGGCGCGGTGGTGTGAGAGACACGCCGAGGTCACGACGCGCCGAATTCCTGTCACGGAATGGTATGAATTTCTGTTCCAGCGCTTGACCGCGACAGCTAACACGTGTGTAATCACATCAGTGTCATTTCGCGGTTGGCCGGCCGGTTCCGGTGTCGCAGACCGAGATTCGATCACTTGTTCGAATTGGGATGGCCGCACATCACAATAGTGGGGCTCAAATTAGGGATCTACGAGACCAGGTGAGGAGGCGGAGCATGGCGTATGAGCAGGTCGATTTCGGTCGTGAGGACCGGTTCGACAATCGGATTCTCGGCTCAGTAGGCGACACCCGTCACACCATTACCGGACCGACACCAATTGGGACACCCGGACGTCCTCAATTGAGTTTGGTGCCCGCTCAACCCGAGAGATATGAAGTTGCTCCGGCAACTACCGAAGATGATCAATGGCAAGAGCGCGCATTGTGCGCTCAAACCGACCCCGAGGCGTTTTTCCCCGAGAAGGGCGGCTCGACCCGCGAAGCCAAGCGAATCTGCTTGGGTTGCGAGGTCCGCGACAGGTGCCTGGAGTACGCGCTGGCCCATGACGAGCGCTTCGGGATCTGGGGCGGGCTCTCCGAGCGCGAGCGCCGCCGCCTCAAGCGCGGGATCATCTAACCAGCGCGCTCACTCGTCGTCGATCGTTGGGTCGATGACAGAAGGTTCGACGCCCAAATACGTCGCCACCTGAGCCACCAGGAGTTCATGCAGCAGCTCGGCGAGTTCGACGGTGTCTTTCGCCCGTCGCTCAATCGGCTTGCGGAACAAGACAATTCGCGCCCGGGTCGCATTGCCGCGGACATCCACCCCGGCGGGAATCAACCGGGCCAGTGCGATCGGGCCGTCGGCCAGCACCTCGGGCGGCCATTGCACAGCGTCGGGGTCCTTGGGCGAGATCCGCGGTATCTCGTCGACCGCCACGTCCAGTCCCGACACCCGGTCCTGCCACCGGCGCTCTATCGGTTCGTACGCTTCCAGCACAGCCATGTCGAATCGCTCGGCCCGGCTCCGCCAGCCCGGCACCGTCGGCGGAAGCAGTGGTCCGCGCATCTCCCGGCCGCGGCGTGATCCGCGTCGATTCAGCTCGGCGGAGCTCATCAAGTGCTCCTCTCGTCCGCAGCCACGATCGTAACGGTTGGAGATCGGGGCTCTCATGGCTGCGCGTGTCCGGCGGCTTACGTCGTTTCCGCACGATAACCTCTCGTTCGTGAATGTTCCCCGTCGCTGCTGCCGGCCCGGGTGTCCCCACTATGCGGTCGCGACGCTGACCTTCGTCTACTCCGATTCGACGGCCGTCGTTGGCCCCTTGGCCACGGTGTCCGAGCCGCATTCGTGGGATCTGTGTGTGGCACACGCGGGTCGGATCACCGCCCCGCGCGGCTGGGAGCTGGTTCGCCACGCGGGGCCGCTGCCGTCGCACCCCGATGAGGACGATCTGGTCGCGTTGGCCGATGCGGTTCGGGAGGGACGCGACGGTTCGCCGACATTCAACGGGGTGGCGGCGGGCTTTTCGGATCCGGCCACCGGTGTGCACGGTGGGGCGCTGATGGCACCGGCCGCCCCGCGGCCCGAGTCGAACGGCCGTCGGCGCGGCCACCTGCGGGTATTGCCAGACCCCAGTGATTAGAGCCTGCCTAGCCGCTATCCGCTCGCCAGCCGACGGTTAGGCTGGCGCCATCGGTCCCTTTCGCAAGGAGCTCCATGTCTCGGCCCGCGGCGGCTGTTCAGCGCGTCATCAAGGCGTATGACGTTCGCGGACTGGTCGGTGAGGAGCTCGACGAGGGTTTCGTCGCCGATGTCGGCGGCGCGTTCGCGCGGCTGGTTCGCGACGGCGCATCTCAAGTGGTGATCGGCCATGACATGCGGGCGAGCTCGCCATCGCTGGCGGCGGCGTTTGCCGAGGGAGTCATGGCGCAAGGGCTTGACGTGGTGCGGATCGGGCTGGCGTCGACCGATCAACTGTATTTCGCGTCGGGGCTGCTGGATTGTCCAGGCGCGATGTTCACCGCGAGCCATAATCCGGCCGCCTACAACGGCATCAAGCTGTGCCGCGCCGGCGCCAAGCCTGTCGGCAAGGAGACCGGCCTGACCGCGATAACTGAGGACATCATCGCCGGGGTGCCCGCGTTCGACGGATCGCGCGGCACGATCTGTGACCGCGACGTGCTCGCCGACTACGGCGAGTTCCTGCGGTCCCTTGTCAGTCTGTCCGAATTACGGCCGCTGCGCGTCGCCGTCGACGCCGGCAACGGCATGGGCGGTCACACCACACCCGCCGTGCTCGGCGTGATCCCGTCCATCACGCTGCTGCCGTTGTACTTCGAACTCGACGGCACCTTCCCCAACCACGAGGCCAACCCGCTGGAGCCGGCCAACCTTGTCGACCTGCAGGCCTATGTCGTTGAGACGGGCGCCGACATCGGGTTGGCGTTCGACGGCGACGCCGACCGGTGTTTCGTCGTCGACGAAAAAGGGCATCCGGTGCCCCCGTCGGCGGTCACCGCGTTGGTGGCCGCCCGCGAACTGAACAGAGAGATCGGCGCAACGGTGATCCACAACCTGATCACCTCCCGCGCGGTTCCGGAATTGGTTGCCGAGCGGGGCGGCACGCCGGTGCGCTCGCGCGTCGGCCACTCCTACATCAAGACGTTGATGGCCGATACCGGAGCGATTTTCGGTGGCGAGCACTCCGCGCACTACTACTTTCGCGACTTCTGGGGCGCCGACTCCGGCATGCTGGCCGCGCTGCATGTGCTCGCCGCGCTCGGCGAACAGGACCGGCCTTTGTCGGAACTGATGGCGGACTACCAACGCTACGAAGCCTCGGGCGAGATCAACTTCACCGTCACCGATGCCCAGGGGTGTGTCGATGCCGTGCTGAAGTCATACGGCAGCCGAATCCACTCCATCGACCACCTCGACGGTGTCACCGTCGACCTCGGCGAGGGCAGCTGGTTCAACATGCGGATGTCCAACACCGAGCCGTTGCTGCGGCTCAACGTCGAGGCCCGCACCGCCGAAGCGGTCGACGAGATCGTCGGGCAAGTCTCCCGACTAGTCGGAACCCAAAACCCCTCAGAATCTAAGGCGGCCACGTGAACGCCACACACGCCGCCGTCGACCTCGGCGACGTGGAAGGCCTGCTTGCGGCCGACCGCGATGGTTTGCTCCGCGCAGCCTCGATGGCTGGCGCGCAAGTGCGCGCTACTGCCGCTGCGCTCGATGAAGGTGACCTGGAGCCGTTGAAGTCCGACCAGCCGCCGCGCACAGTCGTCTGGGTGTCCGGCCGCGGAACCGCCGAGACGGCGGGGGCGATGCTGTCCGCGACCCTGGGCGGTTCGGTGGGCTCGCCGATTGTCGTCGCGTCCGAGGTGCCGCCATGGATCGGCGCGCTCGACGTCCTGATCCTCGCCGGCGACGACCCCGGCGATCCCGCGCTTGTCGATGCCGCCGCGACCGCGGTGCGCCGCGGCGCGCGCATCGCCGTCGTCGCACCCTACGAGGGCCCGCTGCGCGATGCGACGGCAGGACGGTCCGTGTCGCTGGCGCCCCGGCTGCGGGTCCGCGACGATTTCGGTTTGTCCCGCTACCTGGCGGCCGGGCTCGCCGTGCTGCAGGTCGTACACGCGGGTCTGCAGGTTGACCTCGCCGCGCTGGCCGACGAGCTTGACGCGGAGGCGTTCCGCAACAGCGCCGCCCGTGAGCTTTTCACCAACCCCGCCAAGACGCTGGCCGACCGCATGTTGGGCCGAGACATCGTGTTGGCCGGGGACACCGTGGCCACGCTCACGCTGGCCCGCCATGGCGCGGCGATCATGCTGCGGATCGCGCACCAGAGCGTGGCGGCGGTCGGTTTGGCCGACGCGCTCGTGGCGCTGCACGGTGGTATCGCTGGACTGTCCGGCGTCGATCATGAAAAGTCGATATTCCATGACGAGCAGATCGACGGTCCGCTGCCGAAGCGGCTCCGCACCTTCGTGTTGGCCACCGACGCCGAGCGCCCGGTCGTGGTGGCGCGGGTGAGCGGACTCGACGACGTCGACGTGATCAATGCCGAGGACGTCCCGGAAATGTCCGACGCGCCTGAGACCGTAGTGGCGGACGCCACTGGGCGGCCGGAGCAACAACTGGCGATGCTGGCCGTACGGTTGGAGATGACGGCCGTCTACTTGCGACTGGTTCGAGGTTAAGCGAGTGCACCTGCTACGCGGAGCGGTGCGGACCTATGCTTGGGGTTCGCGAACTGCGATTGCCGAATTCACCGGACGGCCAAGTCCCACAGCGCATCCCGAGGCTGAGCTGTGGTTCGGGGCGCACCCGGGGGATCCGGCGTGGCTGGAGACCGACGGGGGCGAGCGATCCCTGCTCGACACGCTGCGCAAGGATCCCGAAGGCCAATTGGGGGCCGCAGTCCGCGGCCGCTTCGGCGATTGCTTGCCGTTCTTGGTGAAGGTACTCGCGGCCGATGAACCGCTGTCGCTGCAGGCACATCCGAGCGCCCAGCAGGCGGTCGAGGGATTCGCGCGCGAGGACAAGTTGGGCATCCCCGTCAACTCGGCCATCCGTAACTACCGCGACCGCAGCCACAAGCCCGAATTATTGGTCGCGCTAGGGCAATTCGAAGCGCTGGCCGGCTTCCGGCCCGCGGCCAGCAGTGTCGAATTGATGCACGCGCTCGCGGTCAGCGACCTCGACCCGTTCGTCAATCTGCTGTCCGGTCAGTCCGATGCCGACGGACTGCGGGCGTTGTTCACCACGTGGATCACCGCCCCGCAGCCCGACCTCGACGTGCTGGTGCCCGCGGTGATCGACGGGGCGATCCACTACCTCCGGTCGGGCGAGAAGAAGTTCGCGGCCGAGGCCAAGACCGTGCTCGAGCTCGGCGAGCGTTACCCAGGCGATGCCGGTGTACTGGCCTCCCTGCTGCTGAACCGACTCAGCCTCAAGCCCGGCGAGGCCATTTACCTGCCCGCGGGCAACCTGCACGCATACCTGCACGGCGTGGGCGTCGAGGTAATGGCCAACTCCGACAACGTCCTACGCGGCGGCCTCACGCCCAAACACGTTGACGTGCCGGAATTGCTGCGGGTGCTCGACTTCACGCCCGCGACCGACGACGTCATCTATCCCCGAATCACCAGGGATGGAGCAGAACTCGTGTACAACACGCCGGCGCCGGAATTCGCAGTGTCGGTGCTGTGCATCGAAGGCGAACATCTGGGCCACGAAATCGATGCACCGACACGCCACGACGGCCCGCAGATCCTGCTATGCACCGAGGGTTCGACGGTCGTGCACGCGAAATCCACCGCGGTAACACTTGAGCGTGGCGCCGCCGCGTGGGTGGCGGCCGACGACGGGCCGATCCGGTTGGTCGCGCAGACTCCGACGAAGCTGTTCCGGGCGACCGTCGGGATCTAGTGCGCGTTTTTCCTGCCGAAAGGCAGCACGTGCATGATCGCGACGACCACGGCGCCGACGACCAAGCCGACCGCCGCTGACGCCGCGGTATTGACCAACCAGGCCAACAGCGCGCCGACGCCCTGGACGGCATGGTGGACGAAATCTTCAGCGTGATGGACTAATCCGTAGGGTGCGTGCCAGCCGACGTCGTCAGTGCCGACGAGCAGAATGTGGCCGCCGACCCAGAGCATCGCGACTGTGCCAATGGCCGAGAGTGCAGACAGCAGTTTGGGCATCGCCGCGACCAGACCGCGGCCGATCCGTTGCGCGAATCGTGAGCTGCGCTGCGTCAGGCTCAGCCCGATGTCGTCCATCTTCACGATGGCGCCGACCACGCCGTACACCGCAATGGTGATGACCACGGCGACGACGGCCAGGATGATGAGCCGCGGCCAGAATGACTCATTGGCCACCTCGTTGAGGGCGATCACCATGATCTCGGCGGACAGGATGAAGTCGGTGCGGATCGCGCCCGCGGCCATCTGCTTCTCGGCATCCTCGCCGAGCGTCGTGGTGGGCTGAGAGTGGTCGTGCCCGCCGTGTTTGTTGAAGCGGCCCCACACCTTCTCGGCGCCCTCGTAGCAGAGATACGTCGCACCGACCATCAGGATCGGCGTCAGCAGCCACGGCACAAACTGGCTGAGCAGCAGCGCGGCCGGCAGGATGAACACCAGCTTGTTGCGCAGTGAGCCAATCGCGATCCGCTTGATGATCGGCAGCTCGCGTTCGGCGGCGATGCCGTGCACGTACTGGGGTGTCACTGCGGTGTCGTCGACGACGACTCCCGCCGCTTTGGCGGTCGCGCGACCGGCGGCCGCGCCGATGTCGTCGACCGATGCGGCCGCGAGCCGGGCGAGCGCCGCAATGTCGTCGAGAAGTCCGAACAGACCGGCGCTCATCGCGTCGTCCTCATGGCACCGAAGGCTACCTGCAGCCGTTGCCTGCGCGCGCACCGCGTTCTCGCGCGGACCGATCGCGCATGAACCGGATCAGCACGTCCTCGGCGATGCCGTACTGCATCGCATCCACCCACACACCGCAGCGGACCGGCCGTCGTGCCCTGGCTCTGATCCCACCGGGAACCGCGGCATAGCCACCGACGTCGGCCTTCGCCAACAGGTCGAGAACCTCAGTGGCGTCGCTGGATTCGAGATCGGCGATCAGTACCCATATATCGGCCCACACGCCGTTGTCCCTACCGCCGGGCGGCAACCAGTACGGGATCTCGCACGATGCGACGTCCTCCAGCGGCCGGATCTGCGAATTCACGGCGGCATCCGCAGCATTACGCCACGCCGCGACGCGTGACGGTACGGATGAAGCGGTGTACGTCGGATTCCGCGGCGCCACCGTCCTGGGCGATCCAGGGCCCCTCGATGGACGGATCGAGGATCCCTTCCTCGAGCCAGGTGTAGCGATTGTCGAGCACACTACGCGCAAGCGTGCGGTCGGTGTCATCAGAGTTGCGCCATAGTTCGTCGAACAGCCGGTCCGCCCGGACCCGGGCCTGGCGGCAAAACGCGTCGGCGAGTTCGACTGCGGCACCTTCGGTCCGGTCACGTTGTGCCCGGACACAGGCGGCGGTCATCGCGAACAGCTCCGCACCGATATCCACAATCCTGCCCAGGAACCGCTGCTTGTGCTCCAGCTTGCCCTGCCATCGTGACATCCCGTAAAACGTGCTGCGCGCCAGTCGCCGGCTGGCACGCTCGACGTAGCGCAAATGCGCGCCAAGCGGTCCGAACTCGCCGAATGAAGTTGGCAATTGGCCCTTTCCGGCGAGCAGGCTGGGCAGCCAGCGGGCGTAGAACCGGCCGGCGTTGGCGGCCGCCCGTGCCTTGCGCCGCATATCCGCGTCTGGGTCGATGATGTCGCCGGCCACGCTCAGATGCACATCCACCGCCTCGCGCGCGATGAGCAGATGCATGATCTCGGTTGAGCCTTCGAAGATCCGGTTGATGCGCACGTCGCGCAGCGCTTGCTCGGCGGGTACTCCGCGCTCGCCGCGGGCAGCTTGCGACTCGGCCGTCTCGAAGCCGCGACCGCCGCGAATCTGCACGAGCTCGTCGGCGATCAGCCAGGTCATTTCTGA
>DASRJA010000594.1:0-5456 GCA_035649695.1 Mycobacterium sp. | reverse complement strand
CAAGACTCGTGCGGTGATCAACACCATTCAGATCGATACCGCACCGGAGACCAACTACCACACCCTGGCGGTGCGCGCCGATGGCGCTCTGGTGGTCACCGACCTGGCCGACCGAGCGCTGCGCCGGGTCACCTACAGCCGCGGTAACACCGCGATGGTAGTGATCGCCAATCCCACTGTCGGAGAGCCGGACTCATCGACCGGTGCCGTTACCGGGTTGGTGAACATCAAAGACTGGGACGGCGATCCACTGACCTATACCCCTCTTCTCGCTCCTTCCAAGGGATCTGTCACCTATGACGCGAGTGCGGGCACCTATACGTACACACCGACGCAAGCCGCCCGTGAGCAGGCTGGGCCCAGTACCGTCGACCAGTTCTCCGTGCGCGTCAGTCAGGGCCAAGCATCCGAAGATGTCAGCGTCACCGTTCCTGTCAAACCGGTCGATGTGAATCGGTCACCGCAGGCAGGAAACCCGTCAGTCGGAACGCCAGATCGGAGCACAGGAGCGGTGTCGGGATCGTTGAATTTCTATGACCCCGATGAAGATCCGCTCACCTACAACGTGCCGGTGCAACCGGCCAGCGGCACGGTCACCATCACCGGGTCGACTTACACCTACACACCTACCCAGGCAGCGCGCGACGCCGCCGCCGCGTCCCCAGATCAGGATCTGGGCACCATCACCGTGTTCGCCAGTGATGGTCAAGCTTCCACATCCAAGACGTTCACCGTGCCGATAGCACCAACACCGCCACCCAATACTGCGCCGACGGCTTCGCCGACGCAGGCGATACCCAACCAGACCACCGGTGCGATCACGGGTGCTGTCAATGGTGCTGATGTGGATGGCAATACATTGTCCTATAGCCTGGCTGGCGCGCCGCCTGCGAGTGGATTCGTGACGTTGAATTCGGCCACGGGCGCGTTCACGTACATGCCAACCGTATTGGCGCGAATCGCGGCGCACGACAAGAGCGCCGGCCCCGATTTCGACAGTTTCACTGTGGCGGTTTCCGACGGTCAAGCTTCGACGTCGGTGACAGTTCAGGTTGCGGTGTTGCCCTCGCTGATCCCGTTCATCAGTAACACCGCGCAGACTGGCAGCAACCCGATGGGGATAACGGTCTCGCCGACGAAGGTGTATGTGGCCAATCAGCTGTCGAATTCTGTTTCGGTGATCGACCGAGCCAATCCGACGGCGACGCCCGTCACGATCAATGTGGTCGCCGCACCACGGGCGATCGCGCTGAGTTCGGATGGGACGCGCGCGTATGTAGCGGGTAACGGCGGAGTGTCGGTTATCAACCTCGCCACAAATCAGTTGATTACGACTGTGGCCACAAGCGCGGGGGATTCATATGGAATCGCGGTGACCCCCACTGTCAATGGGCAGCATCGGGTGTACGTCACCAACTCCACCACCAACACCGTGCGAGTCATCGATGCCAACATCACCGCGAACACCTACACTGCCGGCGCTTCGGTGACGGTGGGTAGTGGTCCAAGGGGGATTGCTGTCAGTCCGGACGGTAGCCGCGCCTATGTGACGAACTGGACCTCCAACAGTGTCTCCGTCCTCGACACGAGCACGGCGACGCCTGCGCTGGTGGGATCGCCGATCGCCGTGGGCACCAATCCCGTTGGTGTCGTCGTGTCGCCGAACGGCGCGCGGGTCTACGTGTCCAACTACGGCTCTGCCAGTGTGTCGGTGCTCAATCCGACCGCTGCGACGCCGTTGGTAACCACTATCACGGTGGGCGCTCAGCCATTTGGAATGGCCATCACCCCCGATGGCAGCATCGTGTACGCGGCGAACAGCTTTGACACAGTGTCGATGATCGACACCAAGACCAACAGCGTGTATTCCACGTTGACCATCGATGACGCTCAACCTGAGCAGCAATGGCATTCGGTCGCCGTGTCCCCCGACGGACGACAGGTATATATCTCTGATCTGGCCGATCGCACCGTGCGGGTCGCCACGATGATCCGCAGCAACAGCACTCCGACGCTCTCCACATCGATAGTCTCCCGCGATTCCATCACCGGCGTAGTCAGCGGCGTCGTGAATGCCAAGGACTACGACGGGGATTCGGTCACCGTCGCTGTCGTCAGCGGACCGAGCAAGGGATCCTTGACGTACAACGCGTCCACCGGCGCGTACACCTACACCCCCAGCCAGGCCGCTCGCGACCAAGCGGCCCAAACACCGGGAATCACCGATACTTTCACTGTCCGAGCAACGGATTCGTTCGGTGGCTTCAACAGCAGCAGCAGCATCAACGTCACCGTGCCGGTATCACCAAACCTGTACCTAAACCTGCCCGCGGGAGTGACACCGATCGTGGTGGGTACCAATCCGATCGATATGACGGTCGCTGGAACTCGACTCTTTGTCCTCAACAGCGGCGACGGCAGCGTGTCAGTGATCGATACCGCCACCAAACAGGTGGTGAAGACCATCGCCGGGCTCGGATACTCGTCGCCCATGGTGGCATCCAAGGACGGTCGGTATCTGTATGCCAGCCAATACGACTGGTACTCCGCGACCGCCTCAGTGAAGGTGGTCGACACCGCTACCGGTGGTGTCGTGGCCACCGTCTTCATGCCCAAGTGCGAAACCGAGGGCTGCGATTTGCCCGGCGGGGGCTGGGCCAACTCCGCTGGAATCACCGATATCGCGGTCAGCCCCGACGGCACCCGGGTGTACGTGTCCGAGGTGTGGGTCGGAGACACCTTCTACGGCGGCACCCTCACGATGATCGACACTTCTACCAACACGGTCGTCGGGTCGGTTCAACCCTCGCAATGGGGCGATTTCTATTCGAACATCGAGGTGAGCCCCGACGGCACCCGGATCTACGCGGGAAGTGGCTACGGTTACGTGCCCCGAATGGACGTCCTCGACGCGCGCACCCTTGCCGGTATCGGCTATGTGCCCCTTGCCGGCAACACGGGGTGGCCGCCGCCGTCGACGGGCAGCCTGACCTTCAGTTCGAACGGCGAACGCGCATACGTGCGGACGACCCAAATGTGGCCTACATACTCGTCCCAGACTTTCGCCGTGATTGACACCAAGCTGGGAAGCCCGACCTACAACACCCAGATCGCGACGATTACGGTCCCCGCCGGGGCGCAGTACATGATCGTGAGCCCCGACAACAGCCGCGGCTACGTTGTTCACGAGGGCGGCAAGTTGTTCACCATCGTCGACCTGACGACCAACACCGTCATCAGGTCGGTCACTTCTGACCAGGTGGGCGGTGACTACGCGGCCCTCGCAATCGGCTCCGACGGCACGCTGTACTTCACCAACTACCCGAAGAACGCCGTCTACGCCGTCGCCCCGGGTAGCCCCCTGGTGGTCTGAAACGAGGCGGTGTCGCCGAAAGCCACTGCAGAACGAGGTGCTAAGCTCGCCCGGAAGTTCGACGTCCTTTAACGATCCGTCCAGAGAGGCGGAGAAGGAGGTCAGGGTCACTTGGGCTCTAACGCAGCCTCTTCGGGCACCGACCGGGAGCTGATGTCCGCGGCGGACGTCGGCCGCACCATCTCCCGCATCGCCCATCAGGTCATCGAAAAGACCGCACTCGACGGTCCCGACGCACCCCGCGTCATCCTCCTCGGCATCCCGACCCGCGGCGTCACCCTCGCCGCCCGGCTGGCCGACAAGATCAAAGAATTCTCCGGCGTCACGGTTCCGCACGGCGCGCTGGACATCACGCTCTACCGCGACGACCTCGACATCAAGCCGCCCCGGCCGCTCGAGGACACCTCGATCCCTGAAGGCGGCATCGACAACGCGCTGGTCGTCCTCGTCGACGACGTCCTCTATACCGGTCGCTCCGTGCGCTCCGCCCTGGACGCGCTGCGCGACATCGGTCGGCCCCGCGCTGTGCAGCTCGCGGTCCTCGTCGACCGCGGTCACCGCGAGCTGCCCCTGCGCGCCGACTACGTCGGCAAGAACGTGCCCACCTCGCGCAGCGAGAACGTCAAGGTCCGCCTCTCCGAGGATGACGGCCACGACGGCGTATCCATCGCACCTCACGGAGGGCCCGCACGATGAAGCATCTACTTTCGGCCGGCGACCTGTCCCGCGACGACGCGCTGGCCATTCTCGACGACGCCGACCGGTTCAGCCAGGCGCTGCTCGGCCGCGAGGTGAAGAAGCTGCCGACTCTTCGCGGCCGCACCATCATCACGATGTTCTACGAGAACTCCACCCGCACCCGGGTGTCGTTCGAGGTCGCGGGCAAGTGGATGAGCGCCGACGTCATCAACGTCAGCGCGTCGGGATCCTCAGTGTCCAAAGGTGAATCGCTGCGCGATACCGCGTTGACACTGCGGGCGGCTGGCGCCGACGCGCTGATCATCCGCCACCCGGCGTCCGGGGCGGCCCAGCAGCTCGCCGAGTGGACGGCGACGGAACACGGCGGGCCGGTGGTGATCAACGCAGGCGACGGCACGCACGAACATCCGACCCAGGCGCTGCTCGACGCGCTGACCATCCGGCAACGGTTGGGCACCATCGAGGGCAAGCGGGTGGTGATCGTCGGCGACGTGCTGCACAGCAGGGTCGCGCGGTCCAATGTCCTGCTGCTCGCCACTCTCGGCGCCGAAGTGGTGCTCGTCGCGCCGCCCACACTGCTGCCGGTCGGGGTGGCCGATTGGCCGGTCACCGTCTCACATGATCTCGACGCCGAACTGCCCATCGCCGACGCAGTGCTGATGCTCCGCGTCCAGGCCGAGCGGATGAACGGCGGCTTCTTCCCGTCGGCCCGGGAGTACTCCGTGCTCTACGGGCTCTCCGAGAAGCGCCAGGCGATGCTGCCCGGCAACGCGGTCGTGCTGCACCCCGGCCCGATGGTGCGCGGTATGGAGATCGCCTTCTCGGTCGCGGATTCGACGCAATCGGCAGTCCTGCAACAGGTTTCCAACGGCGTACACGTCCGGATGGCCGTGCTGTTCCACTTACTCGTCGGTGCGGAGACGGAGGCGATCAGCGCATGAGCGTCTTGATTCGAGGGGTGCGGCTCTACGGGGAGGGCGACCGGGTCGACGTGCTCGCCTCCGACGGCCAGATCGCGGACATCGGCGCGGACCTGGCGGCACCCGACGACGCCGACGTTTTCGACGCCACCGACCAGATCCTGCTTCCCGGCTTCGTCGACCTACACACCCACTTGCGGGAGCCCGGCCGGGAGTACGCCGAGGACATCGAAACCGGCTCTGCT
The DNA here is from genome assembly GCA_035649695.1 of Mycobacterium sp. GTDB lineage: Bacteria > Actinomycetota > Actinomycetes > Mycobacteriales > Mycobacteriaceae > Mycobacterium. Next base: position 219 of record DASRJA010000594.1, on the reverse strand, counting down.
GCAGCGGCTTTGGGTGGTTACACGGCCGTGTTCGCGATGGCCAACACCAACCCGGTCGCAGACAGCCCCGTCGTCACCGACCACGTGTGGCACCGCGGCCAGCAGGTCGGGCTGGTTGACGTGCATCCCGTCGGCGCGGTGACCATGGGTCTGGCCGGAGCGCAGTTGACCGAGATGGGCATGATGGCCGCAGGCGCGGCCCAGGTTCGGATGTTCTCC
>DASRJA010000593.1:0-2612 GCA_035649695.1 Mycobacterium sp. | reverse complement strand
CGAGGCCGGCATCAATCAGCTCGCCGGCACACAGACCGCCAACCGTGTGGTGCTCACGGTCGGCAAGTTCGCGGTCACCGACGTCTTCGATGGCAACAAGTATGCACACGACGCACGCTCCGACTTCCTCAATTGGGCGCTCATCGACACTGCGACGTTCGACTACGCCTCGGATGCGTGGGGTTATACCTACGGAGCCGCGGTAGAATGGTACCGGGGACCTTGGACCCTGCGCGGCGGTTTTTTCGATCTTCCCATCACCCCCAACAACACCCAGTTGGACCCAAGCTTCGCGCAGAACCAATGGGTGGGCGAGGTCGAGCGGCGCTACAAGCTGTGGGATCAGCCCGGCAAGCTCGCCATCACCGGCTATCTCACCCACGGCCGCATGGGCACCTTCGCCGACGCCACGCGGCTTGCGCTGGCGACCGGCGAGCCCGCCGACATCGCCGCCGTCCGCCGCGTCCAGAACCAGTCAGGCATCGGCTTCAACCTCGAGCAGCAGCTCTTCCCGGAACTCGGGTTGTTCGCGCGCGGCGGCCTGGCCGGCGGCAAGAAGGAGCCGTTCGCCTTCACCGACGTCGATCGCACGCTCGCCGCTGGCCTGGTCGTCTCCGGCAAGCTGTGGGGGCGTCCCGACGACTCGATCGGCCTCGGCGGCGTCGTCAACGGCATCACCGGCCAGCACCAGGCGTTCTTCAACGCCGGCGGCCTCGGCATCCTCGTCGGCGACGGCAAGCTGCCCAATCCGGGACCCGAGAAAATCCTCGAGCTCTACTACAGCCTCCCGCTCCTCGCCTCCGCGCGCCTGACGCTGGACTACCAATTCATCGACAACCCCGGCTACAACCAGGACCGCGGCCCCGTCTCCGTCATCGCCACCCGCCTGCGCGCGCACTTCTGATGCGGCACGCGACGACGCCGCGCACTCGACTTGTCATCCTCGGAGGATCCAGAGTTCCGCGAACGTCGAGCTTTGAACTGGGGCAACACACCGCACAACTCGGGAACAGGACGACCATGCGTCGATCGATGGATCTTCCTCCGCATCGCCGACCCTAGTGGTAGGGAGCATGCAGCGCGATGGATCCTCGGACCAAGTCTGACCAAGTCCGAGGATGACATGTGTGGCGCTGATGGTTTGCAGAACCCGAACGCGTATGTGCGGGCCTGTGAATGTCTGGTTGGACGACCAGCGATGGTGTGGCCACAGATGCGTCAGCTCCCCAACGCAAAGGACGGCATCTCTGCCGCCCTTCTCCGCCGCCCCGGCTCGCCGCCCTCAGTTCGTCAGCCGCAGCGTCGCGATCTTCAGCGCGATGTCGCGGAAGGCCGCCTGCAGCGCAACTTCGGTGGTGGCGTCGTAGTAGTGGCTGGCGTCGGTGGCGCAGTTGGTCAGGAACGTCTTGGCCGTGGAATTCACCTGGAAGCCGACCGTGAACACCTCGATCTTGGCGCTCTTGATCACCGCGCACATGCTCGCCGCCTGAACCAGCGACTTGCCGTTCTCCGAGTTGCATTTGATGTCGGGAGTCTGATCCGAGTTCTGCGCTTCCACGCCCTTGCAGTAGTTGATGTTGTACTCGCCGTCCGTCATCAGCACGGCGATCTTGCGCAGCTTGGGCATGCCCTTGGAGTTGTAGACCGTCAGGTCGCTGTAGGGCCCCGCGGCACTGGCCGCCGGAAACAAGGAATTCCACTTGGGCGACAGCAGATAGTAAGCCCAGGCTGTTCCCATGTGGCCCGCCGTCGAGCCGCCGGTGGTGAGCTTGTCGATGCGTGCCTTGAGCGCCGTCTTGTCCTTTGTCATGGGCATGATCAGGTTGACCTCGGGATCGGCATTGGCCGCCACGGAGCATCCCGAGGTCGCACTGTCGCTGAAGTAGCCCTTGCCGACGAGGGTATTGGCCGTCGCCGCGACCGGCGCAGTGTCGTCGTAGGCGTGGGTACCGACGCGCTCGGTCACGCACTTGGTGTGGATTTGCCAGGTGCAGTTGTCCGTGCCGCTGGTGGTGCAGCCGCCGCTGTTGAGGCCGTTGACGCTGTTGAACTTGATCCATTTCTTCGTTGGCTGCTTCGTCACGTCGTTCAATACGGACGTCGTGGTGAAGGCCTCGGCGGTGGCGGAGGTGTTGGAGATCGTGGTCCCGCGCACCAGCGGTGCCAGCGTGGTGCCGACGTTCACGGCGTCCGCGAAGGGGGCCAGCGCCACCCTCGACGTGTATTGGCTCTGGTCGTCCCAGACCACGATGTCGATCAGGTCCTTGGCGGCCTTCTTGAGGGCGTCGATCTTCGTGCAGGGGCTGCACATCGAGCCCGTGACGTCGAGCATCAGCGACACCTCGATGTTGCTGCCGCCGCTGCTGGTGCCGATGCAGGACGTGCTCGGGCAGAGCGCGGCGGTGGCCGTGCTCGTGAGGCCCACGCATCCGAAGTAGTTGGCCTTGCAGCCGTCGGGTGCCGCGTCGTTGCCGGAATGTTTGGCCCACGCATGCAGCACGCCGAGGAACGGCGTCCTGACCCAGGAGGTGGCCGTGACGGTGAATTCCGTCAGCCCCCCGTTGGGCGCGAACTGCAGCGTGCTGGTGACGACGCCGGCGGGCTTGGCTTTG
>DASRJA010000592.1:0-8512 GCA_035649695.1 Mycobacterium sp. | reverse complement strand
TCCTGGCCTTGAAGGTGGACGTCGAAGCGCAAGCCGTGCTCGCCGGGCACCGCGATCAGTGTGTGACGCCGGTCCGCGGGAACCGTGCTCAGCAGCCGGTCCTGCGCGAGCCGGTCTCTCGGCACGTATGCGCGGGTGAAGAGCCGGTTGAGCAGGCCACGCGCGAATACGGTCACGGCGATGAACGGCGCCGAATCAGGCTGTACAGCACCGGGTTTGACCGTGGTGAAGCTGTAGTGGCCGTCGTCGTCGGTACTGGCCCTCCCCCACCCGGTGAAGGTCCAGCCGTCGCGGCGCAGCGATCCGGTGGCCGACGGGACCACACCGTCGGCGTCGGCTTGCCAGATCTCCAGCAGGGCGTCGGGTACGGGCGCACCCTCGCCGTCGGTGACGACGCCGTGCAGCCGGATCGCCCCGGCCGAGCCGGGTTGGACGAGTTCGTTCCCGCGCGAAAACGGCAGGGCGTAACCGAAGAACGGCCCGATCGTCTGACCGGGGGTAGCCGTCAAGGTGCTCATTCGGCCTCCATCGGAGTGCGTGCGCTTCCGGTCAACACGATGTCCCACCGATAGCCGGTAGCCCATTCGTGCGTGGTTACGTCATGGTCGTAGGCCGCGACGAGCCGGTCGCGGGCCTTCTGGTCGGTGATGGACTGGTAAATCGGGTCCAGCGCGAACAGCGGATCACCCGGGAAGTACATCTGCGTGATCATCCGCTGCGTGAAATCCGTTCCGAACAACGAGAAATGAATGTGCGCGGGTCGCCACGCGTTGTGATGGTTCTTCCACGGATACGGCCCAGGTTTGATCGTGGTGAAGCGGTAGGTGCCGTCGTCGTCGGTTAGGCATCGTCCGACACCGGTGAAGTTGGGATCGAGCGGTGCTGGATGCTGATCGCGCTTATGCGCGTAGCGGCCGCTGGCGTTGGCCTGCCAGATCTCGACGAGTTGACGACGCACCGGCCGGCCGTCACCGTCGATGACACGCCCGGTCACCACCATGCGTTCGCCGATCGGCTCGCCGCCGTGTTGGATCGTCAGATCCGACTCGACGGCCGCGACGTCGCCGGCGCCGAAGCACGGTGCCCACAGTTCGACCGCCTCGGGATCGGCGTGGTGCAACTCCTTGGTCGGGTGGCGCAGCAGGCTGCTGCGGTACGGCGGGTAGTTCAGCCGCGGCTGAGTCTCCTCGATGCCGGCGCGGTGGTAATCGGCTTCGACCGCCGCGATCTCGGCGGATATCCCGGCCTGACTCGCCGACGCGCTGTCGGGATTGGTGTCGACGATTGCTGTCATGTGTCGCACGCTATCGCTCCGAGTCGAGGTCGAGAAGGCTAGACTTTCGCTCAGCGGAAGGATTGGACGATTGGCCGGGAACACGTCGGAGCCGGGAGCCACGGTCACATCGCGGTTGCTGTCGGTGCTCGCTGCGTTCGACGAGGGACATCGCAGCCTGACCCTGACCGAGCTCGCGCGACGCGCCGTGATACCGGTGCCGACCGCGCATCGGCTGGTTGGTGAGTTGGTTGCCGGTGGCGCGCTGCATCGGCTGGACGACGGCCGCTACGTCATCGGCCGCCTGCTGTGGGAGGCCGGTCTGCTGGCGCCCGTGCAAGGGCGATTGCGGCAGGTGGCTGAGCCTTTTCTGCATGACGTGTACGCGGCCACGTTGGCAACCGTCCACCTGGCCGTACGCGACGGCGACGAGGTGCTGTATTTGCACCGGATGCGGGGTCGGGCGTCGGTGCCGATCGTCAGCACTGTGGGTACCCGGCTGCCGATGCACGCCACCGGCGTCGGGAAGGTGCTGCTCGCCCACGCCCCGTCCGACGTGCACCACCGGGTGTTTGCCAAGCTGACCCGGATCACGCCGTACACCATCACCCACCCAGAGGTGCTCGACGCCCAGTTGGATCGGATCCGTCGCGACGGAGTCGCCACGACGAGCGAGGAGATGTCGTTGGGTGCGTGTTCGCTGGCGGTGCCCGTGGTGCGGGCCTCCGACGACAGCGTGGCGGCCGCGATCGGGGTGGTGGTGGCCACCCTCAAACGCGACCGCCAACGGCTGCTGGGCGCCCTGCAGGTCGCGGCGCGCGGCATCGGCCGGCTGCTGTGACCCGCAGGGCAGCCCCATGGTCAGCGGTTGACCAGAACCTTCTGTGAGTCGGGCAGGTCGCGCCCGAGCAGCGGGGTGGGGACGTTCTTGGTCTCGCGTGCGGTGGATGCCGACGTGGCGGCGATGACACAGACGACCGCGGTGAAGGCACTGATGACGACCCAGCCGCCTTCGCGGACACCGCCGAGCGCGGTGACAATGCTGGGCGCGAAGCCGGCCAGCAGGAAGCCGAGCTGCGTGCCGATCGCCATACCGGAGAACCGCACCTGGGTGCTGAACATCTCGCCGTAGAACGATGGCCATACGGCGTTCGCTGCGGCGTATCCGAACGAGAACGTGGCGACGGCCAGCGCGAAGGTCAGCACCGTGTTGTCACCGCTCATCGACAGCATGTAGAAGGGCATCAGCGCGGCCGACGACAACGCACCGTAGATGAAGACCGGCTTGCGCCCGATCCGGTCGGCGAGAATGCCGAACAGCGGCTGAGTGAAGAGCGCGACAATATTGGCGACCACGACCAGCCACAGCGTGATGCCGGCTTCGAGCCCTACTTTCTTGCCGTAGGCGATGGCAAGAGTTCCGAAAACCGTTGACACGGCGGCGATGAACGCGCAGAAGATCACCCGCAGCACGTCTTTCCAATGGTGTTGCAGCAGCGGCTTCAGCGGCATCCGCGCGATCGCCCCGGTCGCCTTGGCCTCGTCGAACTCAGGTGTCTCATGCAGTCGTCGGCGAATGAAGTAGGCCACCACGACGACAACAGCGCTGAGCCAGAACGGAACTCGCCAACCCCAGGAGAGCTCGGCGTCGTCGGGCAGCGACACGAACGGCAGCATGACCAGCTGCGCCAGGATGAGACCGCCCTGCGTGCCGGTCAGCGTCCAGGACGTGAAGAATGCGCGGCGGTGATCCGGCGCGTGCTCAAGGGTGAGTGAACTGGCGCCCGCCTGTTCACCGGCAGCGGAGAAACCTTGCATTAACCGGCAGACGACCAAAAGCCCAGGTGCGATCCAGCCGGCAGTGGCGAACGTAGGCAAACAGCCGATCAGGAAGGTCGACACACCCATCAGCACGAGGGTGAACATCAGCACGTTCCGACGACCGATGCGGTCGCCGAAATGTCCGAGGACGAATGCGCCGACCGGGCGCGCGACGTATGCGACACCGAATGTGGCGAAGGACATCACCAGTGCAGCTTCGTCACCCGAAGGGAAGAACACCTTCGGGAAGATCAGCGCCGCGGCGGTGCCGAACACGAAGAAGTCGTAGTACTCAACGGCGCTGCCCATGAAGCTGGCCAGCGCTGCGCGGCCTGGCGTGCGGCGCGGCGAATGGTCGCCAACCCCATCAGGTTTCGTGGTTTCGATGCCGCTCATGATTCTCTTTCTTCTTGGTGGTGGTGGTTATTCAGCCGACAAGGCGGCGGAAGTGCCTGGACATGCGTTCGGTATCGGGGGTGATACCAGTGATCAGCTCGAAGGCCTCGGTGGCCTGGTGCACGGCCATGTGGCCGCCGTCGCAGACTCGGCACCCGACCTGCAGCGCTGCGGTCAGCAGTTCGGTGTCGAGCGGGCGGTAGACGATGTCGGCCACCCACAGGCCCGGATGCAGCAACTCGGTGGCGAACGGCATACCTGGGTGCTCGGCCATCCCCGTCGGCGTGCAGTGCACGACTCCATCGCTGCCGGGCAGCAGGACAGGCAGCTTGTCCGGCGAGGACGCGTCCACTCGTGAGTCGGGACGGCGCGCGGCGAACTCACGGGCCAGCGCGGTGGCGCGTTCGATATCGAGATCGACGATCGTCAGGTGGTCGGTGCCCAGCCGCAACAATGCGTCGCCGACAGCGGCTCCGGCACCGCCGGCGCCGACGAGCACCACGTTGTCGGTGGCGGCATCGGGCAGGCCTTCACGGAATCCGAGTGCGAATCCCGTTGTGTCGGTGTTGTATCCGACAGTCTGCGGGCCGTCGAAGACAACCGTGTTGACGGCGCCCAGCTCGGCTGCGACGTCGTCGATGTCATCGAGATGCTCGAGGACCAGTCGCTTGCACGGGTGGGTGATGTTCAGCGCGTTGAAGCCGAGGGCCCGGGCCCAGTCGAGCACTTCGCCGATGCGTTCGGGTGCGATGCCGGCCTCGGCGAGATCGATCGTGCGGTAGACGTAGTCGAGGCCCTGCGCGCGGGCCTCGGCCATATGCAGCGCGGGGGTGAGCGACGGGCCGACACCGGTCCCGACGAGGCCGACCAGATAAGGGGCCATCTACTCCGTCTCCGTAATGTACGAACTAGTACGTACGCTCAGTGGAGCACAGTGATCCGCGTCGCGTCAAGGGCACAATGTGATCGGGATCCCGAAGGCGAGCGCGAGTGAGGATCGCAGCGAAGCGAGGCCCGGAGCGAGTGGGAGCCGAGGCAAACGACCGAGGCCCGGAGCGAGCGGGAGCCGAGGCAGACGACCGAGGACCGGAGCGAGTGGGAGCCGAGTTATGACTCAGCGGGTCAGCGCGAGGTCAACCAGCCGACGACCACATCACCGAGCATTCGCCGCAGGTGAGCGTGGGTCTGTTGTTCGGTGAAGTCGATGTCGAACAGGTAGCCGAAGGTGTAGCGGTTGGCGACCTGGAAGACGCAGTACGAGCTGATCACGATGTGTACATCGAGGGCGTCGACATCGTCGCGGAATACGCCCTGCTCACGGCCCTGGGCGAGGATCTGATCCAGCAGTGACGTGGCTGGCTGGCCGAGCGCGCGCAACGAATCGAGACGGCCGATGAACTCGCCGCGGTGGATGTTCTCGATGGAGACCAGCCGGATGAAGTCTTGATGCTCGATGTGGTGGTCGAAGGTCATTTCCGCCACCGCCCGGATGGCCTGAACCGGGTCGACGTGGTCGACCTGCACCCGCTGCTCGGCCTGTCGGATCCCCCGGTACGCGTTCTCCAGGACCGCTAGATACAGCTGTTCCTTGCCGCCGAAGTAGTAATAGATCATTCGCTTGGTGGTGCGGGTGCGCTCGGCGATCTCGTCGACGCGGGCGCCGGAATACCCCTGCTCGGCAAACACCGCGGTGGCGACCTCGATCAGCTCGGACCGGGTGCGCTCGGCGTCGCGCAGCGGCTCCGGACGAGGCTCGGCGGTCACACCGGGGAGCTTACTGGCGGCGGGCCCAGACCTAGCTGCGCCGAGATCGACGTTTTGCATCTCGCTTCTCCCGCCTGTTCCTCGATCTGCCCGTTCGGACGTCACACGAGCCACGCCTTGTGGTGTAACTAACTATTTCGTACATTAGGTCATGGAGGACATGCCATGAAGACATCCATCGCCACGGTGTCACTGAGCGGCTCGCTCACCGAGAAGCTGCACGCCTGCGCGGCGGCCGGCTTTGACGGTGTGGAGCTCTTCGAACCCGACCTGATCGCCAACGACCACAGCCCCGAAGAGATACGAGCCCTCGCCGACAGACTTGGGCTGTCGCTGGAGCTCTACCAACCCCTGCGCGACATCGAGGGCGTCGACGAACGGGTCTTCGCCGACAACCTGCGCCGCGCGGGTGCCACTTTCGCCACGGCACAGCGCCTCGGCATCGGTGTGGTGCTGGTTTGCAGCAACGTCGCCACCGCCACCGTCGACTCCGACGAGGTCTCCGCCGACCAGTTGCGCCGGCTCGGTGACTTGGCGCGGCAGTACGACATCAAGGTGGCGTTCGAGGCGCTGGCCTGGGGCCGCTTCGTCGACGACTACCGCCGCGCATGGCACATCGTGCAGCTCGCCGACCACCCGAACGTCGGGATATGTCTGGACAGCTTCCATGTGCTTTCTCGGGGGCACGATCCGGCCGACATCGAGAACATTCCGGCGGAGAAGATCTTCTTCCTCCAGCTTGCCGATGCGCCGGCGCTGAAGATGGACGTGCTGTCGTGGAGCCGCCACCACCGCCTCTTCCCTGGCGAGGGGGACTTCGACTTGGCCACGTTTGTCTCGCATGCGCTTGCCACCGGATACGACGGCCCGCTGTCGCTGGAGGTCTTCAACGACACGTTCCGCCAGACCGATCCCGATCGCACCGCCGTGCACGCGCTGCGCTCGCTGATCTGGTTGCAGGACAGGACCGCCGGCCAGAATCCGGAAGGTTGGCGGAACGACCTCACCGCGCTCACCGCTGCCAAGCCGCCCGTCGGCTTCGACTTCGTGGAAATCAAGGCCGAGGACACCAGCGAGGTCGAGGTGCTGTTGCAGCAACTCGGTTTCACCCCGAGCGGCCGCCATCGCACGAAGGCCGTCTCGCTGTGGTTGGCCGGCGACGCCCGTGTCGTGCTCAACGAACAGCAGGCCCGAGATCAGATCCCACACGTGGCCGCTGTCGGCGTGCTCGTCCCCGACTCGGCAGCGACTTCGCGGCGCGCCGCCGAACTGATGGCCCCTGTCGCCTACCGCCGCACCTACGCGTCTGAACAAATCCTCGGCGCCGCAATCGCTCCCGACGGTACCGAGATGTTCTGGGTGACGGAGCCGGCGTGGGTCGAGGAATTCGAGAACGGACTGCCGTTGGCGCCGACGCCGGTACGCACCATCGACCACGTCAACCTGTCGCAGCCCTGGCAGACACTCGACGATGCGGTGCTATTCTTCACCAGCGTGTTCGGGTTGTCCGCGGATGTGCCGACGGAAGTGCCGGGACCAAAGGGGTTGATCCGCAGCCAATCTATGCGGACGACAGACGGTGCCGTCCGGCTGTTGCTCAACGTCGCTCCGCACGTTCTCGATGGCGCGGGCATGCCACAACATGTCGCGTTCGCGTGTTCGGACGTGATCGGACTGGCGCGCGCCGCTCGCGACCGCGGTGCGGAATTCCTGCCCGTATCGGATAACTACTACGACTATCTGGCCGGCCGGTTCGGCCTCGACGACGCCGCCGTGGCCGAGCTGCGAGACCTCGGGCTGCTCTACGACCGCGACGCACACGGAAACGAGTTCGTGCACTTCTACACCCGCACGATCGGCACTGTGTTCTTCGAATTCGTCCAGCGCCGCGGTGATTACGACGGATACGGCATCGACAATGCACCAGTCCGTCTGGCGGCCCAGCGCGCATGACCGCCAATCGACATCGATTGCTCCGCGTCAACGGTCCCAACCTGGACCTCACTCGAACGGGCTGTCGCCCTTAGCCACTCGGGTGCCGATGTCGACCAGGTTCTGCGCGTTCGTATGCAACCGCTCCCCCGCGTCCCTGCTTGCTTGTCCGACCAAGTACCGCGACCAGGTGCCCTCGATCACGATGCCCAGCTTGAAACACGCCATCGCGACATACCAATCGAGGCTTGCCGTTTCGCGTCCCCCCGCGGCCAGGTAGGCGTCGAGCAACTCGCGGCGGCTGGCCAGCCCGCCCAGCGCGGCCAGTTGCGCCCCGGCGGTGATCGTGCTGGTCTCCAGCGGCCAGCAGATCAGCATCCAACCCAAATCCAGCAGCGGGTCGCCGACGGTACACATCTCCCAGTCGACGAACGCGGCCAATTCCGGTTTGTCGCGGCGCAGCAGCACGTTGCTCAGATGCGGGTCGCCGTGCATGATTCCCGGCTTTCCGTCGTCAGGCCGGTGGGCCTCCAGCCACTCCGCCAACTCGGTGACGGCCAGCGATTCGGGCGAATAGCGGTCGTGCCGATAGCTTTCCAGCAGCCGAAGGAACTGCGGAACCTGGCGCTCCAGAAAGGAACCCGGCCGTTTCAGCTCCGCAAGGGGCTTGCCCTCCCATTCCACATTGCCCAATCGCGCCAGGCTGCCCGCATAGGACAGGCCCACCTGATGCCGCCACTCGGCGTTACGGACGTACGCCTCGTCCATGCTGTCGCCGGGGTTGAAGCCGTCGACCTCCTCCATCAGATAGAACACCACGCCGAGCACGTCGAGGTCGTCGCAGCCGGCGATAAAGCCCGGGTGCGGCACCGGTGTTCCTGCGAGCGTTCGCAATGCCGCGATCTCCCGCAGCATCGTCTTGTCGCTCGTCGGCCGAGGGTGAAGGGGCGGCCGCCGCAGCACCATCGGACGCCCGTCGACGCGCACCCGCACCACGATGTTCTGGGTGCCGCCGGTCAGCGGCTCGACATTGGTGACGTCAGACCCGAGGCCCTGTGCGCGAACCCATCGCTGCAACGCAGCCTGGTCGTCGTCGCTCAGGGTCGGCAGCTGCTGCGCGTCGTCGGGCATGCCGACATGTTCTCAGGCCTTGCGTGCCGTCAGCAGCAAGTACTCCCATTCCATGGTCGACGAGCCGCGCAGAACGCTGTCGCCCACCTCTGCGATCGCCGCATCGAGCTCGGCCACGCGGTCCGCGTCGCCCTCGATGTTGCGGTACACCGCGATCGTCGGACCATAGGTGGACTTGAAGTAGTCACGGAAGGC
>DASRJA010000591.1:0-3782 GCA_035649695.1 Mycobacterium sp. | reverse complement strand
GCCGGCATGACCCCGATACAACAGATGTGCTTGCATAACCCATTGTCTTTCCTTCCGCGATGTTCTGGCGAAACGACAGCCACCGGACTCGGTGTCTCGCTTCGCAATTGAAATCGTTGCTGACAATCGGCGTGACAAGCGCAGTAGGTCACTACTTCAACATGGTCCGGTTTCGGCGCGGTCCTACTGAGGTGACAATCCGCCTGTGAGGCACGCGGTCAGCAAGCGCACGCATCGAAATAGGACCGACGTCAACTGGTTTGCAGTATCTCGGCTGTTTCCAACCGTCGCGCATGGATCACTGGATACAGCGCCGCCGCCAGGACCAACACGATCACTGCGGCAACACCGGTTCGCAGTGCGAGTTCGGGTACACCCCAGTCGATTTTGATGCCGTAATATACGGGTGAGCCCAGCGACCACAAATACGTAAGGCCCACGCCCCCAAGCGCACCGAGAACAGCGACCAGTAGACCAAGTAGTCCGGCGTGAGCGATGACGACGACCTGCTCTTGCCGGGGTGTCGCACCGATCGCCCGCAACGCGGCCCGTTCCCGCTTGCGTTGAACAAGTCCCAGCACGAACACATTCAGCACGCTCAAGCCGGCGGCCGCCATCACGATGTATCCGGCGATCGTGAACGGCTCCAAGAATCGGGTGATTCCGTTCGTGGCGACCGCGCGCCACTGTTGGTTGTCGTACACCGACAGTCCAGCTCCGAGGTCGAGGAAGTCGTCACGGTGGGCGGTTGCATCCGCGGGGGACGAATAGCGCACCGCGACCTGGTCTCGTACAGCTGCCCAATCGACGCGGGCCAACCTCTCTGACACGAGGACGATGTCACCCACCGCAGCGTCATTGATCATTCGCGGACGGAAGATACCGGCCACCCGATATCGCTTCGACCCTCCGACGGTGGGCAGCTCGACCGTTTCGCCCGGAGTAACTCCGAGCCGGCCGGCGGCGATCTCGCTCAGGCCGATATCTCCTTCTCCTAACCCCTGCCACAACCTGTCCGGCTGACCGGTCGGCTGATACAGCGCTTCGCTGTACCAATCACCCGGCGTAACGCCAATCACGAGACGCGACAACGTCCCTGACGAGATCGTCGATCGCCACCGCGAAGACACGCCCCGCCCGTCCGCCGCACCTTCGACCAACTTGAACGTGGAGTCGGCGAGGTGGCCATCCCGCTGATCAAGTACCGATTGGGCGGCAATCAACAGGGCGTCGGGGAGGCGGTCAGCCTTCTGCGATGCAACCTGCTGGGTGCCGAGCAGCTGCATGCTCTGTGAGCCGACAGCCAAGCTGGTGCCGGCTGCGAGTACCGCGGCGGACATACCGAACAGCAGTGCATAGCGCTGAACATCGGCACGCAGTAGACGCCCGACGTCGCGCCGCGTGACTGTCAGCAACTCGATCAACAGAACGGCACCACGCGGGGCGATCCACAGTGTCACTAACGCCACTCCGCATTGCCCCACCGACATTCCGTTGATGCCCACGTCGAGCGGCAGCGACCCGCGCTCAAAAATCTTCAATATGACGACGGCGCACACCAGCATCGCCGCCCCGGCGACGAGCGGCCACAACGGGATCCGCCTCACGCGCTGCACTCCGCCGACGCACGCCATCGACGACAGCGGCCCTTCGCGGACCAGTCTGACGGCCGGGCCGATCATCGCGAGCACTCCCGAGACGGTGCCCGCGGCTGCTCCGATCACGATCAAGCCCGGGGTGAAGTGCGCAGCGATGGTGCCGCCGGAGCCGGCCAACATGGACTGCCCGAACCGGTCCACTAGATACGTCCCGAGCAGGAAGCCACTGGGCACTCCCAACAGCCCCCCGAGAACACCGACTACGGCGCCTTCACCGAGCATTCCGCCGAACAACCCGACAGGCTTGGCGCCGATCGCGCCGATAGTTCCCATTACCGCCCGTCGGTCCTCGACGGCGAGCAGGATCGTGTTGACCGCGATGAGGAAGCCGACCAGGACGCCGACCAGCGCAGTCAGGTTGAAGCTCTGGCTTCCGTTCTCGAGCATGGCAGGCAGATGCGGCCGGGGTGGACCCGCCGTTGCGACGCCGGCGATGACGCGGTCGATGTCGGCTTTGATGTCAGTGCCCGGTCTTGGCAATACGAACGCGGCCGTTGCGTAACCGGGCGAGCCGACCAGGCGCGCGGCGATGTGCACCGAGGGGGCCAGCAGTACGTAGCCGTCGTTGATGCCCTCGACGCGGTCGAACTCCGAAAACGTCCAACCCAGGTGTGCCGAACCGGGAGGCAGGCCGGGGATGCGCAATTCGTCGCCGAGCAGTAGGCCGTGCCGCTGGGCGACGACCGCCGGAATCTGCAGTGGCACGCCGGGGCCGTCTGCAGGCTTCCCGGCGCGGGCGCGCTGCTCGCAATTGAACGGCCCGACCAGCAGCTCGACCTTGCACGTCCCGCCGAGCAGAAAGAAACCGTGGGTGCCGCCGGCGACGTTCACTGGCGTCAGGGAGGCGACGACCGGGATGACCGCCTCCGCCTCTGCCACCTCGGTGCGCAGGCGATCGACTGTCTCAATTGGCAAGCGGCCGCTTATGTTCGGCGTTACCTCGACTACGCCAGCGTCGGCGGCGTGGGCAAGGGACGGACCGAATGATTCGAACGGGCGGGTCAGCTCGGATTTGAGGATCAACGTCCCAAGTACAATCGTCACACCCACCGCGACGCCGATCACGCTGAGCAGAGTGCGACGCCAGTCGGCGATCAATGCAACAAGGTGGATCCGCCGGAAAGACAACCATCCGGCGCGCAGCGGTTGCATCACCTCTCCCCGACGGAGTCCGTGTCCGTTGCGCACACACGCCCGTCCACAAGGTGCACTTCGCGGGAGCCGTAGCGCGCCGCGGCCTGATCGTGCGTCACCATGACGACCGCCGCACCGTCTTCGTCAGCCAGCGAGCGCAGGAGATCCAAAACCTCAGCCGATGAATGGCTGTCCAGATTTCCGGTCGGCTCGTCGGCGAGAATGATGGACGGCCGGGCTACCAGCGCGCGCGCCACGGCCACCCGTTGCATCTGTCCGCCCGATAGTTCGGCCGGCCGGTGCCGGGCCCGGTCGCCGAGGCCGACCCGTTGCAGGAGCTCCTCGGCGCGTGCGTCCGCCGACCGCGCCGGCGTACCGTCGAGCACCAGCGGCAACGACACGTTCTCGACCGCGGTCAGCATGGGCACCAAATTGAAGAACTGGAATACGAAGCCGAGGTTGCGCCGCCGGAACGCTGCCCGCGCGTTGGCGCTCATCGCCCACACGTCCTGACCGGCGACGGCCACAACGCCGTTGTCCGGCGCATCCAGCCCACCCGCGATATGCAGTAGGGTCGACTTCCCGGCTCCCGACGGTCCGGTCACGACGACAAATTCGCCTGCGTCCAAAGTGAAGTCGAAGTCGACGAGCACATTCAATTGCTCGTCGCCTCGACGGTACCGCTTGACGACGCCCTCGAGCTGCAGTAGCGGCGTCATAGGATCGCCGCGATCTGCAAAGGCGGTCACAGCCTGTACATCTCTCGCCGCATGGCGGCCTCCTCGAGGAATTCGTCTCGCCGCGGTGGATAGTGACGCGGTACTGGCCGTGCGTCCTCAGGTGGACTCAGGAACAGAGCGCGCAATGCAGCGATCACTCCGTGGGTGGGCTTCGCGCGCGGCAACGACACAGCAGCCGCCGTGCTGAAAGCGACTTCCTGCGCGGTGATGAGAACCGGCGGCTGACTCACCTCTTCGATGACAGGTTCAG
>DASRJA010000590.1:0-22192 GCA_035649695.1 Mycobacterium sp. | reverse complement strand
CACGTCGGATTTGGCTACGGTCCACATCTATGCCTCGGAGCGCCACTGGCACGCATGGAGGCACAAGCCGTACTCCGTGAACTGGTCGACCGCGTTTCACGAATCCAAACCACCGGCCCCACAACGTGGTCCACCAATAGCTCACTTCGCGGGCCTATACAACTACCCGTCCTCCTCCACGAGGGGTCGACGCCATGAAGTCGAAGCGCAAGCCATCTGAACGATGGGCATTGTTCGGCGGACTTGCTCTCACGGTGTCCGGTGTTGCGCACTTAGTGTGCCCATCTGCGTTCGAACCGGTAAATCGGTTGGCTTAAAGGACAACATCCGTGCCCACGTTCTTGTCAACGGCAGCATCGAAGCTGCACTCGGTCTAGCGCTGCTCAACTCTCGAACTCGTCGACCCGCCCTAGCAACCACACTTGCCTACCTGACCTATTTCAACGCCAGCCTCTTGCACAGGCAGCGCGCCTTGGCCAACTAATCACACTCGTACACGCGGGTGGAATCGACCGCCATCTTGTAGGTTGGCCACGGGCGGCGGCGGGTGTGGAACCTGTGAGGTGTATCCCGCCGACCGGCCGCCAGCACTGTTACGTCGCGTAACACACCGAGGCATATCGCCAGTACATGACGGCATCGCGTAACTCACCGGAAAAACAATCGCCGCAGCTCAGACGGTATTTCGGGAGGAATTCGTAGGGGTTCGAGTCCCCTTAGCTCCACGAAAGGAAATCCCAGGCTATTTGCCTGGGATTCTTTGCTATTGGGGAGTGAAACCTACTCACTTGTCCTAACTCTGTCCTATCGCCCCGGCCGAGAAAACCCGCCGACGTGGCGGTCAGCCGGTCGTCGGTCACCCGCCCGTAGACGGCCTGAGTCATTCGTTCGGTGTCGCCGTGCCACGCGGCGACCACGTCGGCGGCGATGCCCGCTGCGCGCATCCGAGAGATATTCGAGTGCCGCAGCTTGCCCAGCGGGATCGCCTTAAGTCCCGCCGCCCTGCGCTGCGCGGCGAACTCCCGCGAGTAGTCGCGCACCGGCAACCGTGTCCCGTCCGTCCGCGAGAGCAAGAGGTCATCGGCGGCCAGTGGCCGGCCCACGGCTAGGCGCTCGCGCAAGTGGAACGTCCGCATGGCCTTGATCATCGCCAGCTCGTGTGGTGGGAGCGGCAGGTCGCGGGCGCTGCGCTGGGTCTTGGTCGTCACAATGGTATCGCGCCCGTTCACGTCGACTCGGGCCTGGCGGATTCGCAGCGTGCCTGCGTCAAGGTCGATGTCCGACCAGCGCAGCCCGCCGACTTCCTCGCGGCGCAGGCCCAGCAGCGTCAGCGCGAAACACCCGCCGAGGCGATGCGCCGAGACGTGATCGAGAACCTTCCCCATCTGGTCGGGTGTCCAAATGTCATCGGCTGCGGTGGCGGTGACCGCCTTTTGTTCGGGTGACGCAAGGTCAGCTGACGGGTCATAGGTGAGCCACCGCATCTTGCGTGCGTGCGCCATGACCGATTTAAGCCGGACGATCGCGCGGCGCTTAGTCGCCGGCGCCAGAGGTCGACTGTCCTTGCCGGTCAGCGTGGCCGACCAGTCAGCGAGTGCGGCGGGGGTGAGCTTCTGCACTGGCACCGCGCCGAAGGCCCGCCGCGCGTAAGCCAGCGACTCGCGGTCAGCCCGAACGGTATTCGGCCCGATCGACATGTCGGCCTCGCGAAGCGTCAGCCAGTGGTCGGCGACCTCGTCGAACGTCCGACTTGACTTCGGTACCCACGTCGCGGTGCTCCACTGTTGGCGCTGCTCGGTAACCCAACCCTGGGCAGCCTTTTTGGTCGCGAACACCTTGCTCGGCCGGACCTGCTTGCCCGTCACGGGGTCGGTGCCGAGCGTCGGCCGTGCGCGCCAACCTTTGCCGTTGGGCAACTTCCTGATTGAGCTGTCGGTGCGCTCGCCGCGCTTCCTGGGCTGCTCGGCGGGTGCGGTGTCGGTGCTCATTGGCCGGTTTCCTCGGTGGTCGTGATCCAGTCGCGGCAAAGGTTCGACGGACGATCGGAACGCAGCGCCGCTGTCGGATCGTCGATCGTCGGGAAGGGAGATCCATCTGACAGCGGCGCTAATCACTCAAACAGGCATCCTGTTCGCTGTCATGTCCGCCCTTGGTCATCCACGGAAACCTTCCAGCCGATGGGTCAGGCTGGGAACGGGGTATTTGCAGTAGCACTTGGATCCCGCCGGTACCTTTCACGAGGACAGCTCACGAAGGCCGGCGGTCACTACGTAGACGCGGCCGCCGAGCCGGCGAACCGGCAGCTCTCCGCTGGCCGCAAGTCGGTATGCGGAAGCCCGGCTGATTCCCAGCAGCTGCGCGGCCCTGGGCACCGCGAGCAGCAGAGGTAGCTCATTGAACGCTTTGTCTTCCAATTTGATTCACGACCCTCCGAAGAGCTATGCGGGATAAGAGCCTGTCGGCCGCGCTGGACGCGCTTGTGACGTTGTCGCCCAGTCGGCTTCGTGCGGCGGCAGGCGTTTGGTTGCCTCGGTGTTGTCATCAGGGCATCCAACATCACTGTATTTCTCTACAGCCACAACTTTGTGCAGAATTTTGGCGAAACGCCTTGCCGCGTCGCACGGCGAAGCCGCGGCACAAAGGGCCGCGGGCGGGTCGCCAAACTTGCCTCTCTCCTCGATCACGCCAGACCATCACACTTCCATCCACAATTCTCCATAGCCCACATCTCCATCTTCCCGATACTTCTCAAAAGGACTGCCCCCCTTGTGCTTAACCTAATTCCCCCAACCCATCCGAATTCCACCTTCCCCCTTTCTCTGCACAGCACATTTGCGTCGATTCATCAGCGCGCATCCTGTGCGTCGCCGACGCTGATCGGGCGCGGCGCACATCCTCGGGGGGAGTGCGCATCGCCGCACATCCCCCGGGCGGTGCGCACAAGCGCTTCGCTGTTAGTTCATCCGCGTGAACTGGCGCGCCGCGTCGGAACGCTGACCTAGCGTTCTCCGCACCGCAAGAGACATCAATTAGGAGGCCGTGGGAGTGGCTTCACTGCTGCATACGCATGCGCGGCAACCTGAAGCCGTTGCAGCCCTAACCAACGTCGTGCGTGTACCGATGCGCACGTGCCGGGTGTGCGCCGCACGCGTGCGCGGCTTCAGATTTTGTTGGCGCTGCGCCGCACATCAACGTGTCGCCGGTGTCGCCGATGTCGTGGCGCCGCTGGTGTATGCGGTGGCCGATACCGAGTCCGCCGCGGTGTTGAGCAGATATAAGAACCACCTGGTGCGCACTGGGCGTGACACGTGCGCGACAACAATCGCGTACCTGCTGCGCCAGGCGATCCTTTTGCACGAGCAGTGTTTCGGCGCTGAGACAGGCCTGCCGATATCCTTGCGTACGGTGATTCCCTCGCTCACCAGCCGGCCGGGTGTTCATCCATTGACATCGATTGCCTGAGCGATCGGGGTGGTCGTCGACTCCGTCCTATGCCCGGCGTCGACCCGCGTTGTGACCGCGTCGCGGGCAGCGCCTGCTCAGTCGGCATACCTCAGTACTGCTGAAAGGTTGTTTAGATGGCTGCGGGTTATAGCGTCGCCCTGACCGACGGGGCGCCATCCTGCAACGCGGGGAGCATGCTTCCCGAGTCGAGATACCGCTGGTGCCACGACAGTGCCTCGTCGAGCAGGTGGGGGGTGTGGCGCGCGTTCGGCCGAGCCGCGAAGGCACGGTCGAAGTAATCGCGCAGCTGATCCCGGAACGACGGGTGCGCGCAGCGCTGAATGATCCGTGGCGCCCGGTCCCGGGGAGCCAGGCCGCGCAGGTCGGCGAGGCCCTGCTCGGTCACAACGACGTCTACGTCGTGTTCGGTGTGGTCGACGTGGCTGACCATCGGGACGATCGCCGAGATGGCGCCACCCTTGGCCGTCGAGGGCGACAGGAAGAAACTGCAGAACGCGTTGCGCGCGAAGTCCCCGCTGCCGCCGATGCCGTTCATGATCGCGCTGCCCATGACGTGGGTGGAGTTCACGTTGCCGTAGATGTCGGCCTCAATCATGCCGTTCATGGCCAGCACCCCGAGCCGGCG
The DNA here is from genome assembly GCA_035649695.1 of Mycobacterium sp. Classification (GTDB taxonomy): domain Bacteria; phylum Actinomycetota; class Actinomycetes; order Mycobacteriales; family Mycobacteriaceae; genus Mycobacterium. The sequence goes on along the minus strand of DASRJA010000590.1, from coordinate 18,102 downwards.
CACCAGCTCCGGATGGTTGGAAATCTCCTGACTGCGCAGCAGGATGCGGCCCTTGTAGCCGTCGATGCCTGTCATGAACCGGCGGACGCCGTCGCTGGACAGCCCGAACGACGTGGCCGACGCCGCCCGTAGCGTTCCGGAGTCGAGCAGGTCAAGCATGCCATCCTGCAGCACCTCGGTATACGCGACCAGGTCGGTGAACTCGCTGTCGCCGAGCCCGGCCAGGACGGCATTGGCGACGTTGCCGACCCCGGACTGGATCGGCAGCAGCCCCGGCGGCATCCGTCCGGCGCGGACGTCGTGGCGCAGGAAGTCCACCAGGTGTCCGGCGATCGCCTGCGAGGCTTGGTCCGGGGGGCTGAACGGCGCGTTGCGGTCGGGGCTGTGCGTCTCGACCACGGCGACGACCTTGTCGCGGTCGACGTGCAGGTAGGGCTCGCCGATGCGTTGCAGTGCCTCGATGAGCATTATCGGGCGGCGGTGCGGCGGCAGGGCGGTGCCGTAGTAGATGTCGTGAAAGCCCTCCAGCTCGCGCGGCTGCCAATGGTTGACCTCCAGGATGACCCGGTCGGCCTGATCGAGCCAGGTCTTGTTGTTGCCCACAGACGAGCTCGGCACGAGTAATCCGTCCGGTAACGCCGCTGTCACCTCGACGACCGCCACGTCGAGCTTGCCGTAGAAACCGAACCACATGTGCTGCGCGGAGTGGCTCAGGTGGGCGTCGATGTAGCGAACATCGCCGGCGTTGATCGCGCGGCGCAGCGTGGGGTCGGAGTTGTACGGCAGCCGCGACGATATCCCGTGGGCCTCGGCCAGTACGCCGTCGGCGTCGGGTGCGGTCGACGCTCCGGTCCAGAGCCCGACCTGGAACTCCCGGCCGTCCTCGTGGGCCTGGACCATGGCTGCCGCGAGCGCGGCGGGGACCGCCTTGGGATAGCCGGCGCCAGTGAACCCGCTGAACCCCACGTTGTCGCCGTGGTGGATGTACCGCATGGATTCTTCGGCCGTGGCGATCTTCGCGGATAGGACAGGGCAACTGATACGCGACATAGTCCGCCTCCACAGCTCAGTTCAGCTCGTACTTGAGGAGGTCTCCGGTGGCACAGGCCAGTACACACACCACAGCCTCGGCGATCCGTGGTCGGAATTCGGCGGCCTGAATGATCGCGCGACGTGCCTTGCAGTGAGCGATGCTGGTTATGCCGCAGTGATATTCGGCCTTGATTTTTCGTACTGATCGCAAGGGGCGAACTGCAGCCCCACTCCGATCGATCACCGCAATTCGGCGTGGAAGTGTGACTGTCAACGGGCCAGCGTCGGCCACGCGGTCATTTTAGGCGCCGACTGCAGATTCGGAAGTGGTTGCCGTCGTATCGTGGTGTTCCCTTGGGTTTTCGCGGTCATCGGGTTCGGGGACGTTGAGCTCGGCCAGCAGCCGGTGGACGCGACGTAGGCGTTGAAGAGGGGCTCGAGCGGAGGCAGGTCGAAGCCGCCGCCGGTGACGTGCTCGTGGGCGAGCGCGATCGCGGCCGAGACGGCGCCCTCGGCGCAACCGATATCGACCACGCTGCCGTAGTCGCGCCAAGGGAAGTGAGCCGCGATCGCCTCGCCTGCGCTGGCGCTGAGCCCGCTCATTGCGGCGGCGAACTGGGCCAGCCGTTTGGGGTCGGCGTACACCGCCGCAAAGAAGTCGCCTCCGGTCTTCGCCTCGCTCTGCGGCTGCCCGGTCCGTAGGGCCTCGGTCAGCGATCCCCAGAACGGGTACAGGCGCGCGTTCGCCATCTCCAGGTCCCCGCGACTCATCCGACCACACTGACCGGAGCCGACGGCGTTGTGGTGCGGCTGGTTAACCGAGGCTGACCCGGATCTGACGCGATACCACGACCTGGAGTGGGGCACTCCCGTCCACGATGAAGCGGCGTTGTTCGAGGAATTGGTGTCGACCTACTTCGAGAATGGACTGTCCTGGCGCGTCGTCTTTAGCAAGCGCGAGGCGCTCCGACGGGCCTTCGCCGACTTCGACCCCGCCGTCGTCGCCGGCATGACTGATCGCGACGTCGACCTCCTGATGAGCGACCGGACGATCATCCGTAACCGTGCCAAGATCGAAGCAACCGTGCACAACGCCCGGCTGCTGACCTCCATCTCGCTGAACGACATCGTTTGGCACTACCGACACCGCCGTCGGCGTCCACTGCGACGATGAGCGATGGCAGAACGGATAGCCCAGAATCACGCCAGCTCGCAACTGCACTGCGACAGCGAGGATTTCGATTTGTCGGTCCGGTTGTGGCCCATTCCTTCATGCAAACCGTGGGCATCGAGAACGGACATTTCGACGGCTGCTTCCGCGCGCCCCGCAGTGTCAGCTGACGCCCACATGTCGAGGGCGAGTCCCAACTTTGCCTTGCGTCGACGCGACCGCACCAGGTGCAATGGGCTGCTTCAAGAAACTCTGTTCAGACGCCATTTCAAATTCGCGCTCCTGAGTAGCCGAATGGCCAGGTTCATGGACGTCAACATGAGGATCACGCCGAGAAAAGTTCGCTCCGAGGGTGTGGCTGCAAGCGCGACGCTGGTGCTAAACCGGCTGTACCGCGAAGGCCCGATGCGCTTGACGGCGCTTGCTTTGGCCGAGGGCGCCAGCCAATCGGGAATGACGCAATTGGTACAGCGCATGGAACGTCAAGGGCTGCTGGAGAGGTGGAGCGATCCCGATGACGGCCGAGCGTCGTTGGTCATGCTCGGCGAATCGGGCCGGCATATGTGGGATGCGCGTGCCGACGCCCGCCGGCAGCGCATCGCCGAGTTTGCCCGCGGTGTCCCGAGACGATCAGCTGGCATTGTGGCTTGCCGTCCAGGTAGTAGTGCGCGTTCTCGGCCAGATGCGAGAGACTGCCGGCTCGCCAGCACGGGTTGAGGCCGATATCACGGGCTGATCCAATAGCCTTCGTGACCGCAACTTCGCGGCCCTTTAGTTCAATTACAAGAGCCCAGCTGAAGGGCATGCTCAAGCAGAAGCGCGTTCGTCGAGGAACATCAGCACAGCCTTGACCCGCCGGTCAACAGAGTCGTCCATGGTCAATCCCAGCTTCGCGAAAATCGAATTGATGTGCTTTTCGACCGCCCCTTGAGACAACACCAGCCGTTGCGCCACAGTGCGATTGCTTAAGCCGGTTGCCAATTCGCCGAGCACCTCGCGTTCTCTGGAGGTCAGTCGGCCGGTCGAGGTGGAGCGCGGCTGGGCGAGCAGCGCCTCCACCACCATCGGATCGAGCACCGTCCCACCGGCCGCGACTTGGTGCACCGCCTCGCTGAGTTCGTCGAAATGCGAAATGCGTTGCTTCAGGAGATACCCACGGCCCGACGTACCGCCATCCAGCAAACCCGCCGCGTAACGCGGATCCGCATATTGCGACAACACGATCACCCCGATGTCGGGGTGCGCCCTCCTTAACCAACGTGCCAACCGGATGCCCTCATCCGTCAATGTCGGTGGCATGCGTACATCGGTGACCAATATCGTCGGTTTGTGCTTTTCGACAAGTTCGACCGTGGAATCGTAATCCTCGGCGACACCAACGACAGTCACATCGGCGTCGATCGACAACGCCCGGCAAACGCTGTCTCGCACCAGCAGGCAATCATCAGCGATCAGGACCGAAATGCGACCACTCATGTTAATGCTGTCCTTCCCCCGTGGTTCATCATTACTCAACCACGATCGCTACTCGAGGCCATCAGGGTTGACCGTTGAAATCATCTCCTTACCGGCACCGGGTCCGCGCGAGTAGACCGCTACTCATATTTGGCCATCGCATACTCGCAGGCGCTCCCGAGGGCTGGCCTGATCTTTGCCGCCGGAGCTGCTTATCTTGTCGCACTGTTAGGCATCGATCGACAGTACGTTCAGATCCCGAATACATTCCCAACAAAAACCGCAAGATACGGTCCCAACAAAACCGCAGGCATTAACTGCCTGGTGGCCCGGGCCGCCAAGTGGGCGCTGCGCCATCCGCATCGGCCGGACTGGATGTGGTCGACGTTCGCCGAGCGTCGCCTCGGCCCTGTGAGCACGTAGCTGAACAGGGTTAGGTCTTCTTCCGCATGCACTACGGAGGACGGGTCCGAGCCGCCTGGGTGCACCGGGGTGGTGATGACGGTGCTGAATTTTCTGATCAGCGCCGTTTCGCGCATTAGCGCACTACATGACGTTGCAGGCCGCTCCAAGACGATTGCACGAACGAGACGCATTACGCAAAAGCCGCCGTGCATCCACGCCTCTGTTGTGCGAGTTCGCGAGCCTTGAATTCGAGCAGGACACGGATGACCCGCTCGGTCTCATCGAAATTGCGCGCCGGCCGTCGTTACTACCGACGACTTCAGCAGCGTTGCTTGATGTCGCAATGCGCGGTTCCATCTTGCGGCCGAACCACACGTCAATACCGGCGCGCTCGTTGAGTAATCCGGCCGACACAGGCAGCGAGAAGTCCCGGAGTCGGCGCCGGCGTCCTCAGCTGGCTTGGTAGCCGAAGTAAGCTGCCAAGCCGCGGAGAACAGTGACTACCTCGTTGCAGTGCAAGTTCCGGACGGCGTGACCGACGCGGATCTTGAACTCGACCGGGGGATTTCAATGCTCTTCTCGTCGCGCGGGGTGTGACGATCACCCGCCTCAATTTCAGAATGCGTAGGCGCCCGTGGCAAGTACACACCACCACCGATGGTGGTGTCCCCAGGCTGTTCGCGCCCCTTCAGTTCTCCGAAGATCGTTGCATCGGCCGATTGTCGGCCGTGAATGCGAACACACGAGATACGAGCGGGACGATGCTTCAACCGACATCCGTTGCAACACATCTGAGCTGGTGCGCCCAAGCGCCGCCTCGAGTGTCGGTGGGGCGGCGTCGCGGCGGCCGCAGCGGTTGGCGCAATCCCGCCATTAGGGGGAACTGACGATGGTCGATCAAGACACCGCGCAACTTGTGCGGCGTGCCGCAGCCGGTGATGAACTGGCGTGGCGGCAGCTCACCGACAGGCTGGGGCCGTTGCTACGCCGGGTCAGCTCGGCCTACCGACTGGGCGAAGCCGAGGCCGCGGACGCGGTCGCTACGGTCTGGTTGAAACTGGTAGAGAATATCGGCTCGCTGCGCGATGGGAACGCAGTGACGGGCTGGCTCATCACGACGCTCCGGCGAGAGTGTGTTGCCAGGGCGCGAGCGCGCAGCCGTGAGCGCCCCGTGGCAGACTTCGCCGGCGTCGACGAGCCGCTCGACGTCGTCGACTTCGACCGTTGGCTCTTAGACGCCGACCGGCGACAAATGGTGCATCGGGCCCTGATGAAACTCTCGGAGCAGCAACGTCAACTGATCACGATGCTCTTCGCCCACCCAGCGCCTTCGTACGCAGAGATAAGCGCAAGCCTTGCCATGCCGATCGGCAGTATCGGCCCAACACGCTGCAGGCTGCTCGGCAAGCTTCGAGACGCCATGTCGGAGGTGGACGGGCGGGAGCTTGCGTACGCAGGCTGAATTCGATTCTGGCGCAACTGCTTCGCGGCTATCGCGGCATTGTCTGCACGGGTACGTCATGAAACCACGATGCCCTATCATCGGCCGCCACACAGACAGGAGGTGACTACGCCATGATGCCACTTACACCCGACGCACACATCGACGAATTGCGCCGCGTAATAGGCGAGTCTGAGCAGCGTCGCCAGGCAGCCGAAATCAAGCTCGCCGATCGCGAGCGCCGACTCGGCACCGCACGCCAAACGATCGCCGCGCAAGATCGCCGAATCGGCTGGCTCATGGCCGAAGTCGCTCGGTTACGAGACGCGGCCGCATGGACCATGCCCGATGACTACGCTCGTGAGGCCCGACGGTTCTTCAACGTGTACAGCATCAGCGGAGCCCGCTGATGCCCGGCTACGGCACGAAACCCGGACCACGGGGCGACGCATAAGTTGGCGCAGAGTCTGTCGCATCACTCGCGCCAAGAACCCGTGCCGCCCATTATCGGACCGCGCGCCGGATGCTCAACGCGCCAAGTCGTCTGGGGTTAGCTGGCGTCGCGGGTTCCTGCCCAGTGGATTCGATGCTCCGCCGGGGCATGCGCCGGGCCACTGCGAGACCACCTGGCGCCCCAAGGTCGCCAGCATCGGTCTCGTAGGCCTAGTGCAGCGCTATTGAATTCGGCGGGTGGTGCGGATCCTCGCCAGCGCGCCGCCGTGGAGCCGATGGAGCCGGGTTGGGTGGTGGCGCTGGCGAGAGCCAGTACCGCGACCAGCGCCGCGATCTCTTCAGGGGTGGGGTCACCCTTGGTGATCTGGAACATGGCCGGTTTCACAGGGGTATGTTGCCGTGTTTGCGGCGCGGCGAGGATGCTCGTTTCGAGCGCAGCATGTCAAGCGAACGGATGAGAATTGTCCGGGTCTCGCCGGGGTCGATGACATCGTCGACCATCCCTCGTTCGGCTGCAATGTAGGGCGTCATCAGCTGCTCGGTGTAGTCGGCCACCAGCTTTCGTCGGTGTTGCACCGGGTCGGGCGCGTCGGCGAGCTCCTTGCGGAAGATGATGCTGGCCGCGCCCTCCGCGCCCATTACAGCGATCTCGTTGGATGGCCAGGCGAACGACAGGTCGGCCCCGAGTGACTTCGAGTCCATGACGATGTAGGCGCCGCCGTACGCCTTGCGCAGGATCACCTGGACCCGGGGCACGGTCGACTCGCAGTAGGCGTAGAGCAGCTTGGCGCCGCGGCGGATGATGCCGGCGTGCTCCTGGTCCACGCCGGGAAGAAATCCGGGAACGTCCACCAGGGTCACCAGGGGGATGTTGAATGCGTCGCAGGTGCGGACGAACCTGGCGGCCTTCTCCGCCGCGTCGATGTTCAGTGCGCCGGCCAGCACGCTCGGCTGGTTGGCCACTATCCCAACGACGTGACCATCCAGTCGCGCAAAAGCGCACACGATGTTGGTCGCCCACAACGGCTGTACCTCAAGGTATTCGCCGTCATCGACGATCACCTCGATCACTTCACGAACGTCATAAGCGCGGTTGGGCTCGGCCGGCACGATCTCGACGAGCTCGTCGCAGCGACGCGAGGGCCGATCGGTCGGCACGACAGACGGCGGGTCCTCGTGGTTGTTGGACGGCAAGAACGACAACAAGTAGCGGACCTCGTCGAAACAGCCGGACTCGTCGTCGATCAGGAAGCTGGCCACACCGGTACGGGTGGCGTGTGTAACGGCTCCGCCGAGCTCCTCGTGCGTGGTCTTCTCGCCGGTTACGGCTTCCACGACATCCGGGCCCGTAACAAACAAGTTGGTCTTGTCCTTCACAGCGAACACGAAGTCGGTTAGCGCGGGCGAGTAAGCCGCACCGCCGGCGCAGGGGCCGAGGATCACAGAGATCTGCGGGACGACGCCCGACAGACTGACGTTGCGCGCGAAGATGCCGCCGAAACCCGCCAGCGCGGTGATGCCCTCTTGGATCCGGGCGCCGCCCCCGTCGTTCAGTCCGATGATTGGCGCGCCGGTCGCGGCCGCGAGGTCCATCAAGGTGTGGATCTTGCTGGCGAACACCTCACCGAGCGATCCACCGAAGATGCGGAAGTCGTGAGCGTAGACGAACACCTTGCGGTCATCGATGGTCCCCCAACCGGTGACGACGCCGTCGGTGTCGGGGCGGTGACGTTCCAAACCGAACCCGCTTGCACGGTGACGGGCCAGCATGCCGGTTTCCGTGAAGGAACCCTCGTCGAGCAACGCCTCGAGACGCTCGCGCACGGTCATCTTCCCGCGGGCACGCTGTCGCTGTGTCGCCTGCTCTGCGCCTCTGGTCGCCAGTTCCTTGCGCGCCTGCAGTTCGGCGGTGGCCTCCCGCAGCGAGTTCGGCCGGGACGGGGACGACCGCTCTGACACGGTTTCGATGCCCATGGCGAGGGCATCAGCGGGTCCGGCGATGTGTAGTCGTGGCGCAGAGCCTTCGGTCCGCCGCCGATCGTCGGCCGCCCCAGGTCTATTCACGATTTCTCCTCTACTTCTGATGGCGCGGGTCGAGCCGCGGCCCGGTCTTCTTCACCGAGTCGACGCCGAGGTCGGCCTCGAGTTCCATGTCGTCGGTGAACATCTCGACGCGACACTCGAGCGCGGTCGCGTACATGCCGCGGCATGTCCCCTGGCCGGGGAACAGCAACACAGGTTTGCGCCACATGTAACCAGTTCTTTCGCGTGTCGGACGAAACGCGGCTTATACGGCTTGAGCCGAAAGACCTACATGCTCCATGGAGTGATGTGGCGGACACGCAGATACACCCGACTGTCATGTATTCGCCGCGCCCTCCGAACACTCCTATTCAGCAAGACCCGGACAGAAGCCCAGAGTCCAGAGAGCAAGCGCATGTCGAGGACTTCTTGGCCTTGGCATCTCATATCGGACTAGTCGTCCAATCAGCGAGTGCCAGCCAGGGTTGGCGCGGCGATATCAGAAGGAGTTGGCAACGCCATGGATGGCGAAACACACACGGTTCCAGAATTCAGGGTCGATCTGATCGACGACTTTTGCTTGACCGTGCGCGACACGGTCGTGCCCCTGCCTTTGGGCTGCCAGCGACTGGTGGCACTGGTCGCGCTTGCTGATCGCCCCATCAGACGGTCTCGCATTGCTGCAACCCTCTGGCCGGACACCTCCGAGGAGCGCGCGCGTGCGAATCTTCGGTCGGCGCTGTGGCGGGTCTCAGCGATGGCGGATGCCCTTGTCGTTTCCGCCTGGCACGTCGGGTTGGCCGACAGTGTGATCGTCGACTACCGGGCAGAGGTCGCGGCATTCAACCGATTGCACGACGCACGCCACGACATCGCCCACGACCTGGCCCTGGCGCGGGAAATAGGCGGCCGCTGTGGAGAACTTCTCCCCGACTGGAGCGACGAATGGGTGATGGTGGAGCGCGAACGGTTCCGACAAATCAGATTGCAGACTATCGATGCGCTCGGGGAGCGACTGTGCGAGTCGGGTCGCTACCGCGATGCGCTTCGGGTGGTGTTGGCCGGGTTGGCGATGGACCCACTGCGCGAAAGTCCGCACAGGTTGATGGTCAAGGCGCACCTGCGACTGGGGAACGTGGCCGATGCAATCCGCCAGTACCGAACTTACGAAAGATTGCTCGACGAAGAACTCGGAGTGCAGCCGACCCGCGAAATGACCGCGATGCTGGCCGCCGGGTGAAGACACGCACAATGACCTGGAGATCTTGCGAAACTGAAGGCCGAGAACGCCTTTGGCGGATCGACGCGCCGGAGCACTTGATGGCGGCGACGGGTGCGACTGCCTTACCGGCAACCAAATCAGACAGCTCAACGATGTTCTATTGTTGGCGGTCTCGTCCTATTTCGGCGAAATGACATGCAGCGCTGTGGCTTTCAGGGCATTTGCTGAACCGAATTCATAGTGAGGCGCCGCTCGTGCAATCGCCATCGATCTCGACAAACTGATACGGGTCACTGAGAACCGTCACGCCTACGATTGTGTGCGGCGTCATGGTTGCCAATTCCGGCCGCAACTTCGTGCCACGCGACCATATGCTCGCCACGACGCTTGTGGATATGACACCGCTGCTCTTCCAACGCAGCCCGCAGACTAGAAGCTTTAGGTCATGGGCATACGTCACCATGTACAAGCACCACCATGTGCACATGACCAGCAATGGTGGTGTTGACAGGGTGGCCCGGCCGTGGGGGTCTCCGAATCATAGACATGTCCCGGAATCTCAAGCGGGAGTGACGGAAACGCCAACAAAGTGATTGCGAGGAGGTCTCGACATGAACGTGCACCGGTCGAAAGACACAGCCAACGAAGCGACGGCGGTCGAGACGGGACCAACCCGCAGTACCCAACACACCATCGTGACCGGAGGTTGATATGAATGCCAGGCAGGCGTGGGCCCTACTCGCCACAGGAGTGCTGTCATACGAGCTCTACTGCAAAGATGGCGAACTGCTGAGTGAATGTGTGGACGAGTGGTTGGACTGCCGACCGTTACTGACTCGGGCGGTCATCGCCGCACTTGCCCTTCACCTGGGAAACTTGCTGCCGGCGCGTTATGACGTCGTCTCACTGGGATTCTTCGCGATGAGGAAAGCCAAGCGCTATTGGCGCTAGCCGCTGCCGCTCTGAACCAAGCGGTGGGATCGACAGCTCCATCCGGCGAGCGCCGGTTCGGCTGCGACGTCCTTCACGGTGACAGGTGGTCGGAGCCATCGACCGCCCTCAGGGGGCTTCCGCGCTGTTTGACCTTGCGTCCGCCTCGGTTGGGCGACCTCGTTCCCCAATCAGAAACCATGTCCTCATTACGCCCTTGCCCTTCACGACGACCTCGCCGCGTTCCTCGAGCACGAAATGGTCTTTCAACCGGCCATGGACTACCTCTGGCACCTGGATCTTGCCCTCGACGCCGGTGGACTCCATCCGTGAAGCCACATTGACCGCATCGCCCCACACGTCGTAGAAGAACCTGCGAATCCCCACCACGCCGGCGGCGACCGGACCCGCGCCAAGCCCGATCCGCAGCCGCAGCCGACGTCCGCGCGGATCGCTCAGCCCGTCGACCGCAGCGGCCATACTCAGCGCGAGGCGCGCCAGCGCCTGCAAATGATCCTCGCGGCGCTCTGGAACACCGCTGACCACGATGTAGCAGTCACCGCTCGTCTTGATCTTCTCCAGCCCATGGTCGTCGACCAATCGGTCAAGATCGGTGTAGAGCCGATTCAAGAACTGAACCAGCTGGGCAGGTGCGGTCTGGCTGGCCCAGTCGGTGTAGCCGACAATGTCGGCGAACAGCACCGAGGCGTCCGCATACCTGTCGGCGATGACGCTGGTCGGCTGAGTTTTCAGCCGTGACGCGATGCTGGCCGGCAGGATGTTCGCAAGGAGCGACTCCGAACGCTGATATTCCAGCTCCATGGCTTCTTCGGCGCGCTCGATCTCGCGCAGGGCGTACCAGACGGCCGCGACACTCATGATGCAGGCACAGATCACCGACGTAATGAAGCCAAAGGCGACAAACCACGGCGGCTGCACCCCGGTGTCGGGGGGGACGGTGAACTGGAGCGTGATGACCAGCGCCGCGCCGATCGCCACCAGGATCGAGGCGAGGGCGATGTGTTCGATGCCCAGAACCAACACCGCAGCCGCGGCCACCACTACAAAAAAGAGATCCAGACCGGATCCAGTGCCGATATCCCAGCACACGATCGACAGCGACACGAATGTCGTCAGGATCAAGGTCAGGGGCGCAACGAGGCTGCCGAACCGGTGAAGCACCGGAATCGTCGCAAAGACCAACGCCATCACGGCGTTGACGATTGCCATATAGATCGAACCGCGCTGGGCGACCAACAACAACACCGCAAAGCTCGCGCTGAAGGCCGCAGCTAACCACGTGAGGATGTTGACAACCCGACGCTGGCGCGCAATTCGCTCGGCGTAGTGCGCATTGCGGGCCGGGGAACTGACAGCCGATTGCGGCGGCCCGCGATAGGACCACCGAGTCTGCTGTCTGGGTTGGCCTGACCCAGAACTATCCGCCTCGACGGCCACACGCCAAGCGTATCCCGGCTTCCCAAACACGCGGCTGCCTTGACAAGCTGGCGTCGACTTCAGACAGCACGCCCGATATCCCAACGCCACACCAGCCCCGCCGCGCGCGGCAACCCGCGTGCCGGACTTAACACGCTGATCCTCGGGATGTGCTGCAGTGTTCGTCATTTCGGCACGACTGCATCGGCTCCTTGGCGAACAAGTGAGGCTTCGCCGCTGACCGCCATGAGCCGTCCTGGAACTGCCGCAGACTCTCGGCCCGACCGGTGAACGTCGAGTACTGTCGATCAACTCCGATTTATACAGTTCCACCGCGGATTCCATCAACGCCTTGTCCAAGGCATCGCCGACCTTGCCGATCGACCGGCGATCCGCGAAGCGCCTCGGTGAACGCCGTCGACCTGTACTGCCCCGCATCCGAGTGGTGCACCAAACCACTTGCGGTGAAATGGAACTCGGGGTAACGACGGGTGAATACTGCCTGCTCCAAACACCGACGTGACCAATCGGTGGTTGTGCTTGCATCGCCCGCCAGGATGCGACGGGAGAACACGTCGACGATCCGCTTTATCGCGCCGCCTACCGTCGTCGGTTCCCGCCGAACCCAGCGCAATCCTCGTCCACGCCCCCGTGGCTCCTGCTAGTACCTCCGCCGTTGATGCCGTGCTCGCATCGTCTCCGGGTGAGGAGACTCTTCAGCAGAACCGCGACCGTTAACCAAGCATCAGGGCTGGTCAGTTGGGCGCGTTCCGGTCGGGCCATGGGGATGGAGGTACTTGCTCGCGCAACTGGCTCGCATTGAAACCAACGCGCAACCCATCGCAAGTGATGTTGTCGTGACGGCGACGTGACCGACCACCCTGAGACTGCTTCTGACCTGCACAGCAGCACGGAGGAGCCATGACAGTCGTGCCCGATCTAACCGCAAAAGCGACGCCGACCAACATCGACGAGACCGTCGAGCCGCCGTCGACGGCGAGGCGCGTTTCCAAGGACCGGGGAGTTCAAGGTCGGCCCGGCGTCCTGTACCGATGGGCAGTCTTGATGGCTACCCATTGGCGGACCGTGCTTGTCGTTTGGGCAGTGGTGGTGTCCGCATGCATCATCGCCATGCCAGCGGTTGAAAAGAGCCTCAAGGCACCAGACTTCAACGTGACCACTGCCGAATCCACCGAGGCGGCCAGAATCCTCGACCGAGACTTCCCGTCGGTTGGCGCCGAGCAAAATGTCGTCGTGTTCGACTTCCGTCAACACGACATCGATGCGCCAGCCTCGCAAGAAACGATACTGCGGGCATTGTCGGAAGTTCGATCGGTCCCGGGCGTGGCCAAGGTCGTGAGTCCGTTCGACAGAATTTCGATGCCACTCATTTCCGGCGACGGCGGTACGGCGATCGCGCTTGTCGGACTCGTGGGGAACCAGTCCAGCCGGTCGGATGCCGCTGCGGAAGTCGCAGATAAGCTCGCGCGTCTTTCATCGGACGCAGTGTGGATGGGCATAACAGGACCGTCCCCAATGCAGACCGACCAGATCCGCGTTTCTGTCGCAGATACGCAGCGCGCCGAAATGATCGGGTTACCGGTTGCTCTCCTGCTCTTGATTTTTTCCCTCGGGACGCTCGTCTCGGCTGCCCTTCCTATCGTGGTTGCACTCGCCGGCATCGCTGTCGCTTATGGCCTCGTCTTCGGCATGACGGGATTGGTGAGCTTCGATACGCTCGTCTTGGCCGTTACGACGATGATCGGCACAGGTGTTGGCATCGATTACTCGATGTTCATTGTGAGCCGTTTCAGAGAAGAACTGGCCCACAGCGATATTCGTGACCCGGCGGCACGTAGGGTAGCCGCTGTCGCGGCGGCGGCCGACACTGCAGGTCGAACCATATTGGTGTCGGGAGTGATCGTGATGGTCTCGCTCGGCGCACTGATTGTCGTGCAGATGCCGCTCTTCCGCGCGATTGCCGTCGGGGTCGCCGCAGCGGTGGTCGCGGCACTGCTCGTCTCGTTGACTTTGCTACCCGCGTTGCTCGCCGGACTCGGGTCGAAGATCAATTTCGGTTCGTTGCCCGCCAGGTTCCTGCCCGCTGATTCCCAAGCAGGTCATATCGTCGGAGGTTGGCAGCGGTGGGCGAAGTTGGTCATGCGTCGCCCGGTGATGTTCGCAACCGCGGCCGTCGCAGTTCTCGTGCTCGCCGCCCTCCCGCTCACCGGTGTGAAGTTCGGTCTAGACGCCGGGATGCAGGCGCTTGCCGGAGAACCGTCAGGCCACGCAAATCAACTCATCGAGGCTAAGTTCACCAGCGGGCTACTAGCGCCGGTGCAGGCGATCATGACAGGTTCTGATCGCGGACCCATGACGGACTCCCAGGCGCATCAAGCCGGCGCCTTCGTCGGCCGGTTGTCCGAAGACCATCGGGTCTCCTACGTGCTCCAAGAAGTAGATAACGGACGAATGGTCGCCACAGTAATCCTCAATGTGCCTATAGATTCCGATGCCGCCACCGAACTCGTGCGATCTGTTCGTGCTGACGCTGGAAAACTCGCAGGCGACGGTGGGCCTACTGTGCATATCGGCGGAGCCACCGCTCAGTACGTCGATATCTCCGAGGAGATCAGCAAGAAGTCACCACTGGTTTTCGGATTGGTTCTGGCCTTCTCTTTTGTGTTCCTCGTGATCGCATTCCGCAGCATATTGCTGCCGATCAAAGCTATCCTCATGAATTTGCTCGCGATTGCCGCCACGATGGGGGTGACCGTAGCCGTCTTCCAATGGGGAACCGGTGAGTCCCTCTTCGATTTTCGTAGTCCGGGCTTCATACAGGTGTATCTGCCTACCGTCATTTTTGCGGTACTGTTCGGCCTTTCCATGGATTACGAAGTATTCCTGATCGGGCGGATCAGGGAGTATTGGGACCGTGGCGAGAGCAACGAGGACGCCGTGGCATCCGGGCTCGCTCATACGGCGCGGCCGATCACGACGGCAGCTGCGATCATGGTGGCGGTGTTCGCGAGTTTTGTCACTGCACATGTGTTAGAGCACAAACAAATTGGATTCGGGCTCGCCTTGGCGGTTGCGATCGATGCGCTGATCGTACGGCTCATACTCGTGCCCGCATTGATGCGAACGTTCGGGCGGTGGAACTGGTGGTTGCCGAAGATAGGCACGAAGACGAACCGCGCATCAAACAACAGTGAGATTTCCTGCGACTCCACGACAAACGGCACGAGCCTCCGCTTGCCGGCGCATTCCTCCACGTGAGCGCTAACCCGATATCTCATCAATCCGCGCGTGACGTTTCTTGCGGGCATGAAGCCCGGTGGAGACCTACGTCTGGATTCAAATAAGGGCGTCGGCTATGTGTGTTCGGCACCGGGCATTCAGAAGCGCAGTGAGCAGGGATGCGTTCAGCGCTGCCGCGTTGTCTTCCGGAGACGCCCAGGACCGCGTGGTAATGGTCATGGCGGCCGGGGCCGGATCACCGATGCAGTGACGGGCGAAGGCGCTGAAGAAAGCAGCGGGATCCAGCAGTGTTTCTGGTGTGTGTACTCCCGGACGGCGGCTAGCGGCAATTAGCGGGATGGCCACGGCCAACGGGACTGCGGTATTGGCGGCCATGGACAGCCCAGGGAGCTGCGCCAACGCCGTTGCTACGGTACAGGTGGAGTCCTGCCGGGTGCCGGTCGCAAGCGCGAAGAGCGGCGGTGCGCCGCCCGACGTCAGGATATGGGCCGGCTTATCGACCATAAGACGTCCCAGGCGGGCGGCGACGTAAGCAGCGCGATCGATCGTCATGATTCGCTGGTTGATTACCCAGCGAAGTACGGACACCACTGCCAGGGTCAACCGGTCGCCAACCACCATGTTCGTGCTTTCTCGCAGTCCGGGAAAGGCGCGTGACAGAGTAACCCCCTCGGGATGGCCGAAGCTACGACCGCGTACAGCCCCGATTCCCGGATAGCTGACTCTGATCCTCGCTAGAGCCGGCCGGTGCTCGAGTCCGCGGGCACGGGTAACGGGGATGGTGCCGCTGATCTGTCTCATGCCGTGCACAATCGCGGCGCTGGTCGCTCCCGTCCTGGCCGGATCTGATTGTGCGGCATTGATATTCCACGCGGTGATCACCGTGTCGACAGTCTCGAGTTCCCGCCCGGCGATGACGGCCAGCAGATTCGCAACGCCTGGACTGGCACCCATGCCCAGCAGCGCTGTGACGCCGGCGGCCTTTGCGCGATCGTCGAATGCGAGCATTTCCAGCGTGGGTTCGGGATCGTCACATATATCGATGTAGTCACGTCCCGCGTCGATCGCCGCCGACAGAATTGGCGGCCCGAACAAAAAGAAGGGACCAACCGTGTTGATCACGAAGTCGCAATCACGCATTGCTGCGTCCAGCGCGGGGCGGTCGGTCACATCCAGGGCCAGCGGGACTCCTTTAGCCCCCAGAGCCCGCGCGACTCGAGTCGCCGCCCTCGCATTCCGGTCGGCGACGACCAACTGTGTGATGCGGTCATCACCGGCCAGGACCCGGGCAGCGGTTCGGCCAATCTCACCAGCGGCACCCAACGCCAGAATTCTCACGACGACCGCCCTTGTGAATTGACCGTCATGACGGTAAACCAAGGCGGGCAGCGGAGCAACGCCGAGAGCTATCGCTGAGATCCTCACCGCGACCGCGGCCGCGTGGCGGCCTGCATAGCCGGCGTCCAAAACGTCGGCCTGAGCAACATGCGGTTCCGGACCAGCGGCTTCCGTGATAGGACGCTTGCTATCGATAGCTGATGTCACCGTCGATCGCTGTGTGCCCACGCTCAAGCGCGCACACCGATCACGGCTACCCTAGGTGAACTTCGCTCCAACCACGGTCTGTCGCTTGCTATTTCAGCTCGAGCGGACTGGTTGGAACCAGCGCACACTCAGGCGGGGGCGACCCCTCACCTTGTGCCTGTATCACCCATGAGCCGCCAATTATTAACGCACACGGCCGATGTCATGTGGATGGCCATTCACAGGTTAGTACTCAGGTCGGCCAATCCGGGACCTGCTGGTCAGTCGTGCGCCCAGACTTCGAACACAACACACCACCCTGTGTACACCACCACAAACAGTGGTGCCGACAGGTTGGGAGCGACGGTCATTGTCGTTGAAGATCGTTGTGTCGGCCGGCGCTTCACCGCCACGACGCAACCCCCGGGCAGCGGGGACGGCGAACACCCGCTACGAGGACGCCGCCCAAGGTGACGTTGAAAGCCCGCTAGGGCGGTGGACGTGGGCGCAAAGAGAGCGTGGCTGCTGTTGTCGACGGGTGTGTTTCGACGGGGTCTTGACGAGCAGTGACGGATCCTTTGGCAGCCGAATAAAGGTCGGTAGTGCCGAGGGCAGCGATACGGAAAACAATCAGGAGATTCAAGGCGTGACGATCTACGAATACGACATGGTGTCCGCAGCCAGCGAGTGTGAAGCACTAGTCCCCCCGGTGCCGTCGCACGACGCCCTCGCCCTGGTCGATCGTTTGAACGCCGGCGAGCCGTACGCGGTCGCTTTCGGCGGGCAGGGCAGCGCCTGGCTGGAAAACCTGGAAGAACTGGTGGCCTGCGCCGGTATCGAGTGCGAGCTGAACGAGATCGTCGGTGAGGCGGCGGTGCTCCTCGAGCCGGTGGCCCGCGAGCTGGTGGTAGTGCGGCCGATCGGTTTCGAACCGATGGAGTGGGTCAGGGCGCTGGCCGCCGGGGAGTCGGTGCCCGCGACCAAGCAACTGATCACTGCGGCGATCTCTGGCCCGGGCATCCTGCTGGCCCAGATGGCCGCCATCCGCGCCCTGACCAGGCAGGGCCTTGACCTCTACGACACCCCGCCGGTCGCGATGGCCGGGCATTCGCAGGGCATCATCGCCTGCGAATCGCTGCGGGCCAACGGCGCCCGCGACGCCGAGCTGTTGGCGCTGCTGCAGCTGATCGGGGCCGCCGGCTCGCTGGTGTCGCGGCGCCGCGGCATGGTCGGCCGCGGTGACAAGTCGCCGATGGTGTCGGTGACCAACGTCTATCCGGACCGCATCGCCGAGCTGCTTGACGAGTTCTCCAAGGATGTGCGCACGGTGCTGCCGCCGGTGTTGTCGATCCGCAACGGCCGACGCTCGGTCGTCATCACCGGAACCCCTGAACAGCTGGGCCGTTTCGAGTTGTACTGCAGCAAGATCACCGAGAAGGAAGAAGCCGAGCGCAAGAACAAGCTCCGGGGCGGGGCAGTCTTCAACCCCGTCTTCAGCGGCATCCAGGTCGAGGTCGGCTTCCACACCCCGCGGCTGGCCGACGCCGTCGACCTCATCGACACCTGGGCCGCGCGTACACCCGGCATCGACGCCGAGCTGACGCACCAGTTCGCCCAGTCGGTCTTCGTCGAACCGGTCGACTGGGTAGCCGAGGTCGAGCGGCTCTACGACGCGGGCGCCAAGTGGATCGTCGACCTCGGTCCCAGCGACACCGCCACCCGCGTCACCGCCCCGGTCGTGCGCGGCCT
>DASRJA010000589.1:0-3704 GCA_035649695.1 Mycobacterium sp. | reverse complement strand
GCCCTGGACCGGCGGATCCAGGTCGGCCAGCATCGGGGCCGTCGGCTGGAATCGGGTCTCTGGCCCGCACGGCATTTCGACGACCTCGCAGCTCAGCGCCGACAGGATGTTGCGGTAGCAGGGGTAGCCAGGGCTGGCGATGGCGACGCGGTCGCCGGGGTCGAAGCAGGCCAGGAACGCCAGCAGGAAACCGCCGCTGGACCCGGTGGTGATCACGACGTCGTTGGGGTCGACGGCGAGGGCGTGCCGGTCCGCGTACGAGCTGGCGATCGCGGTGCGCAGCTCGGGGATGCCCAGTGCGACCGAGTAGCCGAGTGGGCCGCTGTCCAACGCCTGCTTAGCTGCCTCCCGCACCGCTGTGGGTGCGCCGGCGCTCGGCTGCCCGGCGGACAGGTTTACCAGGTCGCTGTACGTGCGCTGGCGCTCCGCGGCGGCCAGCCACACGTCCATCACGTAGAACGGTGGAATCCCGGCCCTCAGCGCAACGCTCATTGGAGCGAGGCTAACAAGCGGGCTGCTCGCTCGAAACGGTAGCCTTCCCGGGCATACGCCCATGAACGACGAGCACTACGCGATCAACAGAGCCTGGTGGGACGAACGCGCGCCCGCGCACGCGAGTTCGTCGGACTACGCGGTTCAAGAACTCATCGCCGACCCGGCGCGGCTGTCCGACGTCGTCCGGTTCGACCTACCCCGCCTCGGCGAGGTCAACGGACAACGCGGAATACATCTGCAATGCCACATCGGCACCGACACGATCTCACTGCACCGTCTCGGCGCAGCGATGACAGGCCTCGACTTCTCGTCGGAATCGATCGCGATCGCTCGGCGTATAGCCACCGATGCTCGTGCCGACGTTAACTTTGTCCAAGCGGACGTATACAGCGCTCGGGCCGTCGTTGGCGCCGGATTCGACTTCGTTTACACCGGGATCGGCGCGCTGTGCTGGCTACCTGACGTGAAGCGATGGGCGCAGACCGTTACCGCGCTGTTGCGTGTGGGCGGCCGTCTGTTCCTCCGCGAGTTCCATCCGATGATGTGGGCCGTCGACGAAACCCGGACGGACGCACTAGTGCTGGGCTACCCGTACTTCGAGCAACCCGAGCCGGACACCTTCGATGATCCCGGAACGTACGTCGACACCGCGATCGAGTTCGGCCACAACGAATCTCGCAGCTGGAACCATGGCCTTGGGGAGATCGTCGCCGCGGTCCTCGACGCGGGCCTCGAGCTCACCATGCTCGTCGAACACGACTCCGTGCCGTCGGACGCGCTTCCCGGGCGCATGCATCGGGACGACGGTGAGTGGCGGCTTATCGAGCACCGGGAGCGCCTCCCGCTGAGCTATACGCTGCAAGCCGTCAAACGTTAGAACACTTCGGATTCGAGTCGGCGCAGGTGTTCCCGCGGAGGACCGAGCAGCTGCGCGCTGCCGTGTGCGCGCTTGAAGTACAGCTGGATGTCGTGCTCCCAAGTGATTGCGATCCCGCCATGCATCTGGACGGCTTCGGCGGCCACCTTCGAAAACGCCTCGCTGGCTGCCACCCGTGCCAGTGCCGCGGACGTCGCCGACGGTTCGGCTATCGCGTCGTTGACGACCGCGCGCGCCGATTGCACCGCGACATAGAGATCGGCCATCCGGTGCTTGAGTGCCTGGAAACTGCCGATCGGTCGACCGAACTGCACACGATCCTTCGTGTATTCGACGGTCAGTTCCAGACACTTCGCCGCAGCGCCGATCTGCTCGGCGGCCAGCAGGATCGCGGCGGCGTCGGCGAGCCCGGGGTCGGCGCCAATGTCCTTGATTCCCGTGGGCTCGACCCGCGCGAGACGGCGCGTGAGGTCCATCGTGTCGACACGGTGCGAGGTAACGGTTGTCCATCGGCTCACCCGCTGACCGTCCGCTGCGATCATGACATCGGCGACGTCGCCGTTGACCACGTATCCGGGGTCGAATACGACGGTGCCGATCGAGGTGCCCTCGGCCAGGCGTTCGATTGTTTCGGCGTCGGGCTCATCCGCAGCCAGTAAGGCGAGTTCGGCGAGCGTGGTGCCGAGCAATGGCGTCGGAACCAACGCCTTGCCCAGCTCCTCGAGCACCACTGCAGCGTCGGCGAGTTCGCCGCCGGCACCGCCCAGTTCTTCGGGCACCACCAGCGCGGCCGCGCCGACCTGCTCGCACAACAGCTTCCACAACGACTCGTCGTAGCCGCGTTCGGATGCCATCGCCTCACGCACCGCCGCGGGCGACGCATGCTTGTCGACCAACGCCGCGACGGTCTCGCGCAGTAGTTCCCGTTCTTCCGTCATGCGCGATCCGCCTTCGCTCCTCGCTCGCCGCTCACAATGCCTCCAGGACGCGCCGACGATGGACAGTCGGGTCGCCCCACGCCGAATGCAGTGCCTGCACTCGGAGTAGAAGCAGCGACATGTCGTGTTCCTGCGTGAAGCCGATGGCGCCGTGAACCTGCAAGGCCGAGCGCGCGGCGAGCAACGCAGCGTCGGACGCGGCGGCCTTGGCCGCGCTGACATCACGCGCGGTGTCCGGTGAATTGTCGGCGAGCGAGAGCGCCGCGCCGTAGACCAGTGGCAGGGCCAGCTCGACGGCGATGTGCACGTCGGCAAGTTTGTGCTTGATGGCCTGATAGGTGCCAATCACCTTGCCGAATTGACGGCGCTGCTTGACATATTCGACAGAGGTATCCAGCAGCGCCTGACCCGCGCCGACCAGCTGCGCGGCCGTGGCCAGCGCACCGAACTCGTACGCGCGCGCGACATCGGCAGGCTGCGGATCACCGGAAGCGGTGACATCGAACAACTTCCGGCTCGGGTCGACGGACTCGTGCTGTTCGCCCGCCACGCCGTCACGGACGGAACCATCAGCGGCAACCAGAATGAGCCCCGCCGAATCGGCGTCAACTGCCCGAGGCACCTGCGGCGGCAGCGCGACGGTGGCGATCAGCTCACCGGTCGCCAGTGCGGCTGACCGCTCATCGTCGGCGAGCAGAACCGGTGCGACTGCAATGGATTCGGTGACCGGGCCGGGAACACCCCAACGGCCCAGTCGCTCCGCTGCGACCACCAGATCGACAGGGTGCGCCTCGATCCCGTCGTATTTCTCCGGTACCGCCAGTGCGGTGACGCCGAGGTCAGCGAGCTGTGCCCACATCTTGCGACCAGGGGAGGTATCTCCTGCGGCCCAGGCACGCACAGCGGCAGGCACATCGGCGGCGGCCAGCGCCGCGTCGATGCTGGCGGCGAAGTCGCGCTGCTGTTCGTCAAGATCAAATTTCATGGTCTACTTTCGGGGAAGTCCCAGTAGGCGCTCAGCAATGATGTTGCGCTGAATCTCGTTGGTGCCTGCGTAGATTGGGCCACCGAGCGCGAACAGCAGCCCGTCGGTCCACGCGTCGGCCAGCTCACCGTCGGCGCCCCGGATGTCGAGCGCAGTCTGGTGTAGCGCGACGTCGAGCTCGGACCAGAACACCTTGGTCACCGACGATTCGGCGCCAAGCTCACCGCCCGCCGCCACCCGTGTCACGGTGCCGAAGGTGTGCAGCCGGTAAGCCTGCGCCTTGATCCAGGTATCGGCCACTCGGTCCGCGAAGACCGGATCCGGATTTGCTTTCCATTGCTCAACGAGCCGTTCGGCTGGGGCCAGAAAGCGTGCGGGACTGCGCAGCGACATGCCCCGCTCATTGCTT
>DASRJA010000588.1:0-5340 GCA_035649695.1 Mycobacterium sp. | reverse complement strand
GATGTGACCCTTGAACGTGCGGGTCGGCGCGAACTCGCCGAGCTTGTGCCCGACCATCGCCTCGGTGACGAACACCGGGACATGCTTGCGGCCGTCGTGCACCGCGAAGGTGTGCCCGATGAAGTCGGGGATGATGGTCGACCGACGAGACCAGGTCTTGATGACCTGCTTGCTGTTCTTCTCGTTCTGGACGTCGACCTTCTTGAGCAGATGGTCGTCGACGAACGGGCCCTTCTTCAGGCTGCGTGGCATCGGCTACTCCTACCGGTGGTGCTTCTTGCCGGTGCGCCGGCGTCGGACGATGAGCTTGTCGCTTGGCTTGTGCGCCTTGCGGGTACGGCCCTCGGGCTTACCCCATGGGCTGACCGGATGACGGCCGCCGGAGGTCTTGCCCTCGCCGCCGCCGTGCGGGTGGTCGACCGGGTTCATCACGACACCGCGGACGGTCGGGCGCTTGCCCTTCCACCGCATCCGGCCGGCCTTACCCCAGTTGATGTTGGCCTGCTCGGCGTTGCCGACCTCGCCGACCGTGGCGCGGCAGCGCACGTCGACGCGACGGATCTCGCCGGACGGCATACGCAGCGACGCGTAGGTACCTTCCTTGCCGAGCAGCTGAATACCGGCGCCGGCCGAGCGGGCCAGCTTGGCGCCGCCACCGGGCCGCAGCTCCACGGCGTGGATCACGGTGCCCGCCGGGATGTTGCGCAGCGGCAGGTTGTTGCCGGGCTTGATGTCGGCGTTGGCACCCGACTCCACCACGTCGCCCTGCGAAAGTCCCTCGGGGGCAATGATGTAGCGCTTTTCGCCGTCGAGGTAGTGCAGCAGCGCGATGTTCGCGGTGCGGTTCGGGTCGTACTCGATGTGCGCGACCTTGGCGTTGACGCCGTCCTTGTCGTGGCGACGGAAGTCGATCACGCGGTACGCACGCTTGTGGCCACCGCCCTTGTGTCGGGTGGTGATCCGACCGTGCGCGTTGCGGCCGCCCTTACCATGCAGCGGACGAACCAGCGACTTCTCCGGATGGTCGCGAGTGATCTCGGCGAAATCGGAGACGCTGGCACCGCGACGACCCGGGGTCGTCGGCTTGTACTTGCGAATTCCCATGATTCTCTAGGTCTCTCTGCTTCCCGCCGGCCTAGGCCGGTGCTCCGAACAGGTCGATCGGCTTGCTTCCCGCGGCCAGCGTGACGATGGCGCGCTTGGTGTCCTTGCGCTTGCCGTAGCCGGCGCGGGTGCGCTTGCGCTTGCCCTGCCGGTTGGCGGTGTTCACCGACGCGACCTTGACCTTGAAGATCTTCTCGATCGCGATCTTGATCTGCGTCTTGTTCGAGTCGGGGTGCACGACGAACGTGTACACGTTGTCCTCGATCAACCCGTAGGACTTCTCCGAGATGACCGGGGACAAGATGATGTCGCGGGGGTCAGTGACGGTCGCCATCAGGCCGAAACCTCCTCGGCGGTCTTGGAATTCGCGCTGATGTAGGCATTCAGCGCCTCGACGCTGAACACCACGTCGTCGGCCTTCAGCACGTCATATGTGTTGAGCTGGTCCGGCGAGATGATGTGCACACCCGGAAGGTTGCGCGCGCTCAGCGCACCGGTCTCGTCGCTGCGGCCGATCACGATCAGCACCTGCTTGTGTTCGGTCAGCGTGGCCAGGAACGCCTTGGCGCTCTTGGTCGACGGAGTCTGACCCTCCACCAGCTCGGTGACCGCGTGGATGCGACCGTTGCGCGCCCGGTCCGACAGCGCCCCGCGCAGGGCGGCGGCGATCATCTTCTTGGGCGTGCGCTGGCTGTAGTCGCGCGGCTTCGGGCCGTGCACGGTGCCACCACCGGTGAACTGCGGGGCACGCGTCGAACCCTGGCGGGCACGGCCGGTGCCCTTCTGGCGGTACGGCTTCTTGCCGCCGCCGCGAACCTCGCCGCGCGTCTTCGTCGAGTGCGTGCCCTGGCGGGCCGCGGCACGCTGCGCCTCAACGACCTGATGCATCAGCGCGATGTTGGGCTCGACGTCGAACAGCTCGGCAGGCAGCTCGACAGAGCCGTCCGTCTTGCCACCCGGGGTGTGGACATCAATCTTGAGAGTCTTGGCAGCCATTTACTTTTCGCCTCGCTTGATTGCGCTGCGGACCACGACCAGTCCACCGGTGCGACCGGGGATGGCACCCTTGATCAGCAGCACGCCGTTCTCGGCATCGACCTTGTGCACCAACAGGTTCTGCGTCGTCACGCGGTCGTTGCCCATCCGGCCCGACATGCGCGTGCCCTTGAACACCCGGCCGGGGGTGGCACAACCACCGATGGAGCCGGGACGACGGTGCACCGCCTGTGCACCGTGGCTGGCGCCCTGGCCGGAAAAGCCGTGGCGCTTCATGGTGCCGGCGAAACCCTTGCCCTTGCTGGTGCCCGTCACGTCGACGTAGGTGCCGTCGGCGAAGATCTCGGCGGTCAGCTCCTGGCCGACCTCGTATTCGCTTGCGGCCGACTCGTCGTCGAGGCGCAGCTCGGCGAGGTGGCGCCGCGGGTTGACGTTGGCCGCCTTGTACTGCCCGGTCAGCGGCTTGTTCACCTTGCGCGGGCTGATCTCGCCGTAGGCGAGCTGCACGGCGGAGTAGCCGTCACGCTCTGGCGTACGGATCCGAGTCACGACATTGGGGCCGGCCTTGACGACCGTCACCGGAACGACCCGGTTGTTCTCGTCGAACACCTGCGTCATGCCCAGCTTGGTGCCCAGAATGCCTTTTCTAGCCATCGTTCTCTGGTCTCCTACTGGATGTTGACGTCGACACTGGCCGGCAGATCGATGCGCATCAGGGCGTCAACGGTCTTCGGCGTCGGGTCGAGGATGTCGATCAGTCGCTTGTGCGTCCGCATCTCGAAGTGCTCCCGCGAGTCCTTGTACTTATGCGGGGACCGGATGACGCAGTACACGTTCTTCTCAGTCGGCAGCGGCACAGGGCCAACCACGCTGGCGCCGGTACGGGTGACCGTCTCCACGATCTTGCGTGCCGAGGCGTCAATCGCCTCGTGGTCGTAGGCCTTGAGCCTGATGCGGATCTTCTGTCCCGCCACGCTTCTCCTACCTCACTCCTACTGGGCCCATGTCTGGGCCGCTCTGTCCGGCGCAACTCGCGCTGGTATGCCGCCGCTGTTTATCTGTCTGTGGTCCACCGATCCCCGCGGTCGGGCGTGTCGCCCTTACGCACACTCGGCCGCGGCGAAAATCGTCACGATCGAGGTGGAGACCGGACGCGCCCGTTCGGGCGCTGGTCGTATGCCCCGGCCAGGCGCGAACCCGGCTCAAGGCAACCCGAATAGTATGCCCTAGATGTGGGGCCTCATCCAAATTCCTGGCCACGGAGAATCCGCAGCTACCTTACTCCAGAGTAAGGTAGCCCGCCATGGCAGCAGAGACCACTACATATCGGATGTGGAAACGCCTCGATTCAGTGCCCGGCGGCACCCGGCTGTTCTCGGCCGCCGCGATGGCGCGAGTGCCGTATTTCGCGTCGATCGTGCCGCATGTGGTGCGGATGGAGCCCGGTTTCGCCCTGGTCACCGTGCCCAAGTGGTTCTTCGTCAGCACATGCGGGTGATGTAGCAAACAGCGAGATAGGGGACATCACCAAAATGACCACCACAACCGACAACCTCGCCAACGTCCTGCACCCGGCCGGCGCCGAAGTTGACATCTGTTAAGACGACGACGAGCCCTACCGCATCCTGCACGGGACTAGCCGTGGCATTGCTGGCCGCGACGACGTGATCGTTGCGACGACCGCGGTCCAGTACCCAGACGGTCGGGTGGACGACGGCAGCCTCAACGAACATCCGTTCGTCTACGCGGAGACCAACTCTGACACGGGCCTCACAAGTTCTCAGGCTCGTGAACTCGCTTCGGTGCTTCTCGAGTGTGCCGACGAGATCGACAGATGTGCCGGGCGATGACCACTACCGAACGTCCGCCGCTTCCGCCCGTCGTATGTGCACCGTGGTGCGAGCACGGCCACGGCCACGCCAACGAAATGTTCCGGGGCGATCAAACATGTTGGGGGCCATCCGCGTACGTCGATTTGTCGCTTGAGGACATCGCGCGCGACGACCGCGGTGTGTACCCGCAGAAGGTCGGGGTGATGGCCTACCGGCATTGGCGGGAAGGCCCTTGCGTGTATGTCCATCTCGAGGACATCGAGCTGTCCAACAGCGGGACTATCGATCACTGCCTGCACCTGACGAGCGATGAGGCGCGGGCGCTGGCCGCTGGATTGCTTCGCGTCGCCGATCAAATCGAGGGCGGAACCGGATAACGCCATCCCCCGTCTGATCTATTGGTTCGTCCCGCCAAGCCCGAAACGGGTCGCCCGTTACAGCCCCACTCGCCGGTGACCGTGGCGGTGTTTGCCACCCTCAGGTACGCATACGCGTCGTTGTAGTCGCCGTTGACGGTGGCCGAGTTGCTATCCCTGTGGGCCTGCAAATGCGGCGCGTTGGTAACCTGTAGCCGTGGCTTGTTCTCATCGCCAAAGTGAGCAACTGCTAAAGCCCAGTCACCGGTCACCGTGGCGCTGTTCCCATCACCCGGCGAACCGTTCCAAGTACTCGTCCCCGTACCTAATCGACGACATCACGGCAACGCCCGATCTCAAGATCCTGGTGGGCACCACGCATCTCTATGCGGTCGCTATCGCGTGGGGTAAGGGCTGGACAAGCCTGCGCGCGCCCGATCCGCTCACCTCTGACGAACCTGGCGATTTGTCGGCCTCGGCTACCTGGTCGGCTGGACGCTGCGCATCGACGGCGAGAACCGCAGCCTGATCCACCTACTGAGCACGTATCGGGCGGGCACCGACCCATGGGGCCCGATGGCCCGACTTTTTCGGCGAATTTGCTATCGCGGACAGCAAACAGATCTAACGTTTGCGACGTCGGCGGCTTTGGCGGATAAGAATTGAGGAGGGGTCTCATGAGGACATCGGTCAAGTTTGCCGCTGCGTGCGCCGGGTGTGATGGCGCTCCCCTCTTGGCGCTGGACATCGGGGCACCCACCGCATCGGCCGACCCTGGTGCGCGGTCTCGGTCAGTGGACTCTCGGTCGGCGTGGGTGACGCCACGGCCAGTTCGAGCTTCAGCAACGCCGCCCTGGCGTTCACCGGCGGCACCGCCGACGCCAGCGGCAAGGGGATCGGCAACCTCGCCATCGCGGGCACCGACAGCCCGGCCACACATCGAATTTATTGAGGATGACGCGATGGAGAGGGAGACGACATCGATCAGGAAGCACCCCACACGGGCTGAGTGGCCCTGATCAACGGGTCTGGACCACTAATCTCCTGCCTTC
>DASRJA010000587.1:0-2153 GCA_035649695.1 Mycobacterium sp. | reverse complement strand
CTGCGGCGCCAGCGGGTGCATGTAGACGATGGCGTTGCGCCGGTTCAGCTCCTGCCACAGCGGCTCGAAATAGGAGTCGCCGGGCCACCGCCCGTGGTTATCGTTCGTGTAGATACCGATCGCATCGACCTTCAACGTGTCGTAGGCGTACTCCACTTCTCTGAGCGAGCCTTCGAGGTCGGGCATGGGGATGCCGCCCATCAGGCCGAACTTCTTGGGGTACTGCTGCATCAACTTGGCGCCGTACTCGTTACCGGCCCGCACCGCGGCCCGCCCCTTCTCGGTGCCGTTGTAGAGCAGCTCACCGTTCTGCGTCATCGACAAGATGGCGACGCCGATGCCGAACTTGTCCATCTGTTCGAGCGACATTTGCGGCGACCACGGCCGGTTCGTGGCGCCGCCGGGCGGCACGAAGTGGTGATGGACGTCAATCGCGCCGCCGCGGACATTCAGCTTCGCCACCCGACCCTGGCCGAATAGGCCGGACGACGGAACCAGCGATGCCGCACCGGCCGCGGCCAGCGTTCCAAGGAACTGGCGTCTGTTGGTCATGGGCACCTCTGTTCGCTACTGGCCTCGTCCTGGCCCGCCCCGACCACCCGCGCGGACTCCCCGGCCGGCGTTGAACGACGCCGTGCCGTTGGCCCGCGCCTCCGCGTCCACGTCGGCCTCCCACGCGGCCAGCTGTTGCTGGAGCGTCCGGGCCAGCTCCTGTCGTTCAGCCGCCAGGTCCGTCCGCTCGCCGAGATCCCGTCGTACGTCGAACACGAACTCGTGATTGGCGTCGATGAGGAGCTTGTAGTCGCCGCGCCGCACGGCTTTCTGGTTGTGGTTCCCCGCGGCTGTTCGCCAGAAGAGGGTTCGTTCGAGGATGGGTGCTCGTCCCTCGAGGATCGGAAAGATGTCCATCCCTTCGAGCCTGGCGTCGGGCGGCACGGCGGCGCCCGCCGCAGCCAGGATTGAAACCGTGAAGTCCATGGTGATGCCCACCTGCGGGGAGACGCGGCCGGCGGGAATGCGTCCCGGCCACCTGACGATGGCCGGCACGCGAATGCCGCCCTCCCAGAGAGTCCACTTGCGGTTGAAGAGCGGCGCGTTGCGCGACAGCCATTCACCCCCGTTGTCGTTGGTGAAGATCACGATGGTGTTGCGGGCCAGGTTCAGACGGTCCAGCGTCCGCAGAATCTCTCCGACACCCTGGTCCGCGCGCTCCATCATCGCCACGTAGTCGCCGCGCGTGCTCGTGGCGTCGTGCGGCATCAGGTGGCGGCCGTTGCCGATGGCCACCGACGGCTTGTCTGGCACCTGATACGGCCAGTGCCCGGCGTTGTAGGCCACCTCGGCGAAGAACGGCTTCCCCGCGTTCTGCTCGATGAAGCGCACGGTCTTGGCAGTGATCAGGTCGGTCATATAGCCCGCCTGCTGTACCGGCGCGGCGTTCTCGAAGAGGTCGGGCAGGCCCGCGCCGTCGGTGTGCTGGTAATAGTCGATGTAGCCGCTCTTGAAGCCGAAGAAGTAGTCGTAGCCGTGGGCGTTCGGGCTGAACTCTGGCTTGTAGCCCAGGTGCCACTTCCCGAGGAGCGCGGTGGCGTACCCGCTGGTCTTGAGCAGTTGCGGCAGCGACCGCCCGCTGGCCGGCAGCCCCTGTTCTTCCGCCGTGCTCACCCCGCCAAGCGCGGCCTCGATCGCGAAGCGCTGCTGATACCGACCCGTCACGAGACCGGCCCGAGTCGGGCTGCACAGTGTGGCGTTGGCGTAGAAATCGGTCAGGCGCACCCCGCCCCGAGCCAGGCCGTCGATGTTCGGCGTCTTGATGTCCGGGGCGCCGTAGCTGCCGATGTCGCCATAGCCGACGTCATCCGTGATGATGAGGACGACGTTCGGTCGCCCTGCGGGCGACGGCACTTGCGACTGTGCGCGGGGCGCGACGCCGGCCAGCCACACGACGGCCATCGCCAGACCGGCCACCGTCAGCATCTGCATGGCGTTCTCCTCCGACGGCTACCGAAAGAGCAATGTCGAGAGGTGATAGAGATCGTTCTTCCAGACCGGGAAGGTATGCGCACCACCCACGTCGATGTGCCAGATGTGTGGGACCTTGTTCGCGGACAAGTAGTTGTGCACGCCTTCGCTGATGTTGAACAGCGAGTCCT
>DASRJA010000586.1:0-9897 GCA_035649695.1 Mycobacterium sp. | reverse complement strand
GTCAGTGCGGGCATCCGCGATGGCGGTCACCAACAGCATCGGCCGGTTGTGCACGGCCGCAGGCCCACTCGTGGCCGGTGCCATCGCGACGGGCTGGTTCGACGGGGACATCGCGATGGCGGCCACGGTGATCTCGGCCCTGATCGTGATCGCGTTCATCGGACTGGCGTTCCTTCCCGAGACCAACGGCCGCTTCCTGCACTCCGAGGTCGAGAAGGAGGCGGGCGCAGACGCAGGAGAGTCGGTGTCGCCGATGTCCGCTATACCGCTGAGCGACCGGTGATCGGTGGCAGGTCGGCCAGCGTGACGATGCCCCGTTTCGCAGCGACGACCGCGGGCACGGCGTTGGTCACCGGCATCGCGGTGTAGATCATGCCGAGGCCCATGAACCCGGGCTCGGTCCAGTCCTTCGGCGGCAGGCAGTGCAGCACGGTGCGCATGTTGGGCAGCCCGAACACCTGGATGACATGGCCGTGCTCCAGCGGCTTTGGCGGGGTGACGTGGTCGCCCATGGTCCAGTTGAAGCCGACGCTGACGACGTTGCGGTCGCCCACCCACCCGCGGTGGTAGCCGTACACACTCGCCACGGTGCCCTTCGGGATCTGCATGAATCCGAGGTCGGTGTCACCGGTCGCGGGCGTGAACGTGACGTCGAACGTCATCTTGTCGAGCTTGGCGCCGATCGCGTCGGCCATCATCGCGGCCGACTCGGCGAAGACTTCGCTTTCCCGTCGGACGCTTTCGGCAAGGCCGGGCGTGTCGGGATCCTGCGAGAAGCCCATCGCGGTTTGGGTGCCCGCCGATTCGTAGGTCGAGCAGTCCACCGACTCGGTGATGCGGATCTCGTCGACGCGCTCACACGAACCGCTGAGCACCATGCCGACCATGTTCGTCATGCCCGGATGGGCGCCGCTGCCGAAGATCGTGGAATTGCCCTTCTCACAAGCCTTCCGGATGCGTTCCAGATCCTCCGGTGACTGCTTGCCGCCGGTGATCCACGCCGCGCTCGAGCACACGTTGACGCCGGCCTCGAGCAGCCGGGCGAGCTCGTCGATGTTCGGCCACAGTGGGTTGTAACAACAGGCGTCGGGCTTCAAGGCGAGCAGCGCATCGATGTCGTTGGTGGCGGTGATCCCGGTGGGCTCCGGCCAGCCGGACAACTCGGCGGCGTCGACGCCGACCTTGCCGGCTCCGTGCGCGTACACGCCGACCAGTTCCATGTCGTCGCGCCCGATGATCGCATGCAGCGATCGCCGTCCGATGTTGCCGGTGGTCCATTGAATCACTCGAATGGGTCGGTCAACGGTGTTCATTTGCAGCAATCTACATGTGCGTTCCGCCGTCGATGCGCACCTCTGTTCCGGTGACGAAATAGGCGTCGGACGAGCCGAGCATGGCGACGACGGCGGCGACCGCATCCGGCTTGGCGAACATCCCGCCGTCGTCGAGTGGCAGCACCGGTGTGATCTTGCCGAACAGCGAGTAGTCCGCGTCGGTCGGCAGCCCCGGACCGATGCTTTGTTTGGATTCGCCCGTGCCGTCGGTCATTCCGGAGGAAATGGATCCGGGCTGGACGGAATTGAACCGGATGCGCTCCTTGGCGAACTCGAGCGCCAGAGCGTGCGTCATCGCCTGGACGCCAGCCTTGGACGCGGCGTAAGCCGACATGTACGGGTGCGCGAACCCCGCGGAGGTGGAGCTGAAGTTGACCACTGCGGCGTCGTTGCCGTTACGCAACGCGGGGATCGCCTCGCGGATCACCAGGAACGTGCCAACGAGGTTGATCCGCAGCACCTGCTCGAAATCGGCGAGGGTGGTGTGCAGGAAATGCGCTGACCGCAGAATCCCCGCGGCGTTGACGAGGGCGTCGAGACCGCCGAGCACCCGCACCGCCTCGGCCACTCCTTCCTTCACCGACTCCTCGCTCGCGACGTCGATGACCACCGTGCTCAGCCGGTCACCGTGCGGTTCGGCCCTGGCCACCGTGTCCTTCAACCCGGACTCGCTGATGTCGGCCGCGACCACTCGGCCGCCTTCGTCCAGAATGCGTAGTACGGTCGCTTGCCCGATACCGGATCCGCCGCCGGTGATCAGGACGCGACGGTCGGCGTATCGCTTGAGAGATGCCATGGACAGATCCTCCTGGGTGAGATACGGATTGTCAGCCACGTGTGCCCTTCGTGGCCATGTCGAGGGCGGCGAGGTGGCTGAACAGCATCGATGCCCCGATCGGATTGCCGCCGCCGGGATAGGCGGTTCCGCTGACGGCGGCCATGGTGTTGCCGGCGGCGTAGAGCCCATCGATCGGATTGCCGTTGGTGTCGAGCACGCGGGCGTGGCTGTCGGTGACGAGTCCACCCTTGGTGCCCAGATCGGAGAGCCCGAACTTGGCGGCGTGATAGGGAGCGACCTCGATCGACACCATCGGTGACCGACCGCCGGAGAACGCGCGGTCGTAGGCCTCGTCGCCCCGGCCGAAGTCCTCGTCGGTACCCGCCGCGACGAACTCGTTGAACCGCTTCACCGTCGACACCAGGTTCTCGGCATTCACACCGATCTTCGATGCGAGTTCGGGCAGGGTGTCCGCGGTATGCCACAGGCCGGCCTCGACGTAACGTTCGGCCTCGACCATCGAGATGTTCGTTGCCTTCACCGGCGGAACGAGACCCTCTCGGTCGTCGTAGGCCATCCAGAACGGCAAGGTCATTGCGCCGCAAGCGATCTGGTCAATTATGGCCTTGCCGATCCGGTCGTACGGGCCTGACTCGTTGACGAAACGTTTCCCGTCCTGATTGACGAAGATCCCACCCGTGAACCACAGCGAGAACGCCGAGCGCCCATCGGGATGTGTGAATCCCGGCGACCACCAGGCCTGGTCCATCAGGTCGATCGCGGCGCCTGCGGCGAGGCCCGCCTCGAGCGCCAGGCCGAGGTTGCCCGGCGCGCCCATCGTGTCCCGGGCATCACCGGGCACGCCGAACCGCTGGCGCAGCGCCGGGTTGTTCTCGAAACCGCCCGCGGCGAGAAGCACACCGGCGCGGGCCCGGATTGCGCGGCGACGGCCGTCCTCCTCGACCACGGCACCCACAACACCGTCGTCCGCGGTGATCAACTCGACCAGCGGGCTGTTGAGATGAAGGGACGCGTGCGGATACGTCGTGATCGCTGACAGCAACCGGCCGATCAACGCACGCCCGCCGATCAAGTAGTTCGGTGCCTCTGCGCCGAGGCGCTCTCTGTCCAAAGGTCCGCGGATCCTTTGTGCCAACTCGCCAAGGCGTTTGGCAGCAAGGGGTTTCATGACTGTGTGCCGCAGTCCGTCCAACCGGGCGTGCGGCAAGCGGCCGTAGTAATCCGGCCAGGGCAGCACGTCGAATTCGAAGTGGTCGTCTTCTTCGAGGTACGCGATCAGCTCGCTGCCGCCGTAGACGTAGGCGCGCTGCAACTCGACCGGGGTGCGATCGCCGACCACGGCGTGGAAGTAGGCGAAAGCGGCGTCGAGGGTGTCGTCGCTTCCGGCCCGCCGCAACACCGGATTGCAGGGGAACCACATCCCCCCGCCACCCGAATATGCCGTGGTGCCGCCGAACTCGTCGCTGGCCTCCACGACCATGACCGACAGCCCTTCACGCGCCGCGGTGTACGCGCCCGCCAGCCCACCACCGGATCCGGCGACAATGACGTCGGTTTCGTCTGCCCAGGTCGTCAACGCTGGGCTTTCCTTGGATGGATGAACACGCCCTCAGCCTGAACGGTCACGCCCTCGGCGTCAGCGATATGGCCGACTGCGAATGTCTTGGCCCCGTCAATCCGCTCGACATGCGCCCGTGCGCACAGCGGCTGTCCGAGCGGTGTGCCGCGCAAGTACCGCAGGGTCAACGTGCCCGTGTAGGCGGGCTTGTTCGGCAGATGTGCAGTGGCACCCAGGACGTGATCGAGGATCAGCGCGCATACACCGCCGTGAAGCATGCCGGGCGGTCCCTCGTAGGCGGCGCCCAACACGAAGTTCGTGCACACCGTGCCGTCGGCCTCATCGCGGATCACCAGCGGAGGCGCGACCGGATTGCGTTGGCCGATGACAACGTTGCCCAACGCGATGGATTGCCCGTCGTGTGTGAGCTGAACGCCGAATGATCCCGGCATCAGCATGTCGCTCAACTGTGCTGTGGCCGAGTCGATCTTGTTCTTGGCGGCCACGATTGCCGCCGCATCGACTTCGGTCCTGATGGTCGCGTCGATGAGACGACGCACCGATGCGGTGAGCGTTTCGTGGGTGGTCATGCAAATCCTCCGTAGCCACCGCGGTAGAAGAGGAGGGGACGCCGTTCGTCCGAAGCATGGAGTCCGGTCACGTGCGCCACCACGATGGTGTGATCGCCCGCCCCGTGTTCGAATTCGACGTTTGCTTCGATGCTGGCCACGGCCCCCTCGATCAGCGGAGCGCCGTTGGCTGCCAGCTGCCACCGCACACTGCTGAACTTGTCAGCGCCGCTGACCGCGAACTGTGTGCAGACGTGGTGTTGGTCGTGGGCCAGGATGTTGACGCACAACGCGCCGACCTCACGGATCATCGGCCAGGTCTTCGACGTCCGGGCGGGGCAGAACGAGATGTATGGAGGATCGAGCGATACCGACGTCACTGATTGACACGTAAAGCCGTACGGCCGGTCGCCGTCACTCGCGGTGATCACGGCGATTCCCGTGCAGAACCTGCCGAGGACGTCGCGCATGGACGTGGATGTGGGCGGAGCACAGCTTGTCATCGGTCTTCCTTCGTTTTCGACGTAAGCTTTCGCCGCTGCGCTGCGGCGCCGCAACAGAGCGTCCCGGCCAGTGGTGAGTGACAACACCGCTGTGGCCTGTGTTGTTAATCTGGCGAAGTGGTAGACAGCGATCAGCCGGGCAAGCCGAATCTGGCGGCCACCAGCTGGGCGCTGCTCGGCATGCTCTCGTATGAGTACGAGCTTTCGGGCTACGACATCCGAAAGTGGATCGAGTGGAGCATGCGGTTTTTCTACGGCAGTCCCGCGTACAGCCAGATCTACTCCGAACTCAAGAAGCTGGAGAAACTCGGCTTGGTGTCCTCGCGCGTCGAGAGCGCCAGCAGCCGCAATCGGAGGCTGTACAAAATCACTGATGCGGGGCTGGACGCGGTCACGAAGTGGGCGAACGAAGCGCCCCTCGACCCGCCGGTGCTCAAGCACGGCCCCCTGCTGCGGGTGACATTGGCACATCTGACGACTCCGGCCAGGCTGAAGGAGATTCTGCAGGAACACCTCGCCTATGCCGACGCGATGCACCGCAATGCGGCCAAGGACGCAAAGTGGGCTGGGGCGGACCCGTCATGGGCATACGCGCGCGTCGCGCTGCAGTGGGCCGAGCGCTACTACGCCAACGAGCGTGAGCTGACCTTGAAAATGATCAAGGAGCTCGACGAGGCGGAGGCCACCTTCCCCCGGGCCGGTGACGGCGGACGCGCGAAGATCCCTTGGCCTACACCGGAATACTGGTACGAGATCGAAAAGAAGGCGGACGCCGACGAATCCGGCTGACTACTTTGCCGCCGCATCGCGGGCCGCGATGTACCCGTACACCAAACCCTGCGCGATCGTCGCGCCCGCACCGGGATAGGTGGTTCCGAACGCGTTGGCCGCGGTGTTGCCGACGGCGTACAGACCATCGATGACGCCGCCGTCCTCTCGCAGCACCCGTGCGCGTTCGTCCGCTCGGAGGCCACCGCAGGTGCCGAGGTCGCTGAGCACCATCTTCACCGCGTAGAAGGGCCCCTTGTCGAGGGCCCGGAGATTCGGATTGGGGGTAATGGTGGGATCGCCGTAGTAGCGGTCATATGCGCTGCGCCCGCGGTGATATTCGGAATCGTCTCCGGCGCGCGACATCTCGTTGAATCGCGTCACGGTTGCCACGAACGGTGCCTCGGGAACTCCGATCATTCGCGCGAGTTCAGCCATGCTGCCGGACTGGTGTGCGATCCCTGCGTCGTACCAGGACTGGGGGAGGCGCATGCGCGGATATAGTTCCGCCGCAAAGACATAACTGTTGCGGTACTGCTGGTCGAATACGATCCACATGGACTCGACGGGATTGCCGGAGCGTTCGCGGTCGAGCACATGCTGCCCGAAGGACATGTAGTCGGCCGCCTCATTGGTGAACCGGTTGCCGGTCTGATCGACGATCAGCGAGCCGGGAAGCGATCGCTCTGCCAGCATCACCAGCGGGGCAGCACCGGGCAGCGGTGCCACAGCCGGGAACCACCACGCCAGGTCCATGAGATCGATTCCGGCACCGGCATCTTGGGCTATTCGGATGGCATCGCCGGTGTTGGTCTCCGCGCCCAGGCTGGCATGCTCGCCGAGCGATTCCGACTGAAATTTCCACCGCATGTCCATGCTGTGGTCGAAACCGCCTGCGGCCAGGACAACCCCGCGTCGCGCGGTGACGGCGACCTCGCGCCCGTCGTGATCCACCACTGCGCCGGTGACCCGGCCACCGTCGGTGATCAACCGCACCAATGGTGTGTCCGTCCAGATTCCGATGCCCGCTCGCAGTACGCCTGCGAACAAGCCCGCGGCCAGCGCCTGCCCACCGGCGACGTAGTGACGGCCGAGCAACAGGCCGCCGACACCCTGGCCCAGCCGCTTGGCGATGAGCGGTAGACCCTTGCGAGGCACCCGCGCCATCAAGTTCATCCACCGGTAGTCGGCGCCGGTGGTCGGCATGGGTATCGATGCCTTCATCACGCCGGGACGCAGGCGCGATCGGTACGGACCGAGCTTCGACGTGTCGAACGGCCTGCACTCGCATGTTCGCCCGGCGGCAGTTCCTCCGGGGTTCTCCGGGTGGTAATCGGAGTAGTCACGCGCCCAGATGAACTTCATGGGCGTGGTGCGCCGCAGCATGTCCACGGTCTCGCCGAGATGGGCGAGGAATTCTGTGGACCGTTGTGGCGGTGCGGTGCCTGCGACGACGGACTCCAGATAAGTGCCGGCACGTGGGATCGTGTCGCCGGTGCGGTTCTCCTCGAGGATCGGGCTCGCAGGCAGCCACAGCGCGCCCCCGGAACGGGCGGTCGACCCGCCCACGTACTCGGACTTCTCGACAATGAGCACCTTCAGACCACGCTCGACGGCCGCCAATGCCGCGGCCATGCCAGTGCCCGAGCCAACGACTAGCAAGTCCACGGTGGTGTCGTGGACAGGCAGGCCGACGGGGATGGTGGCTGGTTGAGCAGTAGTCACGTTTGACGACACTAAGTCGCAGAATCGTGCACGCATCGGGTTTTTCCCTGCCAGCGGGACGATCGGCTCCGTCCCCGGTGCTGCGGTTGTAGATCAAGGTCATGACGTTGCAGTCCGATACCGATGAGACTCGTCAGATCGAGGCCGAAGCGGCACCGACCAGATTCGCCCGTGGCTGGCATTGTCTGGGACTGACCAGGGATTTCGGCGACGGCAAGCCGCACGCCGTGCATGCCTTCGGGCACAAGCTGGTGGTGTTCCGGGGCGGGGACGGCCGGATCAATGTGCTCGACGGATACTGCCGTCACATGGGCGGCGACCTCTCCCAAGGAGAGGTGAAGGGCGACGAAATCGCGTGTCCGTTCCACGACTGGCGCTGGGGCGGGGACGGCCGGTGCAAGAAGGTGCCGTACAGCAAGCGGGTGCCCAAGCTAGCGCGTACGGCGACGTGGACCACGCTGGAGCAGGACGGGATGCTGTTCGTGTGGAACGACCCCGAGCGCAAGCCGCCACCGCCGGAGGTGACCATTCCTCGGATCGAGGGCGC
The DNA here is from genome assembly GCA_035649695.1 of Mycobacterium sp. Taxonomy (GTDB): domain Bacteria; phylum Actinomycetota; class Actinomycetes; order Mycobacteriales; family Mycobacteriaceae; genus Mycobacterium. Next base: position 2,094 of record DASRJA010000586.1, on the reverse strand, counting down.
GACTAGCGACGAGTGGACCGACTGGCACTGGTACACCACCGTCGTCAACATCAACTGCCGCGAGATCATCGACAACGTCGTCGACATGGCGCACTTCTTCTACATCCACGGATCTCTCCCGACGCACTTCAAGAACATCTTCGAAGGCCATGTCGCGACCCAATACATGAACGGCGCAGGGCGTCCTGACATGGGCGAGCCAGGCAAACCCCAAATGCTCGGAACCACTTCGGTGGCATCGTATTTCGGGCCGTCGTTCATGATCGACGACCTGACCTACCACTACGAGGAGGCCGATCACCAGACGGTACTGATCAACTGTCACTATCCGATCGACGCGAATTCCTTTGTGCTGCAGTACGGCATCATCGTGAAGAAGTCGGACGCACTGCCAGGCGATCTCGCCCTTGAGACCGCTATCGGCCTGGGGGATTACGTCAAGATGGGCTTCGAGCAGGACGTCGAGATCTGGAAGAACAAGGCGCGCATCGACAATCCGCTGTTGTGTGAGGAGGACGGACCCGTCTACCAGCTTCGCCGGTGGTATCAGCAGTTCTACGTCGACGTCGCCGACGTGGCGCCCGACATGGTGGACCGCTTCGAATACGAGCTCGACACCACCAGCCCGCGCGAGGAATGGATGAAGGTGGTCGAGGGCAACCTCGCCGACAGGTCTGCCGCGGGTACCACCTGATGGCGGTCCGGCCAGACAACCGACTCGCCGACTCTCCGATGGTGCCGGTGTGCTGCCGTCGCTGCGGTGCGTCTGTATTGGCGCGCAAGAGCAGCTGGAATCAGACCAGCGTGCAGTGGGATGCCGAGGCGTCCGCGCGCTGCCTCGAGCGGCGAGAGGCCGAGAACTTGGCCGCGTACGCGGGCCGCAGTCTGTTCCTTGCCTGTTCGGCCCTGAGCGACGCGATCATCGAGGCGGTACGCCACGGGGATCTGCCAGTGGTCGACGAAACGGTGCCGGCGACGACGTAACTTCGTATCCGTGGCACACAGTTCGCAGGCGGTGGCGGTCGTGACGGGGGCGAGTCGCGGCGCAGGACGCGGTATCGCGGCGGCGCTCGTCGCCCACGGTTGGCGGGTGTATCTGACCGGCAGAACGGTGACCGACCCCGGCGACGGCGGAATTGCGGTGCCCGTCGACCACAGCGACGACGCCGCGGTTGCCGCGCTGTTCGAGCATGTCGCGGACGAGAGTGGCCGGCTCGATCTGTTGGTCAACAACGCCGCGGCCATTCATGACGAGCTGACAAATCCAAAGCCGTTCTGGGAGAAGCCACTCGAGCTGGGCGACGTTCTCGACGTCGGGCTGCGCTCGGCCTATGTGGCGACGTGGCATGCCGCGCCTGCGATGGTGCGGCAGGGCCGCGGTCTGATTGCGTTCACGTCGTCACCCGGATCGGTGTGCTACATGCACGGCCCGGCGTACGGCGCGCAGAAGGCGGGTGTGGACAAACTGGCCGCCGACATGGCGGTCGACTTCCGCGACACCGGGGTGGCGACGGTGTCGATCTGGATGGGGATTCTGCTCACCGAACGGTTCCGCGGCGCATTCGCGGGACATCCGGAGGCTCTCGCCGAGACCGCAAAACACGCCGAAACACCTGAGTTCACAGGGCATTTGATCAATGCGCTGTATCACGACCCCGCCCTCGCCGAGCTGTCCGGGCACACCGTGATCGGGGCGGAACTCGCGCAGCGCTACGGCGTCACCGACGAGGACGGTCGCCAGCCGCCGTCGCACCGCGAGATGCTTGGCGCGCCGCGAGAGCCGAGCACCGTAATCGTGCGTTGAGCGTCAGGCCATCTGAAAGGCGCTAAGCGGCGCCTCGTCTGGATAGCTCGCAGGGCCCCCGAGGTCATACGCCGCGTTGAGGGTGCGAATGAATACCGGGTCATGTAGCGGGTCGTCAGGCATGTCGAGCTTGAGCCCGTTGGCGTTGACGTCCTTGACGAGCGTATCGATCGCCCGCTCCACAGTGAGGTCGTCGGAGCCGTCCATGTTCTTTTTCAGCTCGTCGTAGTCAGAGAAGAGCTCGGCTGACCAGTGCACCAAGAACCGAAGCTCGCTGGTGTGATGCCGGG
>DASRJA010000585.1:0-4954 GCA_035649695.1 Mycobacterium sp. | reverse complement strand
AATTGACGCTGCTCCCGCTGCGGGCGCTGAACCGGGCCACACTCGGCCGCCAGCTGCTCTTGCAGCGCTCGCCGATGAGCGCGATCGACGCGATCGAACACCTCATCGGCATGCAGGCGCAGGCACCGTTCGCGCCGTACTACGGGTTGTGGAGCCGGCTGGACCGCTTCACGGGTGAGGACCTGTCGCGGCTGCTGACGGCACGCAAGGCCGTTCGGATCGTGCTGATGCGCGGCACCATCCACCTCGTGACGGCCAAGGACTGCCACCGGCTGCGCCCGCTCGTCCAGCCGGCACTGGATCGCATGCTGCGGGCGAACGCCACGCACGGCAAGCCGCTTGCGGCCATCGATGTGTCAGCGGTCGTCGACGCGGCCAGACAACTTCTCGACGCCGAGACGCTGACGCCAGGCGAAGTCGGGGCCCGGCTCGCCGAGCGATGGCCGGACACGCCGCCGGGTGCGCTTGCCGAGGCCGCGCGCAGCCTGCTGCCGTTGGTCCAGGTCCCGCCTCGGGCACTGTGGCAGCGCAGCGGGCAGGTCAGGCTGACGACGGCAACTGCCTGGCTCGGCAAGCCGCGAGCCAAACCACTGACGATCGATGACCTGGTGATGCGCTACCTCGCGGCGTTCGGCCCGGCGAGTGCCGCAGATGTGCAGACGTGGAGCGGGCTCACGCGACTGGGCGAAGTACTCGAGCGGCTGCAGTTGACGCGGTTCAAAAGCGAAGGCGGACAGACGCTTTACGACATACCGGACGCGCCACAACCCGATGCGCACATACCGGTGCCGGTGCGGCTCGTCGCGCCGTTCGACAACCTCCTGCTGTCACATGCCGACCGCACCCGCGTGATCTCCGAGGAGCACCGCAAGCGGTTGTTCTCTGGCAAGAACGGAGTGTTTCCGGGCACGGTGCTGATCGACGGTTTCGTCGCGGGCACGTGGGAGCTGCTCGGCAATGGTGAATCGACCGGCTTGCGGGTACAGCCGTATGTGAGGCTCAAGCGCGGCGTGCTCGATGAGGTCGAGTTGGAGGGAAATCGTTTGCTGGAGCGGGCATTTGGGCTTCCGAACCGGGTGGTGACGATCACTCCGTAGGAGCGTTACGCGGTTTGCGAAAGAATCTGCCGATCGCCATAATAGCGCCTCGGAACGCGTAGATCGCGGTCACCAGCGACAGCAACACCAGGGCGATGAACAACACCAACCAGTTCGGCCGGTCGTGTTTGACGTTCCACCAGATGATCGTGAAGAGGACCGAACAGACGAACAGCACCACGTCACGCCAGTTACCGCGATAGGACGCGGCGGCCTCGCGCAGCGCGCGGCTTCTCTCGGTTGCGACGATCAGGTCGTTGATGCGTTGGTCGATGCTCTCCTTCAGGCGGGCTTTCAGTTCGGGCCGGTCATCCGGAAGCCGCTCCAGCAGGTCCATGTCCTTGAGGATCAGACCGCGAACATCAGGCGCCTTGATATTTCCCGCGGCGACACCGAGCAGTGCTCCGCCGGCGATCGGCGCTGCGCCCATAGCGAGTTCGGCGATACCTGGCATGTCTCCTCCGTCACTTCACGAATGTGTCACCGAAACCGCCATGTGTGCACGACCATCAGAAGGACGGTCGCCAGCACAAGAGCAAACCCATTCATCATCTCGGCCACCCCCATCGCGCTGTCGGTAGTCTGCCCTCATTCCATCAGCTGAGCGGCGACCGACGCGCCAAGTTCCCAACACGATTCCAGGTCGTCTTTGCCCGGCTTGCCCGACACCAGGACGTACTCGGCGGCTTTGACCCACCCCAGGCCGGTCGTGATGGCGGTGACGCCCTTCTCGGCCCCCTCGGTGCCCTCGTTGCCGTGCAGGTAGAGGCCGAACGGTCGGCCACGAGTCGTGTCGAGGCATGGGTAGTAACAGACGTCGAACGCGTGCTTGAGAGCACCGCTCATGTAGCCCAGGTTTGCCGGGCTGCCGAGAAGATAGCCGTCGGCCTCCAGCATGTCGGTCGGCGAGACCGTAAGCGCGGGTCGCCGCACGACCTCCACACCCTGGATCTCGGGGTCGGTCGCGCCGGACACCACCGCCTCGAACATCTCCTGCATGAACGGCGACGGAGTGTGGTGGACGATCAGCAGCGTCTTGGTCACTGTCGCTCCTCCATCTCAACGGCCTTCCTCATCGTCTCCCTGGCGCGGCCGCGGTCGCCGGAATAGTCGTAGGCGCGGGCCAGCCGGTACCAACGCCGCCAGTTGTCGGGGTCGCTGTCCAGTTCGTCGCGGACCGTCTCGAACAGCGCGTCGGCGGCGTCACGCTGGATCCGTCCGGACGGCATCCGCGGTAGGGAGCTGATGTCGAGTTCCATGCCTTCCTCTTTGATGATGCGGGCCAGCCGCTGGTGGGCAAGGCCGGCCCGCAGCGTGCTGACCATGACCCAGATCCCGATCAACGGCAGGATCATCAACGCCAGGCCGAGACCGATGGCCGCCGGGCGGCCCGAGGTGACGAACGCCATCGCGATGCGCCCGAGCATCACGAAGTACACGACCAGGGCCACGCACATGAACACGATCACCAGCTGGATGCGCAGTGCGCGCGCCCCATCGCTCATGTCAAGTCGAGAAGAGGCTCGAGACCCACTGTGAGGCCGGGGCGTTCGCGGACCGTGCGGACCGCGAGCAGCACACCGGGCACGAAAGATGTGCGGTCAAGGCTGTCGTGCCGAATCGTCAGGGTCTCTCCTTGGGTACCGAAGAGCACTTCCTGATGCGCGACGAGCCCGGCGAGCCGCACGGAGTGCACCGGTATGCCGTCGACGTCTGCGCCGCGGGCACCTTCGATGCCCGTACTGGTGGCATCCGGGTTGGGCGGCAGGTCTTTTCGGGCCTCCGCGATCAGACGGGCGGTGCGGGCTGCAGTGCCGGATGGCGCATCGGCCTTCTGTGGGTGGTGCAGTTCGATGACTTCGGCGGACTCGAAGAAGCGGGCGGCCTGTTTGGCGAAATGCATTGACAGCACCGCGCCGATCGCGAAGTTCGGGGCGATCAAGACCGCGACATCGGGCTTGTCCGCGAGCCAGGCCCTGACCTGAGCCAGGCGTTCGTCAGTGAACCCGGTGGTGCCCACTACGGCGTGGATTCCGTTGTCGATCAAGAACTTCAGATTGTCCATGACGACACCGGGGTGCGTGAAGTCAATGACGACCTCGGTCTGGTTGTCGGCGAACAGGCTCAGCGGATCGCCGGCGTCAACCCCGGCGGAAAACGTGAGGTCTTCTGCGGCCTCGACGGCCTGAACCATCGTCGCGCCGACCTTGCCCTTGGCGCCAAGCACTCCGACTCGCATGGGCCTACCCTAACTTCCGCCGCCTGTGGATAACGTTCTGCCCTTGTCCGCTATTCGAACTAGTGTTCGAGATATGAGTTCGGGTGTGCCGCCGCGTCGCGAGGCGATCACGGCCGCCCTCGATCAGTTCGACGCCGCCCAAGCCAACGTCGCAGCACTGTCCTTTCAGGTGCTGAGCGCACCGGAAGCGCTGACCGTCAAAGACCGGCTGGAAACTGTCTCCCGGCAGCTGGCGCACCCGAAAACGCAAAGACGGCCGCACCGAATGGATTCCACCGCCGCATCTCGACAATGGGCAATCACGGGTAAACGACTACCACCACCCGCAGAACTACCTACTGCCCGACCAAGACGACGAAGGCGACGACCTCACTGCGGACTGACCGGTCCGGCGTGGATGCGGTCAGCACGCTACGTCGACGTACACGGTCATCCCCGTGACGGTAGTGACGATGTCGTCCATCGCACCGGGTGCACCGGAGTCCATCCGCGAGAAGGTCTGACCAGGCCGTACCGCGCTCACAACGCATTGGTCCAGCGGCGCCGTACCGAGCTTGTTGACGATCACATCGAACCCGCTGGCTTGCAGCTGGCCGACCGTTTGGGCTGCGTCGACAACGCCCGAGGGCGCCGCGCCGGCGGCGCCGGCCAAACCCAAGGCCGCAGTGGCGAGTGCTCCGGCGGCGATAGCCGGCAAGGTGAAGGACTTCATTGTTCTACCTTTCGAGAGAGAGCTGATGACGTTTTCCTGACTGCTGTGTGCTGATGCCCTTCATTCGTTACAGCTGCCTCGTTGGATGGGTTGAGTGGTCATCTGACAGATTCGCCGCGGAGGGCGATTACCCACCTTCGACGACCGAGCACGCGGTGTTGTCATGCCCAATTCCATTGCATTTCTTGGGTTCCAGTGCATCCGCGAGTAGGTCGTGAATGTCACCCAGCTCCGCCGCCCGCCCGTGCAGCACACACGAGACCTATAGCGACCTATAGCGGTGAGGCTCCGCGGAGGTGTTCGAAGATCAGCGAGGTTTGCGTGCCCGCCACGTCGGCGTCGGCGTTCAGATTCTCCACGACGAATGCCCGCAGGTCGTCGGTGTCGCGTGCGGCGACATGAAGGATGAAGTCGTCGGCTCCGGCGAGGAAGTAAACGTCCATCACCTGTGGCCGGGTCCGGATGTGCTGAATGAAGTTGCGAATCTTGCCGCGAGCATTGGATTGCAGGCTGACCGAGATCATCGCCTGCAGGTTCAGCCCGATGGCCGCGGGATCGATGTCGGCGTAGAAGCCGCGGATCACCCCGAGTTCCTGCAGCCGCCGGACCCGGCCGTGACATGTCGATGGGGCGATGCCGACGAGCTCGGCGAGCGCGTTGTTCGACATGCGCGCCTCGGCGTGCAGGGCGGTCAGAATGCGCCGGTCGACGTCGTCGATCGTGATGGCCTGAACATCCTTCGGCGGCCGGGCCCTTGCCCCAAGCTGTTTCGTCAATCCTTCTGGCATTACACGATGCTATCGAAGTTTCATCGGGGTGATTGCCATTACAGCGAAAGTTCTTCACAATCTGAGGTAGCCAACACGACTTTTAGGAGCCGTCATGCGCGTCGGAATCCCGACCGAG
>DASRJA010000584.1:0-11673 GCA_035649695.1 Mycobacterium sp. | reverse complement strand
GTTCACGCGCAGCAGCTCGGCGTCGTCGGCCGGCCCAGAGTAAGTCGTGATGCGGACGCCATCGGGAACGGAGGCAGGCGGCAAACCGGTCAGTGGCCGACGCATCTGAAGCAGTTCACGGTCGGCTACGAGGCCGAGCGCAGCCGCCGTCGCCCGCGCCGGCTCCAAGTTGCCGTGCGCCCAGATGCGGGCGCGGTCACCGCCCTCGGACAGCCCGATCCGGGCCATCGCCGAGCCGACGCCGCGGCGCCTGGTGTCCGGATGCACCACCAGCTCAGCCATCGCAGGCTGTTCGGTCAGGTTCAGGTAGCCGATGACCTCAGCGCCGTCGACGGCAAGCAGGTGCCTGGTGCGGTCGTGCGGTAGTTCGCGGAGCACCTGGTCGCCGACGGGCGCGATCCCGTCAGCCTGTTCGGCCGCCGCGATCAGCTCACGGATACGGTGCTGCTCGTCGTCGGAAAGGCCTGCGCGCCAACCAATGTCAGTCACTGACGCAATGGGTCTACCAGCGCGTCGGGCAGGCCGTCGGGCGCCTCGTAGCTACCCACGTCGTCGACGAAGTCGTCGGACAATTCCGAGCCTGGTGTCGACGGCCTGCCGCGCGCGGGCCGGACCGCCTTGTAGCCGACGTTGCGCACCGTGCCGATCAACGATTCGTATTCGGGGCCGAGCTTGGCGCGGAGCCGCCGCACGTGCACGTCGACGGTGCGGGTGCCGCCGAAGAAGTCGTAGCCCCACACCTCCTGGAGCAGCTGCGCGCGGGTGAACACCCGCCCGGCGTGCTGAGCCAGATACTTCAGCAGCTCGAATTCCTTATAGGTGAGGTCGAGCGGTCGACCGCGCAGCCGCGCGGTGTACGTGCCCTCGTCGATGACCAGCTCGCCCAGACTGATCTTGCCGACGTTCTCCTGGTTGGCGACGCCGCCGCGACGCCCCACCAGCAGCCGCAACCGGGCGTCGATCTCGGCAGGACCGGTGCTCGGCAGCAGAATCTCGTCGAGTCCCCATTCGACGTTTACAGCGACAAGGCCGCCCTCGTTGACGACGGCCACCACGGGTACCGATGTCCCCGTCGTTCCCAACAGGCGACACAGCCCGCGGGCAGCGGCCAGATCAGTGCGCGCGTCGACGATCGCCACATCCGCGGTGCCCGCCTCGAGAAGGGAGGACACCTCCGTCGGCGCCGTCCGCACGTTGTGCGCAAGCAGCGACAACGAGGGCAGCACAGATTCGGGATGGGGGTCGACGGTCAGTAGCAATAGATCCAACTGGCCCTCCAACAGCCATAGGGACCTCGCCCGGACAACGATGTCGGTGGTGACTTCCCAGATTCACGCCTGACACACGGCCGTTACCCGGCCGATGGTCATCTAACGATAGCGCGCCACCTGCTGGTTAGCTGCGCTGAGCCGGGTTTGTGGCGGGCGTGGGCCAGAATGTCCGGGTGCGAAAGCTGCTGATCGGCTCGATCGCGACCGTGACCGCGGTGGCGGTGGGCGCCGTCGGAGCCGACTTCGGTGCGGCGATCTACGCCGAATACCACCTGGCCAGGAGCGTGCGCATCGCCACAAACCTGAACTTCGACCCCTGGGTCAGCATCCTCGGGTTCCCGTTCGTCACACAGGCGACGCGAGACCACTACAACGAGGTCGAAATCAGGGCCAGTGGCGTTGATCACCCCGTCGTCGGCAAGGTGGGCCTGGAGGCCACCCTGCACTCGATCGATCTGACACAGACCTCCTGGCTTATCGGGCCAGACGCCAAGCTGCCGGTCGGCGAGCTGGAGAGCCGCATCATCATCGACTCCACCCACGTCGGGCGGTTCATGGGTATCCCGGACCTGCTGGTCGAGGCGCCGACGCGGGAGAGCAACGACGCCACCGGCGGGACCACCGAATCGGGCATCTCCAGCAACCGGGGGCTGGTGTTCACCGGCACGCCCAACAAGGCGGACTACGACGAGAAGGTCAGCATCGCCGTCGATTTGTCGGTCGCCGGAGCCGACCAGACCACGCTGGTCTTCACCGCGACCGGAGTGCTGACGGGTGCGGGCACGGCCGACCAGCAGGTACCCGAGGACAAGCTGCCCGCGGTGCTCGCCGCGTTTTCCATCAGCATGCCTGGTCAGAAGCTGCCGTTCGGCGTCCGCCCGACCAGCGAGGGTGCGCGCGGTTCGGACATCATCATTGAGGGAATCACCAAGGGAGTAACCATCCCCCTCAATGGGTTTCGACTGTCATGAGCTCTACTTGGGTTCTCGTCATCACAGTGCTCGTCGCCGCACTGGGTGTGGCGTATGTGATCGGCAAGCTGCTGACACTTCGCGCTGGCATGCTCAAGTCTGCCGAAGAGGCGAGCAACGTCGATACGTCCGATCTGGGCCTTTCGTCATCCGGCCCGACCGTGCTGCACTTCAGCGCGGATTGGTGCGGACCGTGCGCCGGGGTACGCCGCGTGGTGGATCAGGTGTGTGACGAGTTGCCCGGCGTGGCGCACGTGGAGATCGACATGGACGCCAATCCACAAGCCGCGCGACGGCTTTCGGTGATGTCGCTGCCCACCACGATCATCTTCGACGCCGACGGGCGGCCCCGTTACCGGACGACGGGTGTGCCCAGGGCCGCTGACCTGCGATCGGCGCTGGAACCTCTGTTGGCTTGATCACTACGTCATTGGGTAAGCTGTCGGGCGTGTCCACCCGCCTTGAGCCGATGCTCACGAAGCGCCGCGCAGTCGATCTGTGCCGCGTAGCGGGTTGTTGCTGTTGTTGTTGTAGCTGCTGAGTAGCCGCGCCGATCCTTCGCGCCGCACTCGGGGGTTCAGATCGAGCGGTCTGACTCCCTTCCAGCCAGCCCATTGACGCACAGGAGCACATCTATGTCGACTAACACCAAGACGGCCGCACCGGCCCTGGTTGACGTGCGTGGCCCGCGATTCGCCGCCTGGGTCAGCACGGTGGTGATCGTCGCGACCCTGATTGTCTCGGCCTTCAGCAGCAGCAGCGCGGCCGTGATCCTCGCCCTGCAGGCGCTGGTGTTCGCTATCGGCGCCTGGCGCGGGCCGCGGCAGCATCCCTACGGGCTGATCTTTCAGAGCCTCGTCGCGCCCCGGCTGGGACCTGTCACCGAGAAGGAGCCCGTACCACCCCTGAAGTTCGCCCAACTGGTCGGCTTCGTATTCGCAGTTGTCGGCACCATCGGTTTCGCCGCCGGTGTGCCGCTTCTCGGTTTGGTCGCGACCGGCTTCGCCCTCGTCGCCGCGTTCCTCAACGCCGCCTTCGGCATCTGCCTCGGCTGCCAGGTCTATCCGCTCGTCGCACGGTTTCGCCGTGCACCGTCCCCCGCATAACGCTCAAACAGCAAGCAACCGAAAGGATTTCGTCCATGGCACGCTCCGACGTCCTGGTCAGCACAGACTGGGCCGAGAGCAATCTCACCGCGCCGAACACCGTCTTCGTCGAAGTTGACGAGGACACCAGCGCCTACGACGGCGGCCACATCGAGGGCGCCATCAAGTTGGACTGGAAAGAGGATCTGCAGGACCACGTCAAGCGCGACTTCGTCGACGCCCAGCAGTTCTCCAAGCTGCTGTCTGAACGCGGCATCGCCAACGACGACACCGTGATCCTCTACGGCGGCAACAACAATTGGTTCGCCGCGTACGCGTACTGGTACTTCAAGCTGTACGGGCACGACAAGGTCAAGCTGCTCGACGGTGGCCGCAAGAAGTGGGAGCTCGACGGTCGTCCGCTGTCCACCGATGCCGTGAACCGGCCGGAGACCAGCTACACCGCCAAGGACCCCAACAACGCGATCCGCGCGTTCCGCGACGAGGTCATCGCGGCCATCAGCAAGAAGAACCTGGTCGACGTGCGCTCCCCCGACGAGTTCTCCGGCAAGATCCTCGCCCCCGCGCATCTGCCCCAGGAGCAGAGCCAGCGCGCCGGGCATATCCCCGGCGCCCTCAACGTTCCGTGGAGCAAGGCGGCCAACGAGGACGGCACATTCAAGTCGGACGAGGACCTGGCCACGTTGTACGCCGAGGCCGGCCTGGACGGCGAGAAAGAGACCATCGCCTACTGCCGGATCGGTGAGCGCTCGTCGCACACCTGGTTCGTGCTGCAGGAACTGTTGGGACACAAGAACGTCAAGAACTATGACGGCAGTTGGACGGAATACGGCTCCCTCGTGGGAGTCCCGATCGAGTTGGGAAGTTGATTATGTGCTCTGCACCCAAGCAAGGCCTGACGTTGCCCGCCAGCGTCGACCTCGAGAAGGAAACGGTGATCACCGGCCGCGTTGTCGACGGCGCGGGTCAGGCCGTCGGCGGCGCGTTCGTGCGTCTGCTGGACTCGTCTGACGAGTTCACTGCCGAGGTCGTCGCGTCGGCCACCGGTGACTTCCGGTTCTTCGCCGCTCCCGGCACGTGGACGCTGCGCGCGCTGTCCCCGGCGGGCAACGGCGACGCCAGCGTGGCCCCGTCCGGTGCGGGCATCCACGAGGTCGACGTCAAGGTCGCCTGACGCCCGGTGTGGCCAGTAACGGCCACACCGGCCCCGCGTTGCGAAAACGCTGCCTCCACCAAGTGGTTAGTTTCTGCGCTCCTGCGCGAAATTAATGCTTGTAACGGGGGGGATCATGAGAATCGCAATTGCTGGATTCGCCACGACGGTGTTCGCCTTCATCACCGTAGCTACCGCGCCCTTTGCCGCAGCCACTCCCGACCAGGAGTTCCTCGACGCCTTGGCCAACGGCGGCGTCACCTTCGCCTCGAAAGCGACTCAGCAAGTCATCACGCACGGGCACATGGTCTGCCAGGACTTCGCATCGGGCGCCGCCTTCACGGACGCCGTTGGCGGCGTCGCCGGCGGAATGGGCGGGAACCAACGCCTCGCCGGCCAGTTCGTCCGCGCCGCGACGAACACGCTGTGCCCGAAGTACGTCGACGAACTCCCGTGAGATACGCCACGACAGCCGCCAAGAGTTGATGGGCCCTCGGCGGCTAGACTCGCTGCCGTGGTGCTGTTCTTCGAGATCATGCTCGTTGCGGCCGTCGTGGTCATCACGTGGTTCGCGCTCTACACGCTGTACCGCCTCATCACCGACGAGTCGTGACCTCCGGCGACGAAGCCGTCGCGGCGGCGGCCGAACGCGCCAAGGCAACGGCGGCCCGCAACATCCCGGTTTTCGACGACCTACCGCTGCCCGCCGATACCGCCAACCTGCGTGAGGGCGCGAACCTCAACGATGCGCTCCTCGCGCTGCTACCGCTGGTGGGCGTGTGGCGCGGCGAGGGCGAGGGCCGCGGACCCGGCGGTGACTACCGGTTCGGTCAGCAGATCGTCGTCTCGCATGACGGTCGCGACTATCTCATCTGGGAAGCGCGCTCGTGGCGGCTGACCGAGACCGGGGAGTACGACGAACCCACACTGCGCGAGTCGGGCTTCTGGCGGTTCGTCGATGACCCAGCCGATCCTTCTGAGTCCCAAGCCATCGAGCTGCTGCTTGCGCATTCTGCGGGCTACGTCGAATTGTTTTACGGCAGGCCGAGAACGCAGTCGTCGTGGGAGCTGGTCACCGACGCGCTGGCGCGCAGTAAGTCAGGGGTGCTCGTCGGCGGGGCCAAGCGGCTGTACGGCATCGTCGAGGGCGGCGACCTGGCCTATGTGGAGGAACGGGTCGACGCCGACGGCGGGCTGGTCCCGCATCTGTCCGCCCGGCTGTCGAGGTTCGTCGGATAGTGCGGGCGATAGCACTGGCCGCGGTCGTCGCCGCGGCGGGAATTCTCGCCGCGTGCTCATCGAATACGCCGTCGCCAGAACAGGTTTCGACATCTGTAGCCCCGTCCGGCCACGGCGGTTTCGCGCACTGCCTGAGCGAGCACGGCGTGCCCATCGCCCCGGGTCCAGCCGTTGGCCCGCCGCCCGGCGTCGACCAGGACATCTGGCACCGCGCCATGCAGGCGTGCTCATCACTGGCGCCAGGGCCGGCCAGCTAAGCCAGCACGGGCGCCTTGCCGGCATCGGTGAGCCAGCGTTCTTCCAGCCGATCCAGTGCGCCCTCTGCGCGAAGTGAGTCGACGGCCCACGACACGCAGCGGGTCAGCCCGCTGCCCTTGTCGAGCACGACGCCGAACTGCTCCACATCGCCTGACGCACTTGGCAATTGGCCGACCATCAGGCCGTCGCGCAGCTCGTTGGCGACCGTGAATGCGGTCGGCAGGTCGGCAACGAGTGCATCGATCTCGCCGTTGCTCAGCGCCAGCTTGGCGTCGCCGTTGGTGTTGTAGACCTCGACAGGGACTTCGCCGTCTACTGACGTCGCCGCCGTATAGCTGGTGGTGCCCACTTGGACACCCAGGCGCAGCTTCTTCAGCTGGTGCACCCTCTTGACACCGGCAGCAGGCGACGACTTGACCGTGACGACCGCCTGCGTCACATCGAAATACGGTGACGAGAAATCCACCGCCCCCTTGCGCTGCTCGGTGATCGAGAACTCAGATAGGTTGGCGTCGAACGTCTTTGGCCCGGGAGCCAGCGCCGCGTTGAACGGCACCCGCACCCATCGCACATCATCACGCGTGTAGTTCATCTTGGCCGCGATGGCGTAGGCAAGCGCCGCTTCGAATCCCTCACCGCTGGCCGGATCGTCGCCCATGTACCACGGCGGGTATACGGGTTGGTCGGCGCCGAACGTGAAGATGCCGGGATACAGCGTGCCCAGCGCGTCCTTGGTGCACTTGTCAGCAGAGGCGGTCGTGGCCTTGTCGGGGATCGGCGCGCATGCGGTGGCCATCGCAGCAACCAACGCGGCCAGCCTCCACACGTTGCGCATGTGGCGCATCATCGCGCACCTAGCTAACCAGCGCCAGGGTTCGGTCCATAGCTGGCGCATAGCTCGCTAATAACGACGGCCCATCCGGGGCCCCTACCGTCGCAGACGCTCGTTCACTCGACAAGGAGAAATTGTGACGGGTAAAGCCGTTCGCTTCGCGGTTGTCGGCGCGGCCGCCGCCGCATTAATCAGTACCGCAGCGTGTTCGTCCAGCACGACGCCCGCGGAACAGACCAGCGCCGCGCCATCCTCGTCCGCCCACGACGCGTTCGCTCAATGCTTGAGCGACAACGGAGTTCCGGCGCCGCCCGGCGATGGCCATGCAGGCGGCCCGCCGCCCAATGGCACCCCGCCGTCCGGACCGCCGCCGTCCGGTGCGGCGCCATCGTCGAACGGCACACCCCCCGCTCCGCCCGGAGTCGACCAGGCCACGTGGGACAAGGCCATGCAGGCGTGCTCGTCGTTGGCCCCGGCTCCGCCGGAGAAGTAGCCCAGATATGGAGCGGCCCCCGAGCCGATGTTTCCTGGTTGGACAAGACCGAGGGCTCGGGGGCCGGGTGGCTGCGGGGAATTCGCCAGCGCGCGCAGGTGACTCCCCGTGCGCTGCTAGCTCGCAGCCACCTCACATGTCCGTAAGTCAATCAATTGGTCGGACCACCTCCTTCCTTGTGTATGAACGAAAGTACCTGCGCATCCGCACGGCGACAACCGATTTAGGAGTGTTTCGGGAACCAGCACACCCGTTGGGCGGCGACTGGTTCGTGCTTGCCCTTGACCGCGAGATGCTCAACCGGACCGGCCGGCCTTTCGAGATATCGAGCGAGGCGTTCAGCCACCAGTACCTCTCCGCTGCTGGCGCACGACTGCAGGCGTGCCGCGGTGTTCACGACATCGCCAATGGCCGTGAAGTCACTGATCGCGCCTTTTCCGCCGATGTTGCCGACGAACGCTTCGCCGTAGTCGAGGCCGATGCCGAGTTCGAGCGCGGGACCTTCGCGACTGCCGTAGCCGAGTCCTTCGAGCAACCGGCGGGCGTGGTCGAGCATGACTTTCGCCACCGTTCGCCGGTCCGCATCCTCAGGCGTAAACGAGCTTCCAGCGACGAAGATGGGCAGATACAGCGCCATCACCTCGTCGCCGATCAACTTGTCGATCAGCGCTTCCGGGAAGAGCACGTCCTCGGCGACCGCATACAAGCGTCGCAACAGCGCGGTCGCCTCCTGCGGTGTGATGGACTCCGAACGCGTGGTGAACCCGCGCAGGTCGGCGAACATGACGCCGACCTCTGTCGTGATGCCGCCCGGCGGCGCCAGCTCGACACACGTCGCGCACAGCGTCGGATTCTTCCGCGACGGGCGGAAGCCCAGCGGCCGAACCAACCGGCTGCCGAAGCCGGCGAACGGCGCACCGCACATGCCGCACCGCGGGCTCGACGGCAGTGCTCGCATCACGCGATGTACCGCCCGCGTGCTCCTGACTGTCGAGAACTCGAAGTAAGCCTGCCAGTCTTGGGACGTCAGCGGCTGGCCGGGCCGCAGCCCGGCGTGCCGCATCAGACGGCGCAACGCCAGACGCTGGTAACGCGTCAGCCGTTCGTCTCCGGAATCGTCCCCCACTCACCCAGAATGGCGCACTTTCCGGATCGCGGTCAGCGATCGGACACGATTGCGGCGTCGACCAGTTCGGTCAATTCACTCGCCAACGGCGACGGCGGCAGCACTCGACCGTCGAGGGTGTGCACCCGCGCCGCGAGTGTGATGCTGGATACCAACCAAACCCCTTGCGCTGCAAAGAGATCCGCCGGGCGCAACGCGCGGTAGTCACAATCGTAGCCCTTGTTGCGGGCCACCTCGAACAGCGCCTGCTGCGTGGTGCCGCGCAGGATCGGATACCACGGCGGCGGCGTGAATAATGTGGAATTCCCGGCCCCGTTCTCTGATTCGGTGGCGATCACCACCGTCGAGCGCGGCCCCTCGAGGATGCAGCCGTCGGAGCTGACGAAGATCACGTCACCGGCGCCGTGGCGCTCGGCGTGCCGCAGCGCCGCCATGTTCACCGCATAGGACAAGGTCTTCGCGCCCGCCAGCAGCCACGGCATGTCGGCCGTGCCATCCGCTGGCAACCCGCGGGCGAGCGTCAGCGCGGCCAGCCCGTCGCGGCGCACAGCGGCGACTCGCGCGGGCAGCGGGCCGACCAGAACGAAGCCCGTCGGCTCCGAACCGCCTTCCCGGCCGCGGCTGTAGATCAGCCGCATCACGCCCTCGTCATCGCTCTTCGCGGTCCAGCTGGATGCCGCAGTGGCTGCGGCCTCGCGCCAGCGCCGTAGATCCGGTGCCGGCAGGTCGGTCATCCGCGCCGACTGCGTCAACCGGCCAAGGTGTGCCTCTAGCAGGCACGGCCTGCCGTCGCGGACCAACAGCGACTCGAAGATGCCGTCGCCGCGCACGACCGCCAGGTCATCGGCGTGGAGCAACGGCGCCGCGGGGTCATGCTGTTCACCGTCGAGGGTGACCACGACCGCTGGTTCGCTCGCCATGGGCAAGAAGCGTAGCGCCCGTAAGGTTGAAGACATGTCCGCAGTTTCCGCCCCCGAGACCGGACCGGATGCCGGTGCCGTCTGGCACTATGGCGACCCTCTTGGCGAGCAACGTGCAGCCGCGGATGGCGCCGTCGTCGTCGACCGCTCACACCTCGTGGTGCTGATGCTCACCGGCAAGGACCGCAAGACGTGGCTGCACAGCATCTCGTCGCAACACGTCAGCGACCTGCCCGACGGCGCGGTCACGCAGAATCTCAGCCTTGACGGGCAGGGCCGTGTCGAAGATCACTGGATCCAGACGCAGCTCGATGGCGTCACCTACCTGGACACCGAGGCCTGGCGTGGCGAACCGCTGCTGACGTACCTGCGCAAGATGGTGTTCTGGGCCGACGCGTCCGTCGAACCGGCTGATTTGGCGGTGTTGTCGCTGCTCGGCCCGAAGCTGGCCGACCCGCAGGTCGTCGACGTGCTTGGCATCGG
Source organism: Mycobacterium sp. (assembly GCA_035649695.1). Classification (GTDB taxonomy): domain Bacteria; phylum Actinomycetota; class Actinomycetes; order Mycobacteriales; family Mycobacteriaceae; genus Mycobacterium. The sequence continues at coordinate 1,821 of DASRJA010000584.1, read as the reverse complement.
TTCGCTACCGGCTGAAGATGCAGCCGTGCCGCTACCTGGAGGCGGGTTTTTGCGCAGAATGGCTGGCCAGACCATAGAACTGGATTTGGTGGTGCCGCGCGAACAGGCCGCTGCGTGGCGCCAGCGCCTCGTCGACGCAGGCGTGCGGCCGGCCGGTGTGTGGGCCTACGAAGCCCATCGGGTGGCAGCGCTGCGGCCCCGCCTAGGCGTCGACACCGACGAGCGGACCATCCCGCACGAGGTCGGCTGGATCGGTACGGCAGTGCACCTGGACAAGGGCTGCTACCGCGGGCAGGAAACCGTCGCTCGCGTCCATAACCTGGGCAAACCTCCCCGGATGTTGGTGCTGGTGCACTTGGACGGCGCCGCGGATCGGCCCGCCACCGGCGATCCCGTGCTGGCGGGCGGACGCACAGTGGGCCGGCTGGGCACCGTGGTCGACCACGTCGACGAGGGCCCGATCGCGCTGGCCCTGCTGAAGCGCGGTCTGCCCGCGGACACGCCGCTGACCACCGGCGGGCAGACAGAGGTCGCCGCGGTCATCGACCCCGACTCGATGCCACCAACCGACGCGGTCGGCGCAGGCCGGTTGGCAGTGGAACAGCTTCGAGGCCGAGCGCGTTGACGCGATGGGCCTGCCAGCACACGACAGCCGGGCACGGTAAAGTGTTGGCAGGACAATAAAGACACACAGATCGGAGCCGCCTAAATATTGGGCCGCTCCGTTATTGCGCGAGGGGGTACCCCCATGGGCCGCGGCCGGGCTAAGGCAAAGCAGACCAAGGTTGCTCGTGAGCTCAAATACAGCTCACCGCAGACCGATTTCGACCGGCTTCAGCGCGAGCTGGCGGGGTCAGACGGTTCTGACGATCTCAACGGCACCGATGCGGTGACCGACGACTGGGCCCCCGAAGAGGACGACTGGCGGCGCTAGATCCCTAGAACCTGGGGTGCTGGCCTACGAGACTGGCACGGGGACTGTCCTTGCCGCCCTTCTTGATGGTGCCGAGGGTCCAGCAGTCCAGGTGCCGGGCCGTCAGCACGGCCAGTGCGCGGTCGGTGTCGTCGGGTGCGACGACCGCGACCATGCCGACACCCATATTGAACGTCTTCTCCATCTCGACGCGCTCGACGCGGCCGCGTTGCGCGATCATCCCGAACACCGGGGCGGGCGTCCACGTTCCGCGGTCGATCTCGGCGACGAGCCCGGGCGGGATGACCCGCTCGAGGTTTCCGGCCAGTCCGCCGCCGGTGACGTGGCAGAAGGTACGGACCTGGGTTTCGGCGGCCAGCGCCAAGCAGTCCTTGGCGTAGATGCGGGTGGGCTCGAGCAGCTCTTCGCCCAGGGTGCGGCCGAACTCCTCGACGTGGCCCGCCAGGTTCATCCGGTCGATTTCCAGCAGCACCTTGCGGGCCAGCGAGTAGCCATTGGAGTGCAGGCCCGTCGCCGCCATCGCGATGATCACGTCACCGGGCTTGACCCGGTCCGGCCCCAGCACGTCGTCGGCCTCCACGACGCCGACGCCGGTCGCGGAGATGTCGTAGTGGTCGGGCGCCATCAGGCCCGGGTGCTCGGCGGTCTCGCCACCCAGCAGCGCACAGCCGGCCATCACGCAGCCGTTGGCGATGCCTGACACCAGTTCGCTGACGCGTTCCGGCACCGTTCGGCCGACCGCGATGTAGTCCTGCAGGAACAACGGCTCGGCGCCGCACACCACGAGATCGTCGACGACCATCGCGACGAGGTCGATGCCGACGGTGTCGTGCTTGTCCATCGCCTGGGCGACGGCCAGCTTGGTGCCGACGCCGTCTGTGGACGAC
>DASRJA010000583.1:0-26405 GCA_035649695.1 Mycobacterium sp. | reverse complement strand
CTATAAGGGCACCAATGGCCGGATCGGGCACACGATCCCGGGCGGCCCATCTCAACTGATCCTCCACACCACGGGCGCCAAAACCGGCCAGAAGCGCGCCAATTCACTCAGCTACGCCCGAGACGGTGACGACTACCTGGTCGTCGCGTCGAAGGGTGGCGACCCCAAGGCACCGGGCTGGTATCACAACCTGAAGGCCAACCCCAAGGTCGAGATCAATGTGGGCCCAAAGCGATTCGGCGTCACCGCGAAACCGGTGCTGCCAGACGATCCCGACTATCAGCGGCTGTGGCCGATCGTCAACAACATGCGGGGCAACAAGAACCGCTACATCGGCTATCAGAAGCGCACGTCGCGGCCGATACCTGTGGTGGTGCTGACGCCCGCTTAGTGCGCCGAGCGCACGGTTGTTCGCGGATCTTCTCGGCCGATGCGTACAACAACCGTGCGCTCGGCGAAACTAGAACAGTTCCTTGGCGAGCAGTTCCAACGTCTTGTCGCGCGCGGGCGCGGAAGCCGGATCAGTGCCGCGATACGCCGAGGCGACGGGGTTGACCATCACTTCGTCGACGCCGAACTCGTCGGCCAGGGCGCGTACCTGCTCAGCCGCCTCCGTAGGGGTGCCGACGACCGCGCGTCGCAACGCACCCTCCGCGATCCGCTCCGCCTGCGGCGCCATCGTCACCTCCGCGGCGTCCTCGACAAGATCGAGCGGGCCCAGTGGCTGCCCCGTCCGCAGCCGTCCCATCATCTGCAGGTTCGGCAGGATCAAAGCCATTGCCTCATCACGTGTTTCGGCCACCACGGCGTTGACCGTCAGGAACGTCACCGGTTCGGACGCCAGCTCGCCCGGCCGGAACTCCGAGCGATACACCTCGAGCGCCTCGGCCGTGCCCTGCCCCGAAAAGTGGTGCGCGAACACGTACGGCAGACCTTTCGCCGCGGCCAGATGTGCCGAATACATCGACGAGCCAAGGAGCCACAGCTTCGGCTCGGTGGCCGCGGCCGGCGTCGCCTTGAGGATGTAGCGCTGGTTCGGAATCGGCACCCGCACGCCGCGTGCGCTCATCAACGCGACGACGTCGTCGAGATACTCCGGGAAGGCCTCGATGTCGCGATCATCGCGGCCCGCCGCACCGCGCAGCGCCAGCGACGTGACCGGGTCCGAGCCGGGTGCGCGCCCGATGCCGAGGTCGATGCGGCCGGGATGCGCGGCCTCCAGCAGCGCGAACTGCTCGGCGACCGCCAGGGGCGCGTGGTTGGGCAGCATCACCCCACCCGAACCCAGCCGCAGCTGCGACGTCTGCGCAGCCAGATGCGCAATCAACACCGGCGGGCTGGTGGCCGCCACCGCAGGCATGTTGTGGTGCTCGGCCAGCCAGTACCGGGTGTAGCCGAGCCGGTCGGCCGTCTGCGCGAGCTGCGTCGTCGCCGCCAGCGCGTCGGACGTGGTCTGGTCGGTGCGCACCGGCACGAGGTCGAGAACGGAAAGGCGCATGGCTACCTCAACGCCTCCCCACCCCTGCGGCTTCCCTACTCACGCTTGCCCCGCCTAACAGGCCCCGCGACCGAGCGCTTCCCGCGCAATGCGTGCGGCAACGACATTGCCTTTCTGCTCGGCGAGGTCGGCCGCCTCGCGCAGATCCTCCTCTGCTCCTTGCGGTTGATTGGCGATACGAAGAACCGCTGCTCGGCTCACCAGCGTGTGCCAGCGAAGAAGGGGTGAGTCGCTGGATTCGGCAAAACCAACCGCCTCGCGCCCAAGCAACAGTGCTTCATCCAACTCGCCACGCCAGGCGAGGACCTTGGATCGCACACTGCGCCACAAGGCGTGGGAGTAAACGTCTTCGGGGCCAGCGGACTCCTCGCTCAGGCGGGTGAAGTGTTCGGCCTCGTCGTACCGCTCTTGCGCATATACCGCTTCGGCCAGCAGCCCGGCGACTGTCGAGAGCAACGTCACCTCGCCGATCGCCTGCAGCGTTTCCCAGCCCGCGCGCAGTTCGCGTTCTGCGCCTTGCGCGTTGCCCGCCAACAGCTCGGTCCACCCGACGCACTGCGTCAATGGGCCGGCGATCCAGACCGGCAGCGCAACCTCTTCGAGGAGCGCGCGCGCCTGCGCGAAAAGCTGCCGTGCGTCGTCGAATTGCCCGACACATCCTTCGAGGAAGCCCTGCGAGAACAGCGCGCTGGCCATTGCCTTCTTATCGCCGCGGGCCTGTTCGAGCACATCGCGGCAGCGCGCGATGCCCTCTACCGCGGGCGTAGGCCCCGCCCATAGTGCGCCAGGAATCCACGAGAGGCTCTCGAGCACATCCCGGCGACTGCCGGCTCGCTGCGCGTGCCCAACGGCTCTCCACCACGAGTCCTCAGCTGCTGCAAAGCGCGCTGTCATCATTTGCGTCAGGCCCAGCAGCGACCAAGCTCTCGCCAGGCCAGCATCGTCCTCGAGCTCACCGAACGTGGTGATCGCTCGCTTCGCCTGTTTCGTAGCATCGGCTGCCCACCCATCGGGGTTCGTGAACAACCGGATCCACAGACCGACAATGGTTGCTTCGCACTGCAGGCCCGCATCGTTCGTCTCTTTCGCTGCAGTGTTCAACTCCTCGACGACTCCGACCACACGGTCAAACTCACCAATCTCGATGAGCGCGAACGCCACTTCGGTAAGCAGTTCCAGTCGTCGCCCGTCCTGCGGGGACAGCAACGCGGCGGCTCGCGACAGTAGGTTTACCGCCGCCGGCATGTCGCCGCGGGCCAGCGCACGATCGCCGGCCGCCGCCAGTGTCGAGGCCGCCCGATTGGCCAGTTCCGAAGAGCGATCGCTCTGCGGACCGAGCTCGATGAGCGCATGATGCGCCTGCTCGAGGTGGTAACCAACGATCGTTTCGTACTTACCAGCCAGTTCCCGCGTGTGAGCCGCGATCCAGCCGGCTAGACGCTCATGCAACTCGGCACGCGTTGCCTTGGGAACGCCGTGATAAGCCGCGTCGCGGATGAGGATGTGGGTGAAGCGGAAGGCGTCCTCGCCGCGGATCTCGGACTCGTCCGGTTCAATAAGCTCTCTGCGCACGAGCGACTGGAGGTACTCCCCGACATGCTGCTGAATCTCTTTGGGGGCCAGCTCAGACACCGCACCCCACCAGAACGAACGACCGATGACAGATGCTTGCTCGATAACCATCCGCTGGTCCGGCTCCAGCCGATCAAGCCGTGCCGCGAGCAGCGCGTGGATGGTCGGCGGGATGGCGATTGCCGACAGATCGCCGCTGACTAACCAGCGCCCGTCACGCGATTGCAGGACGGCGTGGTCGACAAGCATCCGCACCGTCTCCTCGACGAAGAGCGGGTTTCCCTCGGCCACAGCTGCGATCCTCGTTCGCGCCTCCAATGGAAGATCCGCGCCGCCGGTGAGTCCACGGATCAGGGTTTTGGTCTGTGCTTCGGTGAGCGGCTGCAGAGTCATCACCGACGCGTTGCTCTTCGTCGACACCCATCGAGGACGTGTGTCAAGCAGCTCAGGTCGCGCCTGGCACACGAGGAGTACAGGGACGCCCCGGATCCAGTCGGTGAGATACTCGACGAGGTCGAGGAATGTGGGCTGCCCCCAATGGATATCGTCGAAGACCACGACAATCGGCCGCCGGGCGGCGAGGTGCTCGAGCAGCCTTCGGACCGCCCAGAAGGTTTCACGGATCCCCACCGCCTCCGTGCCGAAACCAAGCAACGGCGCGAGAGCGTCACACACAAGCTCGGCATCCTCTTGGTCGTCCGCGGTCTGGCCAAGAAGCTCGGACAGCCTGCGCCGGGCGGTCATCTCCGTGTCTCGCTCGGTCATTTCGATCGCCTCCATCAGGAGGGAGGCGATCGGCCAGAACGTGATTCCGTCACCGTATGGGAGACAGCGCCCTTGCAGGATGGTGGCGCGTGATACCAAGCGCGACAGCACTTCCGCGATCAGTCGCGACTTGCCGACGCCGGCGGGAGCCATGACGGTAATGAGCTCACATGCGCCGTTTTCCACCGTGCGTTCAAAGGCGTTCTCCAGTCGGCGGATCTCCTGTTCGCGTCCGATGATTGGAGAGTCAAGTCGCCGACTCCAGCCTGGGGCGTGGGCGACGACGGCAAAAAGCTGCCAAGCGGATACCGCCGAGCTCTTGCCCTTGAGCCCCAGAGGACCGACGGGTTCGGCTGTCACTGCATCGTGAACAAGCCAGTAGGTGCTTTCCCCCATGAGGATTTGACCCGGCTCGGCGAATTGCTCGAGACGGGCCGCGGTGTTGACGGCGTCGCCGACGACAAGTGCTTGCCCCTCACCCGGCTCTCCCGCAAGAATTTCGCCAGTGTTGATGCCGGTGCGGATGGCAAGTGTGACACCCCATTTCACGGCGAACTCAGCATTGAGCGTAGCGAGTGCGTCCCGCATCTCAACCGCCGCGCGAACGGCACGCAGCGCGTCGTCTTCATGCACCGACGGGAGGCCGAAGACCGCCATCACGGCATCACCGATGAACTTCTCCACGGCGCCTTCGTGGCGTTCCACGATCGCCTTCATCTCACCGAAGTATCGGGACAGTATTCGCTGCAGCGACTCTGGGTCGAGGGCTTCACCGAGGGTCGTCGAGCCGGTGATATCGCAGAAAAGGACCGTGACGACTTTGCGAATGTCGGCAGCCACGTCAAGGCCCCCTTCCACGGGACATCTTTCCCCGTCTTGACAAGGAACCTTAGTCAGGGTGAGGTGGGATAACACCAAATCAGGAGTCGCCATGACGAGCCCCGACGTCGGAGTGAACGAGGCACAGCTGAAAGCGCTTGTTGTGTTCGAGTCGATCATCAAGGACGCTGAGGGCCGGCAGGAGTGGCTAGCGGCCCCCCGCGGTGAAAAGGAAGCGGTGTTCAATCGGCACCGGCCAGGAGACTTGGGGGACGCCGACTACAGTCAGCTCCCCGAACCGGTGCGTCAGTTGTTCGAAACGCTGTCGGACTCTGAGCTCGCCCTGCTGTCCGACATCAACACCACGCTCGTCAGTGCCGGCCTATCCTTGCCGCAGTATCCGTTGATGGCCCACTAGCCAGACCAACTAAAGTCGATGCTCGCTATGCGGCCGGTCGCCTCGACGTCGCCGCTAAGCAACGCTGAGCGGCTCCGCGGGACGCTGGAACTCGTACTGTGGAAGCTCTCGGCGGCCGGCGAGCGGTTGGTTAAGCATCCCCGGGTGCGCGAGCTTTATCCCGAGTACCTGTTCACCCTTCATTCGGTAATCCGCGCGAGCGTGCCACTCATGGAGACAGCACGTGACCGAGCACGCTCGATTTCGGCTGCCGACCCGGTCGCCGCCCGTCTCGTGGAGTACCTCGACGAGCACATCGAAGAGGAGCGCGACCACGACGAGTGGCTACTCGAGGATCTCGCATCGCTCGGCGTCGACCGCTCAACCATCACCGCGCGCGTGCCGTCGCCGACGGTCGCGCGCGCGGTGGGCGCGCAGTATTACTGGGTCTTGCATTACCACCCTGTCGCGCTGCTCGGGTGGATCGGGCTTTTGGAGGGCTATCCACCAACACCTGCGACGATTGACGAGCTGATGGCCCGCACGGGTTACGAACTGCAGGCATTCCGCACGCTAAGTGCGCACGCCGAACTCGACATCGGCCACGGCGATGAAATTTTCGCCACGCTCGACCAGCTGCCACTGACCGCGGAGCAGTCGGAAGTGATTGGATTGAGCGCGATGTCGAGCGTCGATCTCCTGGCACACGCGCTCGACGAGGTCACGAGATCTGCCTAGTGCCGCGATATGGCTACAACCGTCCTGATAGTCGTGGCGGTCTTCGAATGATGTCGGGTGGCCATCGCTCTCAGTGCACTTCGGCCGCCTTACTGAAGATGTCGTCGAGCATCTGCGGTGTGAGCTTGCCGGTGAACGTGTTCTGCTGGCTGGGGTGATAACAGCCGATCAGCGTCACGTCACCAAGCGTCGCCGTCGCGCCGTGTCCGAACTTCGGCGCCGGCGTCGGGACGGAGCCGATCATCTGCAGCGCCGCGCGCCACGCGAACGCCCCGAGCGCGACGATCACCTGCACCTCGGATCCGATCAGCCGCCACTCGGCATCCAGCCACGGTGCACACGCCGCGCGTTCGGCCGGTGTCGGCACATTGGCCGGCGGCGCACATCGCACGGCCGCAGCTACCCGAGTGTCGTTGAGCACCAAACCATCTGCCGCGTCCACACACGTCGCTTGGTTGGCCAGCCGGGCGCGATGCAGTGCCGCGAACAGAAAGTCGCCCGACCGGTCACCGGTGAAGACCCGGCCGGTGCGGTTACCGCCGTGCGCGGCGGGCGCCAACCCGACGATCAACACCCGCGGCCGCGCCGACCCCCAACCCGGAATCGGTCGACCCCAATACGGCTGATCGGCGAAGGACTTGCGCTTGTCCGTGGCCACCTGCTCACGCCATTCGACCAGCCGCGGGCAGGCACGGCACACCGACACCTCGGCGTCGAGCTCCTCAAGAGTCCTGACCGCCGCCGCCATCGAGGCGACGTGAGCTGGCGTTTCCGCCACGGCCGTTCGCGAGGTGGCCGGATCGCCCGGCCAGCCGGAGCCGGGGAGCACGGGCGAATCGAACATCACGCCGGTCCGTGGATGGGCGAGTTTCACAGAATCACTGAAGCATGCGCAGCAAAACCACCTGCCCAGCGGCCTCGACCGCTGTTAGATTCGGCGCGATAACTTATGACGAACGGCAAGCGCGGTCCGCTTTTCCTGATTCTGTTCGGCGCGCTGATGGCTGGCGCGGGCAACGGCATCTCGATCGTCGCGTTTCCCTGGCTTGTGTTGCAACGCAACGGTTCTGCGCTGAACGCTTCGATCGTGGCGATGGCGGGCACCCTGCCGTTGCTCGCCGCGACGCTGATCGCGGGTGCCGCGGTGGACTACCTCGGCCGCAGGCGGGTTTCGATGATTTCCGACGCATTGTCGGCACTGTCGGTGGCCGCCGTCCCTGTCCTGGCACTGATGTTCGGGGTGCACGTCATCAACGTCGCGGTGCTTGCCGCGCTGGCTGCGCTTGGCGCGTTCTTCGACCCGGCGGGGATGACCGCACGCGAGACGATGCTGCCGGAGGCGGCCACCCGCGCCGGCTGGACGCTCGACCACGCCAACAGCGTCTACGAGGCGGTCTTCAACCTGGCGTACATCGTCGGCCCCGGCATCGGCGGCCTGCTGATCGCCACGCTCGGCGGCGTCAACACCATGTGGGTGACCGCCTCCGCGTTCGGGCTGTCGATCGTTGCCATCGGGGCGCTTCGGCTGGAGGGCGCGGGCAAACCGGACCGGGCGGCGCTGCCCGAAGGAGTGTGGGCGGGCATCGTCGAAGGCTTGCGCTTCGTGTGGAACAACAAGGTGCTGCGGACGCTGGCCATCGTCGACCTGACCGCCACCGGCCTGTACATGCCGATGGAATCCGTGCTGTTTCCGAAGTACTTCACCGATCGCAATGAACCGGCGCAGCTCGGCTGGGTGCTGATGGCGTTAAGCGTCGGCGGGCTGGTGGGAGCGCTTGGCTATGCGGTGCTGTCGAAGTACTCGAGCCGACGGGCAGTCATGCTGACGGCCGTGCTGACGTTGGGGGTGGCGATGACTATCATCGCCTTCCTGCCGCCGCTGCCCGTCATCCTCGTGCTGTGCGCCGTCGTCGGGCTGGTCTACGGGCCGATCGCGCCGATCTACAACTACGTCATGCAAACCCGTGCGCCGCAGCATCTTCGGGGCCGCGTGGTGGGCGTAATGGGGTCGTTGGCCTATGCCGCGGGGCCGCTCGGACTGATCGTGGCCGGCCCGTTGGCCGACTCCGCCGGACTGCATGCGACGTTCCTTGCGTTGTCGCTGCCGATGCTGGCACTTGGCCTAGTCGCGATCTTCCTGCCGGCGCTGCGCGACCTCGACTCGGCCGGGCAGATGAAGGGGCCGCCCACGCCAGGAGCGACCCCATCGTCTGGCACGGCTTAGCTGACTGACTTCCTGAATAGAAAGCAATCGGAATCGCCTACTCAGCGGGGTAGGTCGACCAGCCGCCGTGTCAGGCGCAGCAGGTGCGACCGCAGCGTCGGGTCGTCGAGGTGTGCGACAAGAGGATGCTTGACGGCGCTGCCAATCGCTCCGGACAGCATCGCCGCCTGCACCAACGTCTCCGGACCCGCGTCGTCCCCAATAAGCGCGGCGTACAGGCGCTCGAGGAAGGCCTGAAACGGCTTGTGCTCCGCGAGGAATCGAATGATGACGGGATCGGATTGCATGACTCCCACCATGTGGCGCTGCTCGACGGCAAGCTCGATCACCCGATTCAACAGCAATTCCCTTGCCTGCGGCCGATCGTCGGCCGCCTCGGCGTCCTCCAGAGCCGCCTCCAAGCGGGCGAGCTGCATCTCGGTGACCGCGATGATGATCTCGTCCTTGGTCTTGAACTGGTGGTACACAGCGGCTTTCGTCACGCCCATCGCGTCGGCGATCATCTGCAACGACGTACCGCTGACGCCGTGTTCGGCGAACAGATCAAGCGCGGCCAACATGACGCGGGTCTCCGCCGCGGTGCGCGGGATGTCTCCAAGCCGCTGCGCGTCTGTGGAAGTCACGCCAGCATAGTAGCCGATCGGCTACGTTGACATGGCTAGCCGAATCTCCCCTGGCAAACCGTGTAAGCGTTCTAGGCTCTCGATGTGCGGTTGACCTGGCCATTGATCGGTCGCTCCGAGGAGATGCGCACGATAGCGGCCGTAATCTCGGATCCCGGCGTCGCGGGGATCCTGGTGAGCGGGGCCGCGGGCGTCGGGAAGAGCCGGATCGTCCGCGAGGGGCTGTCGTCGGCCGCATCCCACGGTTTCGAACCACGCTGGGCCGTCGGCACCATGTCCGCGCGCAAGCTTCCCCTCGGTGCGTTCGCGCCATGGGCCGGGTCGGCGGCCACCGACCGACTCCAGCTGGTGCGCGGCGTGATCGACGCCGTCACATCCGCGCCGCCCGGTACGAAGGTGGTGCTGGGCGTCGACGATGTGCATCTGCTCGACGAACTATCGACCTTCGTCTTGCACCAGATCGTGCTGCGCGAGGCCGCCAAGGTGGTGCTCACCGTTCGTGAAGGCGAACGCGTTCCCACCGAGATCTACGAGATCTGGAGGGGCGCCCAGTTCGGCCGACTCGACCTGCAACCCCTTTCGAAAGACGAGATCGCCGAGCTGTTGGCTGCGGCGCTGGGTGGGCCGGTGGATGCCGATGCGGCCACCCGGCTGTGGAAGCTGACGCGCGGGAATGCCTTGTATCTGCGCAACATCGTCGAGCAGGAAATCGCCGACGGCCGGATACGTCAGCAGAACCGCTATTGGCAGTGGATCGGCGAACCGATCATGCCGATGGGATTGGTCGAATTGATCGAGGCCCGGTTTGGCGCGCTGTCGCCGCCCACCATTGAGGTGATCGACGCACTTGCGGTCGGCGAACCGCTCGTAATGACGACGCTGCGGCGGATCGCGGATCCCGACGCCATCGAGGAAGCCCACCTGCGCGGCCTGATAACCGTCGATGAAGTCGACGACGAACTGGAAGTGCGACTGGCGCATCCGTTGTACGGCGAGGTGCGCCGATCTCGATCACCCGAAACCAGGTTGCGCCGGCTGCGCGGTCTGATCGCCGCCGAACTTGCGTCGGCCGCAGACGCCGACGACATGCGCAGCGTGGTGCGCCGCGCCTCGCTGAGTCTGGACTCCGACCTGACCCCCGATACCGATCTACTCCTCAAGGCGGGCAGCGGCGCGGTCTGGCTGGGCGATCTACGACTGGCGGATCGGCTCGCCAAGGCGGCAATTCGCGCTGACGGCTCGCCGCGCGCGTATTTCCTTCGCGCACATGCGTTGTCGTGGCTGTTTGCCGGCCAGGAGGCGGATGCGGTGCTCGCCGGGCTGCCTATTTCAGAGCTCACCGACGAGGACCGCGGCCGGCTCGCGTACCTGCGGGCCAGCAACATGCTGTGGGCAATCGGTGATGCCGCGCGGGCTAAAGAGATCATCGATGGCGCGGGCCGTAGCGCCGCGCCGGCGGCGCGCATCTGGATAGACGCCTTCCTCACCGCGTACTGGTTTGCGGTGGATCAGCCGCAACAGGTAATAGAGACATCGAAAAGCCTTGTGCTGGAAGACTTGCCGGCGGTCGCGGGCGCCGAGACCGCGTGGGCGCTTACCGTGGTGCACGCGGACGCGGGTGCCACCGCCAAGGCGGTGTCCGTCGCAAACACGGGATACGCCGTCGCATCTCGGGCCTTCGATTCCCCGCACATGCGATTCAACATCGCCGACGGGCACATCAGCGCATTGTTGCTGGCCGGCCAGATGGCCGAGGGATTCAACGTGGCACAACGCGTGTACGAGCAAGGCGCCGACATGCCCGGCGCAGCCCAATTGCTCGGCGCCGCAGTCGCGGGTCGCGCTGCGCTCTTCGCGGGTCGTATGGATTCGGCGTGTGCGTTGTTGGGAAAGGCAGCGCCCGCGTTGTCGGCGTCGGGGAACGCCAAGGGGTGGGGATTCCGGTATCACATCCCGTACGCCACGGCGCTGGCGATGCGTGGTTCGACCGACGACGCGGCCGCAGTGCTCGCCGGGCTTGATGAAATCCGACGTCCATTTCGGGCGCTGAACTACGAACGCAGCCTGGCCCGCGCATGGCTGGTGGCCGGGCAGGGCGCGCTCACCGAGGCGATCGCCATGATGTTGTCGGCCGCCGAAACCGCCGCGGCCAATGGACAATTCGCGGCCGAAGTATTTTGCCTGCAGACCGCCGTCCAGTTCGGGGATTACTCGTGCGCGTCTCGGCTGGGTGAACTCGAAACCATGGTCGAGGGACCGCGCGCGAAGCTGGCCGCCCGGTTCGCGACCGCACTGAGCGCCGCCGACGGCCCTGAATTGTCAGCTGTCTCTGAAGAATTCGAGCAGATGGGCGATCTCGCCGCAGCGGTGGACGCCGCCGCCCATGCCTGCATCTCGTTCCGTAATAGCGATCTGCGTGGCTCAGCGCTGGGATGTTCGACGCGCGCGGAGGCGCTCGCCCAACGATGTGGCGGAATCAGCACGCCGGCTCTGCGCGAGGTCAGCGAACCACTGCCCTTGACCGCACGCGAGCGGGAGGTCGTCCGGCTCATCGGATCGGGACTGACCAGTCGCGACGTTGCCGAGCGGCTGCACTTGTCGTTGCGCACTGTCGAAGGTCACGTCTACCGGGCGATGACCAAGACCGGATCGGCCACTCGCGAGGATCTCATCAAGCTGCTCTTTCCCGACGGGCGCCGCGACATGGGCTCGTAGCATCGACGTATGAGTCCCCGAAGACGACCGCGAGTGAGGATCGCAGCGAGGAACGAGCGAGGACCGGAGCGAGCGGGAGTCGAGGCATGAGCACAGAGGCATTGGCGGCTCTCATCGCTGAGCTGCCCGAAGGTGTAGTCGTCACGGATCCCGACATCGTGGCGTCCTACCGGCAAGACCGGGCGTTTGACCCGGGTGCGGGCACCGCGCTGGCCGTGGTCCGGCCCCGTCGTACCGAAGAGGTGCAGACGGTGATGCGCTGGGCCACAAAGCACAAGATCGCCGTCGTGCCTCGCGGTATGGGCACCGGGCTGTCCGGCGGGGCGACCGCGCTGACCGGCGGCATCGTGCTGAGCACGGAGAAGATGCGCGACATCACGGTGGACCCGGTGACGCGCACCGCCGTCGCCCAGCCCGGGCTGTTGAACGCCGAGGTCAAGAAGACTGTCGCCGAGTACGGGCTGTGGTATCCGCCGGACCCGTCGTCGTTCGAGATCTGCAGCATCGGGGGCAACATCGCCACCAATGCCGGCGGGCTGTGCTGCGTCAAGTACGGCGTCACCACCGACTACGTGCTGGGCCTTCAGGTGGTGCTGGCGGACGGCACCGTGGTGCGACTCGGCGGACCACGGCTGAAAGATGTCGCCGGGCTGTCGTTGACCAAGCTGTTTGTCGGCAGCGAGGGCACGCTTGGGGTGATCACCGAGGTGACGCTGCGGCTGCTGCCGCCGCAGCACGTCGCGAGCACGGTGGTGGCCACTTTCGACTCGGTGGAGGCCGCTGCGAGCGCCGTCGTCACGATCACCGGCAAGATCCGGCCGTCGATGCTGGAGTTCATGGATTCGGCGGCGATCAACGCCGTCGAAGACAAGCTGCGGATGGGCCTCGACCGAAACGCCGCCGCGATGATGGTGGCCGCCACCGACGACCGCGGACCCTCAGGCGTCGAGGACGCGGAGTTCATGGCGAAGGTATTCACCGAACATGGGGCGAAAGAAGTGTTTTCGACATCCGACCCGGAGGAGGGCGAGGCGTTCGTGGCCGCGCGCCGGTTCGCGATCCCGGCGGTGGAGTTGAAGGGTTCACTGCTGCTCGAGGACGTCGGCGTTCCGTTGCCGGCCTTGGCCGATCTCGTCGGCGGCATCGCCAAGATCGCCGCGAACCGCGACGTGATGATCTCGGTGATCGCCCACGCCGGCGACGGCAACACCCACCCGCTGATCGTGTACGACTCCTCCGATGCCGCGATGGCCGAGCGGGCCCAGAAGGCGTTCGGCGAAATCATGGATCTGGCGGTCGGGCTCGGCGGCACGATCACCGGCGAACACGGCGTCGGCCGGCTGAAACGGCCCTGGTTGGCGGGCCAACTCGGACCCGAGGCGATGGAGCTCAACCAGCGGATCAAACGGGCGCTCGACCCCGACGGCATCCTCAACCCGGGCGCGGCAATCTGAGCCCGCCAGCAGACGCAAAAGTGCCCTTTTTCAGGCGTTCTAGGGCACTTTTGCGTCTGCTCACCGAGACTGACTATTGACACGTCGCGGTGAGGTGTCGTACCAATGAGACATGACAGCGACTCTGTCTCATGGTTCGCCGGTTCGTTTCCAGCTGGCTGATGCCGACACCTGGCCGAACCCGTGGCCGATGTACGCCGCGCTGCGCAACCACGACCCGGTGCATCACGTCATCCCGCCGGACAAGCCGGACGACGACTACTGGGTGTTGTCCCGGCACGCCGACGTGTGGGAGGCCGCCCGCGCCAACGACACGTTTTCGTCGGCGCAGGGCCTGACGGTCAACTACGGCGAGCTCGAGCTGATCGGTCTGCAGGACAATCCACCGTTCGTGATGCAGGACCCGCCGGTGCACACCGAGTTCCGCAAGCTGGTGTCGCGGGGCTTCACTCCGCGGCAGGTCGAAGCCGTCGAGCCCAAGGTTCGCGAATTCGTCGTCGAGCGCATTGAACGGTTGCGCGCCAACGGCGGCGGGGACATCGTCGCCGAGTTGTTCAAACCGCTCCCGTCGATGGTCGTCGCGCACTACCTCGGTGTGCCGGAAGAGGACCGCAATCAATTCGACGGCTGGACAGAGGCGATCGTCGCGGCCAACACCACCTCGGGCGGCGTCGCCGGGGCATTGGGCGGTCTTGGCGACGCACTCGGCGGGATGATGGCTTACTTCACCGCGTTGATCGAACGGCGTCGCACCGAACCCGAGGACGACACCGTCTCGCATTTGGTGGCCGCCGGCGTAGGCGCCGACGGTGACATCGCTGGGGTGCTGTCGATTCTGGCGTTCACATTCACGATGGTCACCGGCGGTAATGACACCACGACCGGAATGCTCGGCGGCACAGCGCAATTGCTCCATCAACGACCCGACCAGCGGCGGCTACTTGTCGATGCACCAGAGTTGATTCCCGACTCGATCGATGAGTTCCTGCGACTGACGTCGCCGGTGCAGGGTCTGGCCCGCACGGTGACGCGCGACGTCACGATCGGGGACACCACCATCCCCGAGGGTCGCCGCGTGCTTTTGCTCTACGGATCGGCCAACCGCGACGAGCGCGAATTCGGCGAAAACGCCGCGGAACTCGATGTCGAGCGACGGCCGCGCAACATCATGACGTTCAGCCACGGTGCGCACTTCTGCCTTGGTGCCGCTGCCGCCCGTATGCAATCCCGCGTCGCGTTGACAGAGCTGCTGGCGCGCTGCCCCGACTTCGAGGTCGATGAGTCCGGAATCGTCTGGGCCGGCGGTAGCTACGTGCGACGACCGCTGTCGGTACCGTTCATGGTGAGGTCCTGATGCCCGGGGACTGGCTGGCCGCGCGGCGCACGGAGGTAGCCGCCGACCGAATCCTGGACGCTGCGGGCGAGCTGTTCGCACAGCAGGAGGCGGCGACGGTCGGCATGCACGAAATCGCCTCGGCTGCAGGGTGTTCACGTGCCACGCTGTATCGGTACTTCGAAAACCGGGAAGCGCTGTACACCTCCTACGTGCACCGTGAGAGCTACCGGCTCTACCGCGAGATGACCGAGCAGATCAATTCGGTGGTGGATCCGCGTGAGCGGCTCATCGAGGGCATGCTCGCGTCGTTGCGCAATGTGCGCGAAAGCCCCGCCCTGGCATCGTGGTTCTCGACCACCCAGCGGCCGATCGGTGCGGAAATGGCCGAGCAGTCCGAGGTGATCAAGGCGCTGACCGAGGCGTTTGTCATCTCGCTGGGACCGGACGACCCCGAACTGGTGGCGCACCGGGCCCGCTGGCTGGTGCGCGTGATGACCTCACTGTTCTTGTTCCCCGGCCACAACGAGGACGACGAGCGGGCGATGCTCGAGGAGTTCGTCGTGCCGATCGTGCTGCCGAACCAGCCGGAACGGCTGGGATAGTCCGGTTATTGCCGTGCCATCGCGATGCGGAAGCGCTCATCCGCGTCGATGTAGTGATCGGCGTCCTTGGCGTCATCGCCGAGGTCGATCTGCACCCAGTTGACCGTGCCACTGAACCCACTGGTGTGCGCGGTGTAGTCGGGGCTAACCGTCGTCCCCGTCTCCCGTCCGACGTCGGTGGTTTCGTCCGCCGAGAAAACGGCGCCCTGTGTCATGTCGACGCGCCCGTTGCCGACTTCCTTTCCGTCGTAGTACAGCGTGACGTCACCGCCCTTGCCCATCCCGCCGCCGTCGTAGGCGAACTCCATTCGCACCTGGGTGGTTCCACTCGGAATGGGCGGAGTGGCGTCGATGGCATATGACTTGATGCCAAGCACGTTGTAGTAGAACTTGGCCCGACCGTCCTTGGCGTAAAGGCTCCACCCGCCGAACCGCCCGCCCTGCGCGATGATCACGCCCTCAGCGCCGTCGGCGGGCACCTCCAGTTCGGAGGTGACGGCGAACGACTTGTTCTTGATGTCCACGACGCTGTTCTCCGACAGCCGACCCATCCCGCCGAGTAGCAGTTGGGTATTGCCCTTTATCAAGGTCGGACGCCCGGCCATGTCGGGGAGAAAGCGTTCGGTTTGGCGGTCGTCGAGTGGAAGCACGTTGTATTTGGTCGCCTCGATCAGCCAGAGCCGTTGCAGCTCATGAAGTTTCTCCGGGTTCTCCTTCGAAAGGTCCTTGGACTGGGTCCAGTCGGTGTTGCCGTCGTAGAGTTCCCAGACGTCGTCGTCGAAGGCAGGCATGGCCGCACCGGTCATCTCCCACGGTGTGCGGTGCTTGGTCACCGCGCTCCAGCCCTTGTGGTAGATGCCTCTGTTGCAGAACATCTCGAAGTACTGGGTCTCGTGACGCTCGGGTGCCTGTGCATCGTTGAAGCTGTACCGCATGCTGGTGCCCTCGTATGGACTCTGCATGACGCCGTTGACGAACGTCGGTTCCGGAATGCCCGCCGCCTCTAGCACCGTGGGGGCGACGTCGATGACGTGAGTGAACTGATTGCGCAGCCCACCCTTGTCGGTGATCCCTGCCGGCCACGACACGATCGTGCCGTTGCGCGTGCCGCCCCAGTGCGAGGCGACCTGTTTGGTCCACTGATACGGCGCATCCATCGCCCACGCCCAACCCACCGCGTAGTGGCCGTAGGACGCCTCACTGCCGAACTCGTCGAGCTTGGACATCATGAATTCGGGCGTCTCGATGGCGGCCATTCCGTTGAAGTTGGCCATCTCGTTGAACGCGCCCTGAAGAGTGCCCTCCGCCGAGGCGCCGTTGTCGCCGATCATCAGGTAGACCAGGGTGTTGTCCATGACGGGTTCGAGGGCGTCCAGCAACCGGCCCACATGATGGTCGGTGTGCTCCATGAACGCGGCGTACACCTCCATCTCGCGCTCCAGCACCGGCTTGAGATCGGGATCCATGTCGTCCCAGGCCGGGATCTCTGCGTGGCGCGGCGTCAGCACGGCGTCGGGTGGGATTACGCCGAGTTCCTTCTGCCGCTCGAAGGTGATCTCGCGCTGCTTGTCCCAGCCGTGGGCGAACTTGCCCTTGTACTTCTCGGTCCACTCCGCGGGGACGTGGTGCGGCGCGTGGGTGGCGCCGGGCGCGAAGTACATGAAAAACGGCTTGTCGGGCAGCAGCGCCTTCTGCTGGCGCCCCCAGTTGATCGCCTTATCGGCCAGATCCTCGGTCAGGTGATAGCCCTCCGCGGGCGTCTTCGGTGGTTCGATCGGGGTCGTGCCCTCATACAGTGCCGGGTCGTATTGGTTGTTCTCGCCGCCGATGAACCCGTAGAAGTACTCGAAACCGCCACCGCCGGACGGCCATGCGGTGAACGGTCCCGCCGGACTGGTCTGCCAGACGGGAACCTCGTGGCACTTGCCGAACTGTGCCGTGGAATATCCGTTGAGTTGCAGCGTCAACGCCAGGGGCGCCTTGGTGTTCGGCCGCACCGAGCTGTAACCGGGTGCGGCGGTGGCGATCTCGGTAATGCCGCCCATGCCAACCGAATGGTGGTTGCGACCGGTGAGCAGCGCCTGCCGAGTCGGCGAGCACAGCGCGGTGGTGTGGAACCGGGTGTACTTCAAACCGCGCGCCGCGAGCTTCTCGAAATTGGGAGTCTGGCATGGCCCACCGAACGCGCTGCTAGCACCGTAGCCGACGTCGTCGATGAGTATGACCACGACGTTGGGTGCACCCTCCGGTGGACGCACATCCCTGATCGGTGGATAGCTGGTGTCGGGGTCCTTGGCGTCATACGTCGTCAGACCGATGTGCTGTACGTCCGGAATGGGCAGGATGTCACGCCGGACGGTGTCCGCTCGTGCGTCTGACTGACCGTTATGTTGCGCTGACGAGCTGGGCATGACTGTCCTCTCCGCTCGAACCACGCTGCTTGGGTCCAAGACGGCTAACACTATGCGGCCGTGCCCGCCGTCGCGGCGTTTTAACGCCAGCGCCAAATTGGCTTCACCAACCGGTCATGCCACCCAATACGCTTGCGCCTTAATCGACTTGCGCGGGATGGAGTACTCCTCGCGGAACACCTTCGCCACCGCGCGGGTGGTTCGGTTGTCGCATGCCACCCAACCGAAGTGGTCGGCGGCGTCGAACGCCGATGAGCCAACCGCCCGCACGAGTGCCTCGCCGCCGTTCTTGCGGTCCACCCACACCACGTCCGCGCTGCGCGCGACCGGCAGTTGCTTGTCGTCGTCGTGGCCGGCTTCGAGAAACACCTTGGCCGGGGTGTTACCGATCGCGGTCAGCAACGAATTGACGGCGGGCAGCGAGGCGGTGTCGCCGACGATGACATAGCCCTTGGGCGCCGGCTCGGGCAGCGTGAAATTGCTGCCCAACACCGTCACCTCGATGGTGTCGCCCGGCCGCGCATCTTGGGCCCACCGCGAGGCCACCCTGTCGTGCAGCGCGAACTCGATGTCGACGGTGTCGGCCGCCGGATCGGGGTCGACCAGGGTGTAGCCGCGCTGATGCAGCTTGTCGCCGTCGGCGAACCACATGCGGATCCACATCGTCGGGTGCACCGGCCGATCGGTCAGTATGCCGCCCGCGTCGAAGCTCAGCCGCAGGTAGTGCGGGCTGATCTCGCGCCGGCCGGTCACGGTCAGCTGGTAATCGCCAGCGCGTAGCAGCTTGAGCACGGCGCCGGAGAACCCGCGCGATGGCATCCTGTCGGACATGTTTGCCCGTCGATTATTTAGGGCAGCTTAACCTAACTCATATGCTATCGGGTCTACTAGGGGATGTAGTAGCCCCGGCGGTAAGGTTCGGCGCATGAGCAGGCCGACGTACCCCGCCTTTTTGCGCGGCGGGCTCGTCGGTCTGTGCGCCGCGCTGGTAACCGCCGCCGCACATGCCGGCGCAGGCGGTGGCGTTCCAACAGGCAGTGCGTTGATCCTGCTGCTGGTCGTGTGCGCGACGGTCGGCGCGGCCGTCGGCGGGATCAAGCTTGAGGGCCGCCACGCGCACGCCTTTGTGGTGATCGGTGCGCTGGGCGTGGGCCAAGCGCTGGGACACGTAACGCTGAGTGTCGGCGGTGGCCATCACGCTGGTTGGTTGTTGACCACGCCGATGCTGATGCTGCACGTACTCGCCGCGCTGGGGCTCGGACTGTTGATCAGCGCGGTCGAGTACCTGTACGCGGTGTGCGCGTCGGTGTTGTGCTGGCTGCGAATCTTCGCTGCCGGTTGGCTCCGGCCCGAGGGGCGATCGTGGCGGCCCTCGAATGTCGTTGTCGCGCGGCCTGTTCTGCCGCGTGCCGGTTCGGGAATGCGGGCGCCGCCACAGGTGTCCGTCGTGAGCGCTTAGCGCTCCGCTTTAGGTAGGCCCGCCCCGCCAATCGAGGGCGGGCTTCAGTTGCGCTGTAAACCAGCACATTTCCCAAACGCTGTTCGGGCTGAGCCTTCTGGTTTTCCTGCTCGTCGACATCCTCGTCGGCGCGGTCAAGCGCCGGACCGCAAACACCACTACTACCGAAAAGGTGAAATTGATATGACACACAACAGCTATTCGACTCGTATTCGCCGTGTGGCGATGGCCACCGCAGCGTTGGCTGCGCTCACGGTGGTGACGGCGGCGCCGGCGTGGGCACACGTGCACGTCGAGGCCGACCACGCCCAACCGGGCTCGGAGGCGATCCTGACCTTCAACGTGCCCAACGAATCCGAGAAAGGTGCGGCGACAACCGAACTCAGCGTCTCGCTGCCCAATCTCACTTCGGTGAGCACGCAGCAGATGCCCGGTTGGACCGTCCGACTCGACCGCGACGCCGCAGCGGGCACGGTCAAAACGGTCACTTGGACCGCTGCTTCTGGGGCTGGTGTTCCACCGGACCAGTTCGCGTTGTTCCGCGTGGAGGTCCTGTTGCCCAAGGCCGACAGCGTCAGCTTCCCCGCCACTCAAACCTACAGCGACGGCACCGTCGTGAAGTGGGACCAGCCAACGCCTGCGAGTGGCACGGAACCCGAATACCCGGTGCCCACATTGGCTTTGAGCGGCGAACCGGCCGATGAACACCACGCCATGACGGCGGAATCGTCGCCGCCTGCCGACAGCACGGCACGGTGGCTGGCAGCCGGCGGCATCGCAATCGGTGTGGTGGCGGTCGCGCTTGCCGTCATGCGACGCCGCGCATAGTCACGGGCGGACGCGGGTGACCCGGTGCAGCAGCCATGCAACCGGGACCGTCGCCACGAGCGTCACGAGGAAGAGAATCGCCACGTTGCCGGTGTAAATGTGCCAGTGGAGGATCTCGACCATCACCAACTCCATGGTGACCAGGTGGATCAGGAAGATCTCGTAGGAGATCTCGCCAAGGAACACCATTGGCCGGCTGGCGAGGAATCTCGCGTACAAGCCGCTGTCGCCCAGCGCCAGCGGCGCGACGGCCAATGTGGCGATCACGGCGTAGAAGGCCGCCTTGAACAGCGCCTCACGCAGTTCGGCCGGCGACGTGGTAGGCGCCCCCGCGATTGGCGTGGACACGATGAAGTAGCAGACCACCGCCAATGGCACGCACACGAACGCATACGCTCGCACGCCCATCGGCTGCAGGACCGCCAGAATCATGCCGCCGATGAACCACGAGAGGTAGGTCGGCAACCACAGCCGTGCACCGTCGGGCAGGAAGTCGGTGGTATGCACCAGGATCAACCACGCGGGCGTGATCAACGCCAGGCCCGACAGGCCGGCCACCAGTAACCCCGGTCGCCAGCGCCGCCGGCACAACACCACCAGCAGCAGGTACGCCAACAGTGGCAGCATCACGTAGAACGCGACCTCCACCGCGAGGCTCCACATCTGCGTGAGGCCTTGGTGCAGATAGGAATACAGATAGTTGTCGGTGTAGATCTGCGACAGCGTCAGGTTGCGGAACAACCCCAACCACGTGTGACCTGGGTTGGGTCCGGCAGTCCGGAAGTGGTAGACGGCATACGCCACGAGCACGGTGACGGTGTATGCAGGCATGATGCGGCGCACCCGGTGCCAGGCATAGCGGCGCACCGATGGTGGTTCGCCGTCCGATGCGGCGGCCCTGACCCACGGTCCGAACAACAAGAATCCCGAGAGCACAAAGAAGATCGGCACGCCGATCTCCATCCGCGAATACACCAACCCGACATAGCCGTGCGTGTATTTACCCGTGGTGTAGGCGGCATGCGTAAACATCACCAGCAGCGCCGCGACCGCGCGGATACCAGTCAGTGACGCAACGCGTTCGGGCTTGCTGACCGACTCCAGGCCGCCCTGCGCATCCAGGTCCTTGGACAGGGTCATTTCGATTTGCGGCTGTTCTTCCCGGCCTTCCGTGGCGGCCGGTCGGGCTGCAGATTGATCAGGATTCCCTGGATTCGGGTGCGCTCCAAGGCTTTAACAGTCTCGCGCGGCAACTCGACGGGTAGCTCCACCAACGAATGATCGGGCCGAATGGAGATGTGTCCGAAATCGCTGCGATGCAGGCCGCCCTCATTGGCAATGGCGCCGACAATCGCGCCCGGACTGACCTTGTGCCGCTTGCCGACCGAGATGCGATACGTCGCGAAGCCCTGTCCCGGTTTGCGCTTCGGCCGGTCGCGGTCGTGCTTGTCTGGGCGCTCATCTCGACGCCGCTTCTCCGGCGGCGGCTCGACCATGAAGAACTGCTTTCCATCGCGGGCCTGGGCGGCCAGCGCGGCAGCGATGTCGGCCATTGGTACGTCGTTCTCGCGCTCGTAGTCCTCGATCAGGCTTCGGAAGAGGTCGACGCCCGGCGCATTGAGCGCGTCGGTGATCGAGTCACGGAACTTCGCGACCCGCTGGGCGTTCACATCCTCGACCGACGGCAACTCCGCCTCGATCAGCTTTGAGCGGGTGGCCTTCTCGATCGCCTTGAGCAGGTGCCTTTCCCGCGGCGTGACGAACAACAGAGCCGAACCCGACCGGCCGGCCCGGCCGGTGCGCCCGATGCGGTGCACATAGGACTCGGTGTCATGCGGGATGTCGTAGTTCAACACGTGCGAGATCCGCTCGACGTCCAGTCCGCGGGCCGCGACGTCGGTGGCGATGAGGATGTCGATGCTGCCGTCCTTCAGCGCGGCGATGGTGCGCTCGCGCTGCGCCTGCGGGATGTCGCCGTTGATCGCGGCCGCGGAAAAGCCCCGCGCCTTGAGTCTCTCGGCGACTTCTTCGGTGGCCTGTTTGGTACGGACGAACACGATCATGCCGTCGCCCTGCTCGACTTCCAGCACCCTGGTCAGCGCGTCCATCTTGCGCGGGCCTGCCACCTGGATGTAGCGCTGCGAAATGTTTTCCGCCGTAGCGGTTTTCGCTTTGACGGTGACCTCGACCGGGTCGTGTAGATACTTGGTGGTGAGCTTGCGGATCGCGGGGGGCATGGTCGCCGAGAAGAGCGCGACCTGTTTGTACTCGGGGGTGTCGGCGAGGATGCGTTCGACGTCCTCGGCGAAGCCCATCTGCAGCATCTCATCGGCCTCGTCGAGCACCAGGTAGTCGAGATGCGTGAGATCGAGCGTGCCCTTCTCCAAATGGTCGATCACCCGGCCCGGGGTACCGACGACCACCTGCGCGCCTCGCCTGAGCCCGGCCAGCTGCGGGCCGTAGGACGACCCGCCGTAGATCGGCAGCACGTTGATCTGCGGCAGGTGCGAGCCGTAGCGGCCGAATGCCTCGGCCACCTGCAGCGCCAGTTCGCGGGTCGGCGCCAGCACGAGGGCCTGCGTCGTCCTGTTCGTCGGGTCGATCTTGGACAGGATCGGGATGGCGAAGGCGGCGGTCTTGCCGGTGCCGGTCTGGGCCAGGCCGACGACGTCGGAGCCGGCCAACATGGCGGGAATGGTCGCGGCTTGGATGGCCGACGGCGACTCGTATCCGACGTCGCCGACTGCCTGCAGCACCGAGGGGTGAATCTGCAGGTCCGCGAAGGTCAGATCGGCGCTGGTCGCATCCGGTTCGGGGGACGTCATCTCGCAGGAAGTCTAGTGGTTGACGATGCGATTCCCCGCCGCGCGCCTGTCCGACGGCCGGTGACGTTGGCGGTAGGTTGCCCAGTTGTGAAATGGGCCGTCCTTGTTGTGGCGGCGACGATCGCTGTCGCCGGCTGCGGTTCAAGCGACTCGACGGCGTCCAAGACGCCGGAGCCGACGGTCCCGTCGGTCGCCCCGGCGACGGCCCCGCTGTCGTTGCCACCGCCGCCGCCCATCGTCGCGCCCACCACCAGCGCGGCGGCCGACCCGTGCGCGGTCAACCTGGCCGCACCCGAGATCATCAAGGCGGTCTCCGAACTGCCCCGCGACCCGCGAAGCAATCAGGCGTGGAACCCTGAGCCGCTGGCTGGCAACTACACCGAATGCGCACAGTTGTCGGCGGTGATCGTCAAGGCCAACACCAACTCCGACAACCCGAACACCCGCGCCGTGCTGTTCCACCTCGGCAAGTTCATTCCCACCGGCGTGCCGGACACCTACGGCTTCAATGGCATCGACGAGTCCGCCACGACCGGCGACACGATCGCGCTGCGCTATTCGGGCGGTATCGAGGGCCTCGACAGTGTGGTGAAGTTCCGGTGGAACGGCAACGGTGTCGAGCTGATCGGCAACACGCTCGGCTGAGCATTGCCGAACGTGGGTTACCGGCACGCATTTCGTTGAGTAGGCGTGCGTTAAGCCCACACTCGACGGCTAGTAGGCGAGCCACGAAATGCGCGCGTCGAGTCGGATCTTGTCCCAGTGGGGCCAACCCGCGGCTCGCATAGCATCCCGCACGCGGGCGAGGAATACATGCGGTCGGTACCGCAGAAGATCTCGACTCACCCGGATGATCAACCAGCCCTGGGCGGCGAGATCTGCCAGCCGGTCGATGTCGCGAGCATGCTGGTCGGGGTCCTCCCAGTGTTGAGGACCGTCGTACTCGACGCCCACCTTCCATTCCGCCCAGCCCATGTCGACGCGACCGACGAAGCCGCCGTACTCGTCGACGACAACGATCTGCGTTTGCGGCTTCGGAAACCCGGCGGCGATCAACAAAAGGCGTGTCCGGGTTTCCTGCGGCGACTCGGCGCCACCGTCCATCAGCTCTACAACACGCCGCAACTGCACTATGCCGCGAGCCCCGCGACGGCTTTCGGCGAGACGCTCGACATCTTGCGGCTTGAGGCCAGTAGCGTTCGCCAACGCATCGACCCGGATGATCGCCGTCTCGAGCCGATCCCGCCGAGCAAGGTCGAACGCCGTCCGTGCCGGCGTCGTCACGGGCATTCCCTGCACGACACAGATCTCGTCATCCCGGAGTCGCCCCCGATGAATCACGATCCCGTCGACCTTGCACGCCTCGTTGCGGATCAACTCGGCCGGTAGCTCCAAATCAATCCACTGAGATCGATGCAGCGCTGCGGCGGCCATTCCGGCGATGGTGGCATTTCGCCCCGACCACAGCCATGCCGCCACTGCGCGTCTATCCGGTGTGAGCTCCACGCCGTCCGGCAAGTAGATGTTGCGATAGATCATGTTGTGGCCGCTGGCCAACGTTCGCCTGGTGACCTTGCCCGACCCCACTGCTTCAGTGCCGATGAACGGCAACGATGCTTCATTCATGCGCTTACCGTCAGCGCGCGGTCCCACGCAATCGGCTGTCGCGGCCCGTCTGAAGCGCGGTTCTGTGGATAACTGCCACTCTGGGGATGGACGAGTGTGGGCTTGTGTTACGCCGACGCCGGATTTTGCGTGCGGGTAACCCACGTTCGCGCCTGACAGTGAGGTGTCGGCTGGCTCACATACAGTGGCAGCGTGTTCGTCGCCGACGATCGCGTCGTCTACAGCGCATCCGATCTCGCCGCCGCAGCGCGCTGCGAGTATGCGCTGCTGCGGTCTTTCGACGCCCGACTCGGCTGGGGACCCCCCGTCGCTGTCGAGGACGAACTGCTCGCGCGGACAGCCAAACTCGGCGGTGAGCACGAGCAACGCCACCTCGACGAGCTGCGGGCCGACGACACCGTCGCGATCATCGGCAGGCCGCCGTACACCGTCGCCGGATTGACCGCCGCCGCGGAACAGACCATGCGTGCCGTCGAGCGCCGCGCGCCGGTGATCTATCAGGCCGCCATGTTCGACGGCCGGTTCGTCGGCTTCGCGGACTTCCTGCTGTTCGACGGAGAGCAGTACCGGCTGCGCGACACGAAGCTGGCCCGGTCGGTCAAGGTCGAGGCCCTGCTACAGCTGGCGGCCTACGCCGACACGCTCACCGCAGCGGGGGTGTCGGTAAGCCCCGAGGTCGAACTGGTGCTCGGTGACGGCGCGACTGCGACCTACCGCGTCGACGAGTTGCTGCCGGTGTATCTGCCGCGCCGCGCAGCGCTGCAGCGCCTGCTCGACGACCACTTGGCCAGCGGCGCCCCGGTGACGTGGGAGAACGACGAGGTCCGGGCATGCTTTCGCTGCCCCGAATGCGCACTGCAGGTCCGCGCCACCGACGACCTCCTTCTCGTGGCTGGCATGCGGGTCAGCCAGCGGGCCCGGCTGATCGAAGCCGGCATCACCACGTTGTCGGCGCTCACGCGACACGACGGCCCGGTCCCGGAGCTACCCGCCCGCACGGTGACGTCGTTGACCAAGCAGGCACGCCTGCAGATCGCACCGCGCGTCGACGGCAAGCCGCCGTACGAGATCGCCGACCCACAGCCGCTGAACCTGCTGCCCGATCCCGACAAGGGCGACCTGTTCTTCGACTTCGAGGGTGATCCACTGTGGACCGCCGACGGCCACGAGTGGGGCCTGGAGTACATGTGGGGCGTGCTTGACATCGGCGGCGGCTTCAAGCCGCTGTGGGCGCACGACCGCGCCAGCGAGCGCCAGGCGCTCGTCGACTTCCTCACGATGGTCCGCAAGCGTCGCAAGCGCTATCCGAAAATGCACATCTACCACTACGCGTCGTACGAGAAGACCGCGCTGCTACGGCTCGCGGGCCGCTACGGTGTCGGGGAGGACGAGGTCGACGACCTGCTGCGCAGCGGTGTGCTCGTCGATCTTTTCCCGTTGGTGCGCAAGAGCATTCGCGTCGGGACCGAGAACTACAGCCTCAAGTCGCTCGAACCGCTCTACATGGGCTCCGAGCTGCGCACCGGCGACGTCACCACCGCCACGGAGTCGATCACCATGTACGCGCGCTACTGCGAATTGCGCGCCGATGGCCGAAACGACGAAGCCGCCAACGTGCTCAAGGAGATCGAGGACTACAACCGCTACGACTGCCGCTCGACACACAGGCTTCGCGACTGGTTGATCAAGATCGCGATCGAATCCAGCGTGCCACCGCTGGGCCCTCAGCCCGTCGGCGACGGCACCGAGGTCGAGGACACCGACGAGCTCGCCCGCACGTTTATGACGTTCGCCGGCGACGGCGTCGCTGAACGCAGCCCGGAGCAGACGGCAGTCGCGTTGTTCGCGGCCGCGCGTGGCTATCACCGTCGCGAGGACAAGCCGTTCTGGTGGGCGCATTTCGATCGGCTGAACAACCCCGTCGACGAGTGGGGCGACACCAGCGACGTGTTCGTAGCCGACAAGGCCGAAGTGGTCCAGGACTGGCACGTGCCGTCGTCGCGCGCACGAAAGCAGCAGCGCTGGGTGAAGCTGACCGGAACGCTGGCCGCGGGTGGGCTGGACACTAACGTGTTCGCGCTCTACGACCCGCCGTCGCCCGCTGGGCTCACTGAGAACACCGACCGGCGCGCCGCGGGCAACGCCACCATCACCGGCGTCGACGACCCCAACGTCCCCACCGAGGTCACCATCTGCGAACGCGAGCCCAAAGACGGCGGCACGTTCGCGGAACTGCCGTTCGCGCTTACACCGGGCAGGCCCTTCCCGACGGGCAAGTTGCGCGAGTCCATCGACACCGCGGCCGCGAGCGTCGCCGCCGGCCTGCCCGCGCTGCCCGACACCGCGATCGTCGACATCCTGCGGCGGCGTACCCCACGCACCCGCAGCGGCGCATCGCTGCCGCATAGCGGCGACACGACAACAGACATCACGGCCGCCCTGCTCGACCTCGACTCGTCGTACCTCGCGGTGCACGGCCCACCCGGCACGGGCAAGACGCACACGGCGGCCAG
>DASRJA010000582.1:0-3940 GCA_035649695.1 Mycobacterium sp. | reverse complement strand
CCTGGGGATCCAGCACGTCGAGGTCGACGTGCAGCCACCACCGGTCCGACCCCTGGTTCAGGTGGGCCACCGCCGCCTCGGCCTGCTGTTCCGGCGCCGCTGCCGTCTCCTTCCAGTCCCGGAACCAGACACCCGTGTCCCGAAGCGTGCCCACGTTGAACTGCTGGCGCCAGGCGACGTCGCGTGGCCCGAGCACGGCGAGCTCCTCTCGTCGCAGGGCACCCAGTCGCGTAGCGAGGGGACCCGAGAGCAGGCGCCCGGTCAAGCCGAGGAGCAGCCCGATCTCGGTGTTGGCCGCCTCGCCGTCCTCGGACACGTCCAGCGGCATGGTGTCCTCGTGGCCGTCGATGAACACCAACCCGACATCGCCGACGTGATCGCGCAGGCCGGTCACGATGCCCAGCAGTGTCGAGCAGTCGCCGCCGTAGACGAACGGGAAGCGGCCCGCGCTCACCACTTCCCCGACCTTGCGGTTGAGCCCGTCGGTCATGGCCAGCAGCGCACGTTCGTTGATCAAGCTCGTCGACGCGCCACGGCCGGGATCCGGGCCGGGCAGTACGAGGTCGTCATCGTCGATCACATGGTGATGGTCGAAGGCGTCGCGCAGCCCGGCGTTGCGCAGCGCCAAGGATGCCCGCGCTTGATGTCCGGTCCGCCCATAGCCGTCGAACGGAACCCCGATCAGCTCGATGTCGGCCATCTGTTCAGCCCTCGATAATCAGGGCGCTGTCGTCCCTGCCGGTCAGCAACACGCCGCGGTCACGGTCGACGATCACCCCCCGAACATAGGTCGAATAGGGCGTGGCGCCGTCGAAAATCTCGTTCTCGACCTCTTCGGCCAGGATCGATGTGCTGCCCTCGGTCCACTGATAGCGGTAGCGGGTCTCCGTCTCGCCTTCACCGAGGTACTCGGACATCACTTCCAGTTCGACTTGGCCCGGTTTGACCAGGCCCAACGCGGTCAGCACGCAATCGGGGGCCGAACCGCGCAGCTCGACCCGGCGCGTGGTCTCGGGCCGAAGGCTGACGTCGTCACCGTCGACAAAGCGAACCAGCCGCCACTCGTCGTCGACCCCGCGGAGCACGATCCGCTGTCCGCCGGGCAACAGGGAGCCGACCAACACGTTCTCGTCGACGGACTCCGCACGCGCAGACGACACCTCGCCAAGGTCGGCGGCCCGTCGCACCAGCTCCGGGACATCCCACGGCCGCACACCTGACGACAGGGTGTTGTCGACGAGGCGCCGCACCGCACCCGCGATCGCGCTTTGGATCACACCCCTATGACATCGCGGCAGCGGCGTGCCACGGTCCTCCATCGCGCGCAGCGACTCATGCACCCCTGGCGCGAATTCAACCGGAATCAAACGAGTTCGATGCAGTCGGCGATGGAGTCCAGCACGCGACCGGGACGGAATGGATAGCGCTCGATGTCAGCGACGGTGGTCGAGCCGGTGAGCACCAGGACTGTGTCCAGGCCTGCCTCGATGCCGGCGACGACGTCGGTGTCCATCCGGTCGCCGACCATCATCGTGCTCTCCGAGTGCGCCTCGATCCGGTTGAGCGCGCTGCGGAACATCATCGGGTTCGGCTTGCCGACAAAGTACGGTTCGCGGCCGGTGGCCTTAGTGATCATGGCGGCGACCGAGCCGGTGGCGGGCAGCGGACCCTCCGTTGACGGGCCGCTGACATCCGGGTTCGTCGCGATGAATCGCGCGCCGCCGAGGATCAGCCGGACCGCCTTCGTGATCGCGGTGAATGAATACGTCCGGGTCTCGCCGAGTACGACGTAGTCGGGTTCGGCATCGGTCAGCGTGTAGCCGAGTTGATGCAGCGGAGTGGTCAGGCCGGCCTCACCGATCACGTAGGCCGACCCGCCGGGCAGCTGATCGTTGAGGAATGTCGCGGTGGCCAGGCCGGAGGTCCAGATTGACTCCTCGGGCACGGTGAGCCCGGACCGTTTCAGCCGGGCGGACAGGTCGCGGGGCGTGAAAATCGAGTTGTTTGTCAGCACCAGGAACGGCCGCTCCCGGTCCACCAGGCGTTGCAGGAACTCGGCGGCGCCGGGAAGGGCCTGTTCTTCGCGGACGAGGACACCGTCCATATCGGTGAGCCAGCACTTCGGTGTTGAGCGCACGAGGTCCACCCTATGCTGGCGCGCATGTCTGGGACGTCGATACGCCGAGCCACGACAGCTGACCTGGCCGAGATTCGACGCGTGGTCAAGGATTCATACACGAAATACATCGAGCGCATCGGTCGGCCGCCGGCCCCGATGACCGCTGACTACGCTGCGGCACTCGAGCATTCGCGGGTGTGGGTGCTGGAAAGCGGCGACGCCATTGTCGGAGCGCTTGTGACGGAAGCCCACGCAGACCACTTGTTGCTGGAGATGGTTGCCGTTGCGCCCGGTGCCCAGGGAAGCGGTTACGGACGACTGCTCCTTGATCGCGCCGATAGTGATGCGACCGAACTCGGGCTGACCGAGGTCCGGTTGTACACCAACGAGGCGATGACCGAGAACCTGACGTTCTACCCCCGGCACGGCTACCGCGAAACCGGACGCGCGCTGCAGGACGGTTACCGGCGCGTCTTCTTCTCAAAGACAGTGCGCAACGACGGTGTCGGCGACCTGCCCGACGGGAATCGTGGTGACCACCTCGAGGGTGGCGGCCTCCCGCAGTAGCGGTTCGACCGTCTCCAGATATCCGAGGGTCTCGGCGACCTCCGCCGGATCCTTGCCGTACGGATTCGTGGTACGCGTCCGCAACCGCTGGACGAGCACATCGGCCGGGGCGCTGAGCAACACGATGTGGTCGAAAAGCGGATAAAACACAACCTGATTGCGCGTCGTGCCCTGTACGAACAACGGGCCGGGAGCGTCGTCATCGAGCATTGCAGCAATGCGGTCTTCTCGCCACAACCACTCACCCTCAACGGATTCGTGATAGTCGCAGTAGTCGGTGTCGACAGTGCGATATCCGCGCGCCGAAAGTTCCTGCAGCAACGACGACTTGCCGACACCGGACATCCCGGTGACCAACACCCGCGTCACATGGGTCAGGTTACGGCGGGCAGCGTTTCCGTGTCTGCGTCGTCGCGTGTGCGACGTCGGGGTTGCGGTGGCAGGAAGTGATAGTCGCCGCGGGGATAGACCACCTGCGGCCACCAGAACCACCGGCCCAAGAGCGTCGCGATCGACGGCATCAGGAAGGAGCGGACGACGAACGTGTCGACCAACAGGCCGATGGCGATCGTGGAACCCATCTGCGCCAGCACGATCAGCTTGCTGCCCATCATCGCTGCCATGGTGGCCGCGAACACCAGACCCGCTGATGTCACCACGCCGCCTGTACCCGCCATCGAGCGAATGATGCCGGTCTTCAGACCCGCGTGGATCTCGTCTTTGAATCGGGACACCAGCAGCAGGTTGTAGTCCGATCCCACCGCCAACAGGATGATGACGGACATCAGCATGACGAGCCATTGCACTTGAATGCCGAAGAGGTCCTGCCAGATCAGCACCGAGATGCCGAAGGACGCAGCGATCGAGCTGGCGGCCGTACCGACGATGACAGCCGCCGCGACCGCGCTTCGGGTCAGGATCAGCATGATCATGAAGATCAGCGTCAGCGACGACACCACCGCGATCAGCAGGTCGTACCTGGCACCGTCGGACATGTCCTTATAGGTCGCCGCGACGCCACCCAGGTAGATCTTGGCGTTCGACAGCGAGGACATCTTCAACGCCTCCTGCGCGGCTCTTCTCTCCCCGTCCACCCGCTTGATGCCATCAACCGTCGCGGGATCGCTCTCGTGGGTGATGAACATGCGGGCGGACTTGCCGTCCGGCGACAGGAACATGTCGAGACCGCGTTTGAAGTCGGGGTTCTGGAAGGCCTCCGGGGGCAGGTAGAACAGGTCGTCGTTCTTGGCCTGG
>DASRJA010000581.1:0-27749 GCA_035649695.1 Mycobacterium sp. | reverse complement strand
ATCTCGAGAACGCCGGCGGCCAGTTGGCCAGCGCGGGTGCCAAGACGGAGCGGGCCGCCGCCAGCAAAGCCAAGAAGAAGGCGCCGGTCAAGTAGTAGCGGGTTCCTCCAGAGCGTTGTCACGCACCGGGCGGTCGGCGAGTTCCTCGTTGCGGCCAAAGAGGTATGGGTAGGCGATGCCCGCGATGGCTGCGCCCAGTAGCGGTGCCAACCAGAACACCCACAGCTGCGCAGGCGCGCCGTCGCCGTTGAAGAACGCGACCCCGGTGGACCGCGCCGGGTTGACCGACGTGTTCGAGATCGGGATCGAGATCAGGTGGATCAGGGTTAGCGTAAGGCCAATCGACAAGCCCGCGAACCCTTTTGGTGCGCGGTCATCGGTTGAGCCGAGGATCACCAACAGGAACACCCCGGTGAGAACGACCTCGGCGACGATCACCGCCCACAGCGAATATCCGCCGGGAGAGTGGGCGCCAAAACCGTTGGCCGCCATATGACCTGTCGCGGTCCAACCCTCCTGGCCCTTGGCGACGACGTAGATCATCATGCCCGCGCCGAGTCCGGCGACGACCTGCGTGATCCAGTAGGCGGGCAACACCCTCCACTCCACCCGGCGAGCCAGCGCTGCGCCCAGCGTGACTGCGGGATTGAAGTGGCCACCCGAGATCGTGCCGAACGCGTACACGCCGGTAAGCACAGTCAGCCCGAACGCGAGTGCGACGCCGAGGAAACCGATTCCGAGGGACGTCCCATCGGAGGTGAACTTCGCGGCGAACACAGCACTGCCGCAGCCGCCGAACACCAACCAGAATGTGCCGATGAATTCCGCTGCCAGTCGGTGCAGCATTGTCGGTTCGCGCATGCGTGACTCCTCCGTTGGATGTACGCCTGTGCGGTGAGAGTCCCATGGAGCAGGCCGTTGCGGATTCGCCGTTGCCGAATCGTGCCGCGATGGAAATTGTCGCGACGGCAGCGTGACCTACCGTTCGGCCATGGCGTGTTCGTCGACGGGGTTGTTGCGGGTGACGATCAGCGGGTCGGTCTTGGTGAACGGGAAGTTCGGAAGGTCGTCGATGTGCATGTTGAACGTCGCGGCAAGCACTTCACGGGAGTAGGCGCTGGCCGACGCGCGGTAACCGATGTCGCCCGGCATGGGCTGGTCGAAAAAGATCGCGAAATGAATGTCGGGCGCGTCGACGACCTCGATGTGATGCGGGTAGGCGCGCGGGATGAAGTAGACGTCGCCCTCCTTGAGGTAGTAGGTGTCCAGGGAGCCGTCGGGATCCATCACCGTCATCCGCCCGGAACCCTTGTGGACATAACCCATCTCGGCGGTGACCGGATGCCAATGCGGTTCCCGCATACCGTCTTCCCGGATCCGCAGGGAGTACATCGACAGGTCCTTCAGCGCCGGCCAGTACTGGGCGCGCGCCAGCCGCGCCGATCCGACGGCGATCCCGATCACCGGGTTCTGCGCCTCCACCCCGAACTTGTGCGGGTCATCGAAATACGCGGTGGACGGGACGACCGCATCCGCCTTGCGGGCGGCGAGCCTGCGGTCGTTGGTGTCTCGTCGCATCTTGGCGAAATCACTTGCCGGCAGGTCGTAGGTGTTGCCCAGCACTGCGTCCGTCATCGCACCGAACGACCCCGCAAGGCCGAAGTCCTCGGGGCGTTCACTGCGGAACGCGAGGATGAACTCGGCAGGCTCCTCGCCGATGTTTTCGATGTGATGCAGTGAGCCCGAGTCGATGTGGAACATCTCGCCGGCGCTGATCGTGAAGCTGGAGAACTTGCTGTAGCTGTCGAGCACCGACACGAACGAGGTGCCCGACACGCAGTAGGTGAGCTCGTTGCAGTTGGCGTGCCAATGAGGTGTGCGCATCGCGCCGGGATTGACGACGATCCGCTTGATGGACATGCCCGACAGGATCGGCAGGCTGTCCGCGGTCACTCGTCG
Source organism: Mycobacterium sp. (assembly GCA_035649695.1). Lineage (GTDB taxonomy): Bacteria > Actinomycetota > Actinomycetes > Mycobacteriales > Mycobacteriaceae > Mycobacterium. Next base: position 25,790 of record DASRJA010000581.1, on the reverse strand, counting down.
GATCGAGCCGAGGTCATTCTCCTCGACGATCTCGCCGTTTGTCAGTGACGTGGCGTGTGTAGTTGGCATGGCGCAACGCTAACCGCGACCGCGTTCTTCGATTGACGTTTCGTCGGGCATCCGCTCTCGAAGACTCTCGTAGATCGGCGGCGATCCCACGACGTACGCGGCGAACACGGCAGCAGCGGTCGCGGCCATCATCGGCACGAGCGTCTCGGTCGTGGCCGTCATCTCGGTGACGACGACCATCCCGGTCACCGGCGCGCGCACAGTGGCCCCGAAGAAGGCCGCCATTCCGACGAGCGCCATCGGAACGGCCAACTGCGTTGCGTTTTCGGGCCATGCGGCGTTGAAACCGCCGGCGAACAGCAGTCCCCACAGCGCGCCCACGGCCAGCAGTGGCGCGAACAGTCCGCCCGGCACCGCCGCCGAGTACGACAGGGGGCCGGCGATGAATCGCACCGCAAGGATTCCGATGACGACAGCAAGAACGATGTGACCTCCGCCGAGGATCCGCTGTGTCAGGCCCTCACCGCCGCCCACCGCAAGCGGGTACACGAACATCGCGAACCCGATGACCGCACCGATTATGGCTGCCTTCGCCAGGGCCGGGATTCGGCGTATCGCTCCGACGTGGTCAAGGAACCACAGGACCAACCAGTTGTAGGCGGCACCCAAACATCCGGTCAGGAGCCCGAAGACGACGAAAAGGGGCAACCATGCCAGGGCCGGAGCATCGATGGGTTCGACCTGGAAGTCCGCATGGTTTCCCAGGATCAGCCGGGAGCACGCCACAGCTGCAGCAGCCGAAAAGAGCGTTGCCAGAACCGTTTTCACCCGGAAGGACTTCGTGACCTCCTCGAGAGTGAAAAGGGTGCCGCCGATCGGTGCGTTGAACGCGACCGCCAGGCCGGCGCCGCCCAACGCCGTCTGCATCATCCTGATTTCGGAATCGGGTAGCCGGGCGCGGCGCGCCGCTTCGGCTCCGATCGCCGCACCCATGTGCACCGTCGGCCCCTCGCGACCCAACACCAGCCCCGATCCCATGCTCAACACACCACCGATGAACTTCGCCGGAACCAATCGGATCAGCGGTGGTCGGGCCTCACCCAGAAAAACCGCCTCGACATGCTGGATACCGCTTCCGGCGGCCAGCGGCTCCCACCGCACGATCAGGGCGGCAAGGGTGGCGCCGGCCGCGGCGGCGGCCATGGGGACCAGCCAGCCCGGCCCCGGCAGCCCGTGCGCCCAGTCGACCAGGTCGATCCGCAACTCATCGGCTTTCTGCAGACACCAGCGGAACGCGCCGCCAACGAAGCCGATCAACACGCCCGCCACGATCGCCGTCACGCAGATGTGTACCGAACCCCGCATGGAATCGTCGGGCTGATCGGGACCTGCCGCCGGGGCCGTCATCGCCTTCCTCGGATAGCGGCTCGACGGGCCTCGGACATGAGGCGGATGTTATCCGAGGTAGGCCATGACGCGGGCCTAGCCATATACCCCTAGGGGGTATAAAGTGGCGGGCATGACCGAGGTCGCCCACACGCAGCACCAGGTGCACGCCGACCACGCAGAGCACGCTCACGCGGGCCACGGAGATCACGTCGCGCAGTTCCGCAGGCTGTTCTGGACCATGCTCGTGCTTGCCGTCCCGACGGTCTTGCTGTCGGGCATGTTCGCGATGATCCTCGGCTACTCCGTGCCGGTATTCCCCGGATCGCAATGGGTTTCGCCGCTGCTGGGCACCGTGATGTACGTGTGGGGCGGCCGGCCGTTCCTCACCGGCGCTATCAGCGAAATCCGTTCCCGCGCACCGGGAATGATGCTGCTGATCGGCCTGGCCATCACCGTCGCGTTCGTATCGTCCTGGGGCGCCAGCGTCGGCGTGCTGCCGCACAACCTCGACTTCTGGTGGGAACTCGCGCTGCTGATCGTGATCATGCTGCTGGGCCACTGGATCGAGATGCGATCGCTGGCGCAGACCACGTCGGCGCTGGACTCGCTGGCGGCGCTGCTGCCCGATGAAGCGGAGCGCGTGACCCCCAATGGCACCGAGACCGTCGCACCGTCGGAGCTCCGGGTCGACGACGTCGTGATCGTGCGGCCCGGCGGCAGCGTGCCCGCCGACGGTGTCATCCTCGACGGCGCCGCCGACATAGACGAATCGATGGTCACCGGCGAGTCCCGGCCCGTGCGCCGCAGCCAAGGCGACGCGGTGGTCGCGGGCACGGTCGCCACCGACTCCGGGTTGCGCGTCAAGGTCACCGCCGTCGGCGACGACACCGCGCTGGCCGGCATCCAGCGGCTGGTCGCCGAGGCGCAGAACTCCTCGTCGCGGGCGCAGCGGCTCGCCGACAGGGCGGCGGCCTGGCTGTTCTGGTTCGCTCTTGGCGCGGCGATCGTGACCGCGGTGGTGTGGGGCTTCATCGGCCAACCCGAGGAGGCGGTCATCCGCACCATCACCGTGCTGGTGATCGCGTGCCCGCACGCGCTCGGCCTGGCGATCCCGCTGGTGGTCTCGATCGCGACCGAACGCGCGGCTCGAGGTGGCGTGCTGATCAAGGACCGGCTGGCGCTGGAGAGCATGCGCACGGTCGGCGCGGTGCTGTTCGACAAGACCGGCACGCTGACCAAGGGCGAGCCCACGGTGACGGCTGTGGCGACCACAGACGGCCGCACCGAGGACGACGTGCTTGCGATCGCGGCGGCCGCCGAGTCCGACTCCGAGCACCCGCTCGCGAAGGCCATCGTGGACGCCGCCCGGCGCCGCGGCCTGACGGTCCCCGGGTCGTCGGACTTCACCTCGTCGCCTGCCGTCGGTGTGACCGCGCGAGTCGACGGCACCATCGTGCGAGTCGGCGGGCCGCGTCTGCTCGAGGAGGCGGGCCGCAATGAGCTGCCCGAGGCCCGCCCGTGGCGCGAACAAGGCGCGATCATCCTGCACGTGCTTGTCAACGGGACCGTCGTTGGCGCGCTGGCGCTGGCGGACGAGATCCGCGAGGAATCCCGGCAGGCCGTCGACGCGCTGCACAAGCTCGGCATCCAGGTGGTGATGATCACGGGTGACGCACGGGCCGTCGCGGAATCGGTGGCCGCCGAGCTGGGCATCGACCGGGTGTTCGCCGGGGTGCGGCCCGAGGACAAGGCCGCCAAGGTGGCGCAGCTGCAGGACGAAGGCCTCAAGGTGGCGATGGTGGGCGACGGCGTCAACGACGCGCCCGCGCTGGCCCAGGCCGACGTCGGTATCGCGATCGGCGCCGGCACCGACGTCGCGATTGCCTCGGCCGGGGTGATCCTGGCCAGCTCGGACCCGCGCTCCGTGCTGTCGGTGATCCAGCTGTCGAAGGCGTCGTATCGCAAGATGAAGCAAAACCTTTGGTGGGCAGCCGGATACAACCTGATCTCGGTTCCCCTGGCGGCCGGGGTGCTGGCACCGATCGGCTTTGTGATGCCGATGTCGGTCGGCGCGATCTTGATGTCGATCTCGACAGTCGTGGTTGCCCTGAACGCCCAGCTGCTGCGGCGCCTGGATTTGCGGCCCGAGGCCAGTGTGCAGGCGCTTCTCTAAGAATCTGACTAGGCTTTACGCAAACCATTGTGATCTTGTCGCCGCAGCCTACAGACTTGGCTGTCCATCGCAGCAAACATTGTGGATGAATGGTCCCAGAATGTGATCCGTGCCTCACGACACCCGCAGTACCGCTCCCGCCTCGAAAGGCCAACAGCGGCAACGTTATTCGTTCGTTATCGATGCCCTGATCGCCACCGCTGTGCCTCCGCGCCGCGAGTATAGTTAGGTTTGACTAAGTTGGCATGTCAGGCGGTGTTTGTCATATCGTTTTCTCCACTTGTGGCGAGTGGGATTGGGCCGTCGTTCAGTGCTGCACGAAGGCACCTCCATCGCCAAGCCGGCTAATGCCGTCGTCGACGGCTGCCATGAAAGCTTCGCGAAGGGTCAGGTGGGAATGACGCCCCGTATTCAAGGGCTGTACAACCCCGCGTTCGAGCACGATGCGTGCGGCGTGGCGATGGTCGCCGATATGCACGGCCGTCGCACCCGCGACATCGTTGACAAGGCCATTACGGCTCTGGTGAACCTGGAGCACCGCGGTGCCCAGGGTGCTGAACCGCACACCGGCGACGGTGCAGGGATTCTGCTGCAGGTTCCCGACGAGTTCCTGCGCGCCGTCGTCGAATTCGACCTGCCCGAGTACGGCAGCTACGCGACCGGCATGGCCTTCCTGCCACAGTCCTCCAAGGACGCCGCCGCGGCGTGCGACGCGGTCGAGAAGATCGCCGAGGCCGAGGGCCTCGAGGTGCTCGGCTGGCGCGAGGTGCCCACCGACGAGTCGTCTCTTGGTGCCCTCGCGCGCGACGCGATGCCGACGTTCCGCCAGGTGTTCATGGCGGGCGCGTCGGGCATGGATCTGGAGCGCCGCACGTACGTCGTGCGCAAGCGTGCCGAACACGAGCTCGGCACCAAGGGTCCCGGCCAGGACGGCCCAGGCCGCGAAACCGTTTACTTCCCAAGCCTTTCCGGTCAGACGTTCGTCTACAAGGGCATGCTGACCACCCCTCAGCTCAAGGCGTTCTACCTTGACCTGCAGGACGATCGGCTCACCAGCGCGCTGGGCATCGTGCACTCGCGGTTCTCGACGAACACGTTCCCGTCGTGGCCACTGGCCCACCCGTTCCGGCGCATCGCCCACAACGGCGAGATCAACACCGTTACCGGCAACGAGAATTGGATGCGGGCGCGCGAGGCCCTGATCAACACCGATGTATTCGGCGGCGAGGATCTCGAAAAGGTCGTGCCGGTGTGTACGCCGGGCGCATCGGACACCGCGCGGTTCGACGAGGTGCTCGAACTGCTGCACCTCGGCGGGCGGAGCCTGCCGCACGCGGTGCTGATGATGATCCCCGAGGCGTGGGAGCGCCACGAGTCGATGGATCCCGCGCGGCGGGCGTTCTATCAGTACCACGCATCGCTGATGGAGCCGTGGGACGGACCGGCGTCGATGACGTTCACCGACGGTACCGTGATCGGCGCGGTGCTGGACCGCAACGGCCTTCGCCCGTCACGGATTTGGGTCACCAACGACGGCCTGGTCGTGATGGCGTCCGAGGCCGGCGTGCTCGACCTCGACCCGTCCACCGTCGTCAAGAAGATGCGGCTGCAGCCGGGCCGCATGTTCCTGGTCGACACGTCCAAGGGCCGCATCGTCGCCGACGAGGAGATCAAGGCCGAGCTGGCCGCCGAGCTCCCGTATCAGGAGTGGCTGGACGCGGGTCTCTTCCACCTCGACGAGCTGCCGCCTGGCGACTACGTGCGCATGCCGCATCACCGAGTGGTGTTGCGCCAGCAGATCTTCGGCTACACCTACGAGGAGCTAAATCTGCTCGTGGCGCCGATGGCGCGCAGCGGTGTAGAAGCGTTGGGGTCGATGGGCACCGACACCCCGATCGCCGTCCTCTCGCAACGGCCACGGATGCTCTACGACTATTTCCAGCAGTTGTTCGCGCAGGTGACCAACCCACCGCTGGACGCCATCCGCGAAGAGGTGGTCACCAGCCTGTCGGGCACCGTCGGCCCGGAGGGCGACCTGCTCAACCCGACGGCGGAGTCGTGCCGCCAGATCGTGCTGCCACAGCCGATCCTGCGCAACGCCGAGCTGTCGAAACTGATCTGCGTCGATCCCGATCACGAGATCCGCGGCCACAAGCACGGCATGCGCGCCGCGGTGATCCGCTGCCTGTACCCGGTGAACCGCGGCGGGCAGGGGCTGAAGGAGGCCCTCGACAACGTCCGCGCCAAGGTGTCGGCCGCCATCCGCGACGGCGCGCGCATCATTGTGTTGTCCGACCGCGAGTCGGACGAGTCGATGGCGCCGATCCCGTCGCTGCTGAGCGTCTCGGCCGTGCACCACCATCTCGTTCGCGACCGCACCCGCACCAAGGTCGGGCTCGTCGTGGAGGCCGGTGACGCCCGCGAGGTGCACCATATGGCCTGCCTGGTCGGCTTCGGCGCGGCCGCGATCAACCCCTACATGGCGTTCGAGTCCATCGAGGACATGGTCGACCGCGGCGTGATCACCGGTATCAGCAGCGACAAGGCCAAGGCCAACTACGTCAAGGCGGCGGGCAAGGGCGTGCTGAAGGTGATGTCCAAGATGGGCATCTCGACGCTGGCGTCCTACACCGGCGCGCAGCTGTTCCAGGCCATCGGTATCAGCCAGCAGATGCTCGACGAGTACTTCACCGGGCTGGCCTGCCCGACGGGCGGCATCGACCTCGACGACATCGCCGACGACGTCGCGGCCCGCCACGCGCTGGCATACCTCGACCGGCCCGACGAGTGGGCGCACCGCGAGCTCGAGGTCGGCGGCGAATACCAATGGCGGCGTGAGGGCGAGTACCACCTGTTCAACCCGGACACGGTGTTCAAGCTGCAGCACTCCACCCGCACCGGGCAGTACTCCATCTTCAAGGAGTACACCAAGCTGGTCGACGACCAGAGTGAGCGGATGGCCTCGCTGCGCGGTCTACTGAAGCTCAAGGACGGCGTACGCGCGCCGGTGCCGTTGGACGAGGTGGAGCCGGCCAGCGAGATCGTCAAGCGGTTCTCGACGGGTGCGATGAGCTACGGCTCGATCTCCGCCGAGGCGCACGAGACGTTGGCGATCGCGATGAACCGCCTTGGCGGCCGGTCGAATTCGGGTGAGGGCGGCGAACATGTCAGCCGGTTTGACCGTGACGAGAACGGCGACTGGCGGCGCAGCGCGATCAAGCAGGTGGCGTCGGCGCGATTCGGCGTGACCAGCCACTACCTGACCAACTGCACCGATATCCAGATCAAGATGGCCCAGGGTGCGAAACCCGGTGAAGGCGGCCAGCTTCCGGGTAACAAGGTGTACCCGTGGGTGGCCGAGGTACGGCACTCGACGCCGGGCGTTGGCCTGATCTCGCCGCCGCCGCATCACGACATCTACTCGATCGAGGATTTGGCGCAGCTGATCCACGACCTCAAGAACGCCAACCCGCAGGCCCGCGTGCACGTGAAGCTGGTCAGCGAGAACGGCGTCGGCACCGTCGCCGCGGGTGTGTCGAAGGCGCACGCCGACGTGGTGCTGATCTCCGGCCATGACGGCGGCACCGGCGCGACGCCTTTGACGTCGCAGAAGCACGCGGGCGCGCCGTGGGAGCTCGGCTTGGCCGAGACCCAGCAGACTCTGCTGCTCAACGGGCTACGCGACCGGATCGTCGTGCAGGTCGACGGCCAGCTGAAGACGGGCCGCGACGTGGTGATCGCCGCGCTGCTCGGCGCCGAGGAGTTCGGTTTCGCGACCGCGCCGCTGGTGGTGTCGGGCTGCATCATGATGCGGGTATGCCACCTCGACACCTGCCCGGTGGGCGTGGCCACCCAGAACCCGACACTGCGGGCGCGATTCAACGGCAAGCCGGAGTTCGTCGAGAACTTCTTCATGTTCATCGCCGAGGAAGTCCGGGAAATGATGGCCCAGTTGGGTTTCCGGACCGTCAACGAGATGGTCGGCCAAGTAGGGTCGTTGGACACCACGCGTGCGGCCGAGCACTGGAAGGCCTACAAGCTGGACCTGGCGCCCGTGCTGTACGAGCCGGAGTCGGCCTTCATGAACCAGGATCTGTACTGCAGCTCGCGACAGGACCACGGGCTGGACAAGGCGCTGGATCAGCAGCTGATCGTGATGAGCCGCGAGGCCCTCGACTCGGGCACACCGGTGAGGTTCTCCACCACGATCGCCAACACCAACCGCACCGTGGGCACCATGCTTGGCCACGAGCTGACGAAAGCCTATGGCGGGCAGGGGCTTCCCGACGGAACAATCGACATCACGTTCGATGGCTCAGCGGGCAACAGCTTCGGCGCGTTCGTCCCCAAGGGCATCACGCTGCGCGTCTACGGCGACGCCAACGACTATGTCGGCAAGGGCCTGTCGGGCGGCCGCATCGTGGTGCGCCCGTCGGACAACGCGCCCGCCGACTACGTCGCCGAGCAGAACATCATTGCCGGCAATGTGATCCTGTTCGGTGCCACCAGCGGCCAGGTGTTCCTGCGCGGCGTGGTGGGCGAGCGGTTCGCGGTCCGTAACTCCGGCGCGCATGCGGTCGTCGAAGGTGTCGGCGACCACGGCTGCGAGTACATGACCGGCGGCAAGGTCGTCATCCTCGGGCCCACCGGCCGCAACTTCGCGGCAGGCATGTCGGGCGGCGTGGCCTACGTCTACGACCCCGCTGGAGCTCTGGGCGACAACCTCAACGCGGAGATGGTCGACCTGGACGAGATGGACGATGACGACGTCGAGTGGTTGCGCGGAATGATCCAGGCGCATGTCGATGCGACGGATTCGGCTGTGGGACAGCGAGTCCTGTCCGACTGGGAGAACGAGCTGAAGAACTTCGTGAAGGTGATGCCGCGCGATTTCAAGCGGGTGCTCGTGGCGATAGCAGAGGCCGAACGCACCGGCTCAGATGTCGACGAGGCGATCATGGCGGCGGCGAATGGCTGATCCCAAAGGCTTCCTCAAGTACACACAGCGCGAGACCCCGCAGCGGCGGCCGGTCCCGCTGCGGCTGATGGACTGGAAAGAGGTCTACGAGGACTTCTCCCACGACACGCTGCGCGAGCAGGCGGCGCGGTGCATGGACTGCGGTATTCCGTTCTGCCACAACGGCTGTCCACTCGGCAATCTCATTCCCGAGTGGAACGACCTGGTGCGCTCGGATCGTTGGCGCGATGCGATCGAGCGGCTGCACGCCACCAACAACTTCCCGGAGTTCACCGGCCGGCTGTGCCCGGCGCCGTGTGAGGGCTCGTGCGTGCTCGGCATCAACCAGGACCCGGTCACCATCAAGCAGGTCGAGGTCGAAATCATCGACAACGCCTTCGACAACGGCTGGGTCGTCCCGCTGCCACCCGACAAGCGGACCGGTAAGACCGTCGCCGTCGTCGGATCCGGGCCCGCAGGTCTGGCGGCCGCCCAGCAGCTGACGCGTGCCGGCCACACCGTGACGGTGTTCGAGCGCGACGACCGAATCGGCGGCCTGCTGCGCTACGGCATCCCCGAATTCAAGATGGAGAAGCGCCACATCGACCGTCGTCTGACGCAGATGGAGGCCGAGGGCACTGTCTTCCGCGCCGGGGTGAACGTCGGTGTCGACATCACCGCCGCGCAGCTGCGGGCCGACTTCGACGCGGTGGTGCTGGCAGGAGGCGCGACCGCATGGCGTGATCTGCCTGCTCCAGGCCGCGAGCTCGACGGTATCCATCAGGCGATGGAGTTCCTGCCGTGGGCCAACCGCGTCCAGCACGGCGACCCGGTGACCGACGACAACGGCCTACCGCCGATCCACGCGAACGGCAAGAAGGTCATCATCATCGGTGGCGGTGACACCGGTGCCGACTGCCTGGGCACCGTGCACCGGCAGGGCGCCGCGAGTGTGCACCAGTTCGAGATCATGCCGCGCCCACCGGAGACGCGTGCGGATTCCACCCCGTGGCCGGTCTACCCGCTGATGTTCCGGGTGTCCTCGGCGCACGAGGAGGGCGGCGAGCGGGTGTACTCCGTCAACACCGAGGAGTTCAGCGGCAGCGACGGGCACGTCACCGGGCTGCGCGGGCACGAGGTCGTGATGAACGCGGGCAAGTTCGAGAAGGTCGAAGGCAGCGACTTCGAGATGGAAGCCGATTTGGTGCTGCTGGCGATGGGCTTCGTCGGTCCGGAGCGTGAAGGCCTACTGACCGATCTCGGCGTCGAGATCACCGACCGTGGCAACGTCGCGCGCGATGCGAATTTCGCCACCACGGTGCCCGGCGTGTATGTCGCCGGCGACATGGGTCGTGGGCAGTCGCTGATCGTCTGGGCAATCGCCGAGGGCCGCGCCGCCGCGGCCGGTGTGGACCGCTACCTGATGGGCCAAACGGCGCTGCCAGCACCGATCAAGCCGACCGCCGTTCCGCAGCGCTAACCCGCGCGTTAAATAGCAAACGGCTGCGACACGCAGCCGAATCAGCGGCTTTTGCTTGCTGTCGCGAGACAGTAGTCCCGATGACTGGGCGCCGACCGATCACCTACGCCGGGACTGAGCTAAACCGGCGACACTTCCTTGCGGGCCTATCGCTGGCAACACTGGCCGGTGTCGGCCTGGCGCGGTGCACCGTCGGGGCGCAGCCGCGGCTTGCACAGGCGGCAGCGGCGCCCATTGCGCCGCCGGTGGTCGCGGTGCGGATGCCGCTGCCTGGCGGCGGCGCGTTGAGCAGCATTCCGGGCGGCGGCAACCTGCTGGCGCTGACGCTGGACGACGGCGTGAGCAGCGATGTCGTGCGGCTCTACACGGAGTTCGCGAAGGACACCGGTGTCCGGCTGACGTACTTCGTCAACGGCACCTACCGGTCGTGGACCGAAAACCGTAATCTGCTGTGGCCGTTGGTGGAGTCGGGTCAGATTCAGCTCGGCAACCACACGTGGTCACACCCGGACTTGGCAATATTGCCGAAAGACCAAGTGGCGGACCAACTTCGGCGCAACCACCAGTTCCTGATGAGAAACTACGGCGTCGATGCGCGGCCGTACTTCCGGCCGCCGTACGGCAGCCACAACCCCGTCGTCGACGCCGTCGCGGCCGAACTCGGCTACACGATGCCCACGATGTGGTCCGGTTCGTTGGAGGACCAGAACGTCATCGGAGAAGACGAGATCGTCAAGATGGCCAACAAGTACTTCAACCCGCGGGCGATCGTGATCGGCCATCTCAACCACCTGCCGGTCACGCACGTCTACGGCCAACTGATCGACGTCATCCGCTCACGGAATCTCCAGACGGTCACGCTCGACGATGTCTTCGTCAAACCCGAACGCCAGACCTGACGCCGTACCTGTGCGACACCTCATTAGTCACATTAGTCACTCCAAAAACATCAGATGATTGCTCGGCGCGCCTCGTTCAGTTTGCCGGATAGTGGGTATCTAATGACTTGATGAGGGTTTTGCGGTAACGTAAGCCCCCGGTTCAGCTATTGCCGTATCGCAGGAGTGAGCACCGTGTACCTCAACCCGCTATCTCGGTCTCGGGTGAGTCGAATCGCCTGGTCATGGTTACGTCACCCAATGAAGTGCCGCGAATTCCCGGCCAAGGCCGAGCGGCTGATCACGCCCGACGAGCTACTTCGTTACGGCGTCTAGCGAACCCGCACCCGTCGGTTACTTCGACCGGACTCGGTGTGATGTTGTGTTTGCCTAATCGTTATATTTTCGTTATCGTCCATTGTCTTTGCTGGTGAGCAGGCCTGAGTCCCTGATTGCCTCGGCCAGCGGTTCCAGCACCGACGGAGTGTGGGGCGTCGGCAGGTACACGATCGCGAGATCCAGCCCCTCCTTGCCAAGCGCTGCGGCCTCATCGATCGCGTGGCTGAAATCGGTCGGGCTGTCTGGGTTGTGGTGGTCGGGACTCAGCCGGACATGCGCCGACAGCATGATTTCCTTCGGATCACGGCCGATGTCCGCGCAGTGCGAGGCGAGCACGTCGCGCTTGCGGGCGAACTCCTCCGGCGGCCCGCCCACGAAGTTCCAGTGCTGGGCGTACTTGGCGGTGATGCGCAGCGTGCGCTTCTCGCCGCTGCCGCCGATGCAGATCGGAGGATGCGGTTTCTGCGGGCCCTTCGGCTCGTTGCGCGCATCCTTCAGCTGATAGAACCCGCCGTCGAACGTCGTCGTGTCCTTGCTCAGCAGGCTGGTGAGCACCTCGCAAGCTTCCTCGAAGCGGTCGAAGCGCTCTTTGATGCTGCCGAGCTCGATCCCATACGCGCCGGATTCCTCCTCGTTCCAGCCCGCGCCGATGCCCAGCTCGAGCCGGCCGTCGGAGATGATGTCCAGCGCCGCGGCCATGTTGGCGAGCACCGCGGGATGGCGGTAGTGGATGCCGGTGACGAGCGTGCCGAGCCGCAGCCGCTTGGTTGCCTGCGCCAGAGCGGTCAGCGTGGTCCAGCCCTCGAGGCAGGGTCCGGACGAGTCGGAAAAGATCGGATAAAAATGGTCGAAGGTCCAGCCCGACTCGAAGACATCGATGTCGTCGGCCGCTTGCCAGACGGCCAGCATGTCGGACCACGTGGTGTTTTGCGGGGACGTCTTGAAAGCGAATCTCACTGCGTTGAGCCTAGTCCCACTTCCTGAAAGTCGGCTGCCTCAGTCTGCTTCGCCGTACTCGTCGAACCAATGGGCGAGCTTGCCGCGGCGACTCACCGCGCGGAGCCTCCGCTCGGCGGCCGCGCGCGTCTTCACGGTGGTGACGATGAGCAGTTCGTCGCCGATCGCGATGCGGGTATCGGGCTGGGGCACAAACGTGTGGCCGTTCCGGATGATCAGTGTGATGACGCTGGGATCGGGCAACCGAAGTTCGAGGACCGTCACGTTGTGCAGCCGGGACGGTGCGTGCACCGTCATCGTCAGCAATTCGGCGTCCAGGACGTCCAGCGGAGCCGCTTCCACCTGGATTTCGCGGGTGGCTTCCTTGGGAATCAAGCCCAACCTGTGGGCGAGCGGGTGCAGGGTGGGTCCCTGAACCAGGGTGTACACCACCACCAGGATGAACACGATGTTGAGCAGGCGCATGCTGTCGGGCACGCCCCCGACGATCGGAAACGTCGTCAACACGATCGGCACGGCGCCCCGCAGGCCGGCCCAGGACAGGAAGACCTGTTCGCGCCAGGGCACGCGGAATCCGGCCAGGGAGACGAGGACGGACACCGGCCTGGCGACCAACAGCAGGACCAGCCCGATGACGATCCCGGGAACCAATTCGGCGCCCAGGTCGCTGGGGTCGACGAGCAGGCCGAGGAGCACGAACAAGCCGATCTGTGCGGGCCAACCGAGCCCTTCCGCGAAGGACCGGGTCGCCGAGCGGTGAGGCAGTCCGGAATTGGCGAGCACGACCGCGGCCAGATACGCGGCGAGGAAACCGCTGGCGTGGGCGCTGCCTGCCGCGGCGAACGCGACCATGCCCAGCCCGAAAGTCGCGAGGGGATAGAGCCCGGAGGCCGGAAGAGCGATGCGGCGCAGAGCGAGTGCGCCGAGAAATCCGCAACCCAACCCGATTGCGGCGCCGACACTCAACTCGTAGGCCAACTCGGCGAGCGCGTGCAACGGGGACAACTCCAGTGGCACCACGCTGAACATCAGCACGAGGATGACGGCGGGGGCATCGTTGAATCCGGATTCCGCCTCCAGAAGGCCGGCGACCCGGCGTGGCAGAGGCACGACGCGCAACACCGAGAAGACCGCGGCGGCATCGGTGGAGGAGACAACCGCGCCGAGCAGTAGTGCCAGTTGCCAGTCGATCCCGAGCAGCAGGTGCGCCCCGACGGCTGTGACCGCCATGCTGACCGCGATGCCGACGGTCGCCAACACCGCCGCGGGTGCCAATACCTTTCGCACATCGCCGAACCGCGTTGTGAGGCCGCCTTCGACGAGGATGATCGCCAGCGCCACCGTGCCGAGGTGATCGGCAAGGAGGTAGTTGTCGAAGTGCAGCCCCAGTCCGTCTTCGCCGACGATGACGCCGACGCCAAGGAACAGCAGCAGGCTGGGCAACCCGACTCGGCTGGCGGCCCGGGTGGCGACGATGCTGGCCAGCAGTACCAGCCCACCGCCCAGCAGCACCAGATACAGCTGCTGCAAGGTCATTTCATCGCCGTTCGGGGCCGTGGGTGGTAGGGCGTGCAGTTAACACCTACCACGCCGGATGGGACAGTATTGAGTTCGTGTTCAGAGTCAGAAAGCGATCCGACGAGCCGTCGGACCGCGCTGACGAGCGGCAGATGATGCGAATCGCCATCGCCGGAGCCGGGGCGGTCGGTCGATCCGTCGCGCAGGAACTGCTCGACTATGGCCACAAGGTCTTGCTGATCGAGCACAACGTCGGTCACTACGAACCCCACACCGTGCCCGACGCCGACTGGTTGTTGGCCGACGCCTGCGAGCTGTCCTCGCTCGAAGCGTCGGGAATGCAGACGTGCGACGTTGTCATCGCCGCGACTGGCGACGACAAGGTCAACCTCGCGGCGGCATTGCTGGCCAAGACCGAATTCGGCGTGGCCAGGGTGGTCGCCAGAGTCAACGATATGCGCAACGAATGGCTGTTCACGGAGGCATGGGGCGTCGATGTTGCGGTCTGCACACCACGCGCCATGATGGCGTCGATCGAGGGTGCCATCGACATCGGCCACCTCGTGCAACTGATGGAACTGCGGCAGGGCCAAGTGAGTATGGCCAAATTGACGCTGCCGGAAGACAATCCGCTTGTCGGTACGCGGGTGGGCGACCTCGCATTGCCCGAGAACACTGCACTGGCCATCATGGTTCGTGACGGCGAGCCCATCGTTCCGAAGCCGGACGACGTGTTCGAGGCGGGCGACGAAATGTTGTTCTTCACCGGTGGCGCCGCCGAGAACCAGACTCGAGCGCTCGTGCGCGGCGCCGTTGCACGCAGCGATGAGTTACCGTCGCGCGGCCGGTCAGTAGAGACATGATCGATTTCACCCCCGCGTGTCAGCGCACAGCCGCCGTGCTGGCGAACATCACCGACGACAAGCTCACCGCCGCGACGCCATGCGCGGACTACTCCGTCGGCCACGTCTTGCACCACGTCGGTGGCCTGGCCCCGGCATTTGCCGCCGCCGCGCGCAAGGACCGCGGGCCGCTGACCGGCACGCCTCCCAGTGTCGACGCTGCCCAGCTGGATCCCGATTGGCGGGCGAGCTACCCGACGCGGCTGGCCGAACTCGCTTCGGCGTGGACGGATCCGAGCGCTTGGCAAGGAATGACCCGGATCGCAGCGATGGACATGCCGGGCGAGGCCGTCGCGATGGTGGGGCTCACCGAAGTCGTCATCCACGGATGGGATCTTGCCCGTGCGACCGGGCAGCCCTACGACATAGAACCCGACATCGCCGAGGCGGTGCTCGCCAACGTCGCCGAGTTCGCGGCGCAGGGTCCCGTCGACGGTTTGTTCGGCGCCGCGGTCCCGGTCGCCGACGACGCGCCGGTACTTGACCGGATCGTCGCGCTCAGCGGGCGCGACCCAGGTTGGCACTCGCCCTGACGGGGCAGACTGTACGCATGGATCCGGTCATCGCTCTGCGCCAGATCGCCTATTACAAGGACCGTGCCCGCGAGGACTCTCGACGGGTGATGGCCTACCGCAACGCCGCCGACATCGTCGAAGGACTTACAGAAGCCGAGCGGGAACGCCATGGCGCCGCCAACAGTTGGCAGTCGCTGCCCGGCATCGGACCCAAGACCGCCAAGGTGATCGCGCAGGCCTGGGCCGGCCAGGAACCCGATGCGCTCGTCGAATTGCGGTCCAATGTCAAGGATCTCGGCGGCGGCGACATCCGTGCGGCACTCAAGGGCGACCTTCACGTGCACTCGAATTGGTCCGACGGCTCGGCGCCGATCGACGAGATGATGCTCGCGGCAAGGGAATTGGGCCACGAGTACTGCGCTCTGACCGACCATTCGCCTCGGCTGACGATTGCCAACGGCCTGTCGCCCGAACGCCTGCGCAAGCAGCTCGACGTCATCGATGAGCTGCAGGACGCGGTCGCGCCGATGCGGATCCTGACCGGGATCGAGGTCGACATTCTCGAGGACGGTTCGCTCGACCAAGAGGAAGAACTGCTCAAGCGCCTCGACGTGGTCGTGGCAAGCGTGCATTCGAAGCTTTCGATGGACGCGCCATCGATGACGCGCCGGATGCTCAAGGCTGTGCAGAATCCACATGCCGATGTGCTCGGGCACTGCACCGGCCGTCTCGTCACCGGTGGTCGTGGTATCAGGCCCGAGTCGAAGTTCGACGCCGAGAAGGTCTTCACCGCCTGCCGCGATCACGGCACCGCCGTCGAGATCAATTCTCGCCCCGAACGTCGGGACCCGCCGACGCGGCTGCTGAAGCTGGCGTTGGAGATCGGGTGTCTATTCTCCATCGATACCGACTCACACGCCCCTGGCCAGTTGGAGTTCCTCGGCTACGGCGCGCAGCGCGCAGTGGAGAACGCCGTGCCCGTGGAGCGGATCGTCAACACCTGGTCCGTCGACAAGCTGTTGGAGTGGACAGCGTCCTAGCTCGGCGCGACCAGTGAGAACAACTCCGTTCCGTCGTCGGATAGCTGGACCAGTGTCGTGTTGACACGCCACACCTTGGCGAAGGAATCGACGCGCTTTGGCAGGGTCCACAACGTGTCACACGTGGCCAAATCACGTGCCTTGGCCACGATTTCGGCCTTTGGGTTCCTGACCTCGAAGACGATCACCGATCCATTGGTGCCCAAGAAGTTCGACATGCTGAAGTCGCACGCCGGGCCCTTGTCTCCGGTCTCCAGGTCGTACTGGCGCCACATCGGAAAGGCGTCGCTGTCGTTCTCGTTGACGAAGAGTGTGGATCCGACAAGGCGGGTCGCCCCCTCCGGAAGGTCCAAGAGCTTCTTGCCTGCCGGGGAGTAGATGGTCGACTGATCGTCCGACGCGACCACCGGTAGACCGATTGATTCCCTGACTACGCCGTGGACGGCACGGTCGCTGAGTCGTTTGCCGGTGTCATCAAAGAAGTGGACCTCCAACCTTTTTGGTTTGGTCTCGATCGCGGCAGCAAAACCGCCCGGGTAGATTTCTGTTTCTCCCAGATGTGCGTCGTGGTGTATCTCGGGCTTGACCACCTTGCCGTCGCTCACCGAGAACACGGTCATATCGTAGGCGCGAGCGTCTGTGCTCAGTTGGGCACCGAGCGTCTGCGGTGTTGTCTCGAATCCGGTTTCTGTAATCGGCCGAATAAGTCCGTCGCCCGGCACGAACCATGTGGTTTCGGCTCGTGGTCCAATGCCGTATACGCCTTGGTCCTGGGTTTTGGCGACGGCATAAATCCCAACTTGCTCCACGGCGAGCTTCCCATATCCCAGGCGCAGGTCGGTTGGGCCAGTGTGGGTCACGGTGCCGGACCGGAGTTCAACCACGTAGGCGGTATGCGATTCATCGTTGATACACAACATGTTTGCGCGGCCATTGAGGAAGCATTCAGGCGGAAGTGTCGTCGCGCCCAATTGAATGGGAGCGAACAGACGCTTGCCGCTGCGCACGTCGACGCCGATCATCCACCATTGCGGACCAGGCGTTGCAGGGGTACTCGCCAAGAAATACGCATGGTCGTCGAGGTTGCCGATGAACGGACGGGAACGGAAGGGATCGTTGTCAGTACCAATCCGACCCGGCTCCATGCCATCGACCGGCGGCGGCAGCCCGAGATCGGTCGTGCTCATCCGCCAGCCTGCCACGGGCTGCACGCGCATCGGTGAGGAGAAGACCGGGCTTGGTGGTGGCTGCCAAGCCCGGCGCGCCGCGGCACTGCCGTCATCCTGTATCCACCACACGACGGCCGCCGTTACGGCGACTACCGCACTGATTACCGCGATGGCTATGAGAAAGCGGCGCATACCGTCGCGGTCAGGCTTCGTCGTCGAATGGGTAGCGTGCGGCGAAGACTTCGGCTCGACGAGCCTCCACGGTCTCAGGCGATGGTAGGTCCATATCGCGTTCGAGGAACCCACTGGTCATCACGGAGTCGTGTCCCATCGAGCGCATCTGCTGGACGATGACCGCGTGCTGCGCGGCCTGCGCCTTCTGCCGGGCCAGATCTGCGAGCACGCAAATCTCTTCCGCGAGTTCCGCTTCCGTCATGTCGGTCGCGTTCGCAGACAGCGCAATCTGCTGCAGACGCCCGCCGATCGCGGCTGTCGCCGAGACCGTCCTCGCTGGATTGGTGACCGTGAACAGAGCGGCCAGCACCTGGTCGGCCTCTTCCTCGGAGACTGGGGAGTACTCACCGAGTGCGTCTAGCGCGGACGCACCGCCATCCCGATCGTCGTCGCCGTCCTCCCAGGCCGCGCGACGCGTCGCGTCATCGGTCATCGTGCGTATCCTCAACGTGGCGAGCCGTTTTCACAGTCTGCAAGAGTCAATGTCGCGACCCGCGAGCCAGTCCGCATTGTTGTAGTTCTCGGAAGCGGTGTGCAGCCTTTCCGAAAGGTCATGCGACATCTGCCACAGTTTCGTCCGTGCGCCATCTCGTGCAGTCTCAACCGCGTCGACGGCCATGTTGCTGGCCGCGCACACCACACCGTGAGTGCTCCAGACACTCGAGGCGATGTCGTTGACCGTCTCGCCGGCGATCTTCAGGGTGCCTGCTGCGGTCGTCTGCTTGGCCGCGATGTCGTCGATGTGGTCGGTCAATACCCGGAGATTGTCCTCTTGGGCGGTCAAGACTGTTCCTCCATTTCGGTCGCTGTATGCCTCACCGGGGAGCCGGTGTATCGGCAGGCTTTGCGGGTGGATAGATCACGGGCGGTCCCTGGGGCTCGGGAATCTCATACGGCTGCGTGGGGTTGATGCGCTGCGGCAGCTGGCCTTGTGTGCGCTCATCACCGAACGGTTCGCCGCAGGGCAGATTCTTGTCGTCTGCGAATAGCGCTTCCCCTGCAGCGTCCCCATAAGTGGCTAGCTGATCTCGAATTCGATTTGCGTTCAGCGCGGACTCGGCGAGCAGCTTCGCCATGGAGAACTTCGCCATTTCCAGTTGTGTGGACGCGACTGCCAGATCGGCTGCGGCCTTGACCACGGCTCCGCCGGGAATGGCGTTCATCCACGACGTCGCGGTGTCGTAGTCGGAGAGAAACTTGATCCGGTCGTCGAGGTTTGTCCGGGTCTCGGTGACTTGGGCCGCCAACTCGCTGAGGTAGCTCTGCATGTTCTTCTCGGCGTCGGCCACCCCGATGGTCAGGCGTCGGTGAGCGTCGTTCTTCGCCTCGTAGGCCTGCGCAGCGGTGCCGTCCCAGCGATCCGGTTTCACCGCGGCGTCGATGAGCAGGCTGCCCGCCTCGTCGTACAGGTCCGCGGATTTCTTGAACGCCTCACCGGCTTCGGGCTCGCCGGAGCCGGTGGTTGCCTTCATGCCGTGGATCACGGCCTGCGCCCCGCCGAGAATCGGTGAACCGGCAATATCGATGAGCGTGTTCGCGGCCTTGTCCAGCAAACCCGGTGGCTTGCTCCAATCGATGCCGACGACATCGCCATAACGTCGAAGCAGGTCGAGCGCTTCTCCCAGCAAACTCACTGCGCGGTCCCTTCCGTCGGATCAAGCCTAAGTCAGATCCGCGTGAGGGCATTGCGCCAATTTCGGCCCGACAAGTTTCTGCAGCGGACGGTTTCGCGGTCTTCGATCTTGATTAGCAATAATTGACCTGGATCCGCAGCGAACATATCTACGGCGCATGGAATGTGTACACATGATGTGAAACTCGCAAATCTTCTGTATTCCACAAGGCGAGAATCTGGCGCATCGATGGCGCCCTTACCGCAACGCTTTGACTAGGAATAACGCGATGTAGTGCCTGTTTAGGCTAAGATTCAGATCGGTGACTGGTGATGCGGCAGGAAAGAAGAAGCTCGCCGAGTTCGCGCGTGCTTATTACTTTCCGAAACGAAAGATAGCGACCTTCTCTGGGGTCGGTTGGTGATTCTCAGCAAAATAAATTTCCGAATCGACCGCGCACCTCATTGTCGCGTGCGTAAATTTTCTGCTCGGGCCACCTGGTGCGCGGACAACCCGCCTCAGCTAGCGGTCCCCAGGCAGAGGAGGCCGGTCATGGTCACACCGAAGAACGCATCGCGCCTGAGCGGGCTGACCTTGGCGATGGGCCTGGGCGTCGCTGTGTCGACCGGCCATGGCGTTGCTTCGGCCGAACCATCGGATACCAGCGGACCTTCGCCGAAGTCGTCGGAGTCCTCAGACTCCTCGTCGGATTCGACTTCGTCCGCGCCTTCGTCGGCGTCGTCGACAGGCAACGAGACCACCCACACATCGGTGGGTGAGCACACCGGAGACAAGCCCGACACCAAGACCGACGAGACAACGTCGGAAGAAACCGGAACAGAGACGGAGTCAGAGCCGACGGACGAGCCGACGTCGCCGAGGGGCGGCGAGGTGAAGCCCGCCGAGCCAGAGGCAGCTACCAAACACGTTGAGACGGAGGCGAAGTCGAACGACGATCCGACGCGGGTCGCAGCCCGACCCGTTCCCGCCCGGGATCCAGAACCGATCGCCCGCGCAGCGAAGGCCGCCCCCGTCGAGACTGCGGAACCGCTATCGCCCCGTTCAACGGTTGCAACCGCGAATCCACAACGCGTTGCCGTGCAGGCACTTTCGGCTACCACTGCAATGCCCGCGGCACCCACGGCTGCGGCCGTTCCCGTGCCGGCACCGACGGTCGCCCGAACGCCGGTCGGACCGCTGACCAGCCTGCTGGCGTTGTTCGGGTTGCAGCCCGCCGCCCCGGCGGCGCCCGTCACGCCGCTGTCACAACTCGTCGAGCTGATCTGGGTGGCGGTGAGGCGCATCGAACACACCTTCTTCAACCAAGGACCAAGGGCGACAACACCGATGCTCATCAGCCACGATCTCGAAACCGGTGCAATCACCGGAAAGGTCGGAGTAGTCGACCCCGATCCAGAGGACCGGCTGACATACACCGTCGTCGACAACCCCGACCACGGCACCGTCGCCGTCAGCGCCGACGGTGTCTACACCTACACGCCAGACAAGGACTGGGCGCACGCCACGCCGGGCACCGATACCTTCACCGTGCGAGTCAGCGACGCGGTGAATGGTTTTCATCTGCACCTGTTCTCGCCGACCGGTGACACGGTGACCGTCCCGATCACGGTCCAGGTGGCCGCTATCAACAAAGCGCCGACCATCACGGCGACGCCGACGACCCCAAACCAGGCCACCGGAGCGATCACCTACACCGTCGTCGCCCGCGACCCCGAGAACGACGCCGTCACAGTGACCGTCAGCCAGCCCGTCCACGGCGCCATCGTCCGAAATACCGATGGCACATACACCTACACGCCCGATCGCGACTTCGCGCACGGCCTCAGCACACCTGGCTCGGCCCAGGCCGCTGACGTGATCACCTTTACCGCAACTGACCGATACAACGCGGCGACGTCTGTGACCGTCAACGCGTCGATCACTCCGCTTAACGACGCCCCTGAGATCAACGCCGCCGTAACAGGTGTCAACACCGCCGGCGACGTGACCATCCAGTTGTCCGTCACCGACGACAACCGGGACCGCGTGAAAATCACGCTGCCCGATCCGGCCCACGGCAGCTTCACGACGCTGACGGTCACTGATGCCGAAGGCGACACAACGACGGTGACGTCACCCCAGCCCGGACTGCAGCTCGAGTTGTCCGACACCGACGTCGTCACCATCGTGTACCGGCCCGACCGCGTGATGGGTGCACCCGATACCGAGGATCTGACGTTCGTGGGAAACGACGGCCACGGCGGCGCCGCAGTGGCGACTGTGACCGCGACAATCGCGATACCGAACCGCGCGCCTGTGATCACGGTCGGCGCCCCGACGGTCGTCAACGCTGCCACCGGAGCTGTCCGCTATCCGGTCACCGTCAGCGATCCCGACGGCGACCCCTTCACGCTGACCGTCAGCGACCCGGCCAATGGCGACATCGTCCGCAACGCCGATGGCAGCTATACCTACACTCCCGATCCGACCTTCGCGCACCGCCTGAGCCTGGGTGGACACACTGATCCCGCAGCCGACGCCATCAACTTTGTCGCGGCCGATCAGCTCGGCGCCACAGCGATAACGGTTGTCTTCGCTTCGATCACGCCGCAGAACACCGCGCCGGTCACGTACGCAAACACCAGCGTCGGCGATCCCGATACGAACGGCACCGTCACCGGTCGAGTCTTCGTGCGGGACAACGAAAACGACGGCATCACCTATGCCATAACGAGCACCAAGGGAACTGTCACGATCGACAACAACGGCAACTTCACGTTCGATCCTTCCACGCAGGCGCGCCAACAGGCCGCCGCCATCGGCGCGTCGGCGGAAGACAAGCAGGCGATCGTCGTCATCACCGCCAACGACGGCCACGGCGGACAGTTGCGGTTGGAGGTCACCGTTGACGTCCTGCCCGCGACCGGTAACACCATCACCTTCGCGGACGGTGCCAGACCATACGAGGTCTTCGTGCCGTCAAACGACGCAACCAAGATCTACGTGTGGACCGGGCCGCAGCTTCGGATTGTCGACACCACAACGCGCACCCTGGTCGGAACAATCGATTTCGCCGGGAATCCGTCCGCGGTGGTGATGAGCCAGGATGGCAGGTACTTCTACTTCGCAAAGACAACTACGGGCACAGAATTCGGTCCGGTCACCAAGGTCGACCTGCAGACCGGTGCCCAGACTCCGATTCAAGGCGTAGTCCGCCAACCATCCGCGATGGCGATCAGCTCCGACGGCGCCACCCTCTATGTCACAAACCGCATAGACGGCACCGTATCGGTCATCAACACGGCAACCGGCGCGTTCTACACCATCGACACCGGCTTGCAGAGTGACGCCATCGCGGTGAGCGCCGACGGCGGCACGCTGTACGTCGGCAGCATCATCAACGACGTTCGCGTGGTCAACATCGCGGCCCGTACCTACACGGTTCTGCCCACCGGCACCTATGACGGACATTCGGTGGCGACCCAGCGGATCACCGTCGCCGGCCGCTACGTGTATGTCACCGACACGCTCAACGACAAGGTCGCAGTCATCGACTCCAACGACAACACCGTCGTCGCGAGGGTCAACGTGGGAGACGGCCCGTCTAGTATCGCGGCCAGTCCGGGCGGCGCCTTTGTCTTCGTCGCGAACGGTCAAAGTGACAGCGTGTCAGTGATCGACACCGACACCGGGACAGTGGCCACCACGATCCCGGTCGGAGACAACCCCACCAACGTTGACCTCAGCGCGGACGGCTTGCGCCTCTATGTGTCGACCCGCGCCGGAATCCAGATTGTTCCGATCGCCGACATCTACTACCTCTTCGGAGGTGGTAACGATGACGGACCCGGGTGGGCTGTGGGAGCCGGAACGGGAACCGGCACCGATCCCTCCGTGCCCCCGGTGACTGGGGGCGGCGGGCTCGGCGGCGGCGGCACGGGACCCGTTGTGCCGCCGATAATTCCGGGTGGCCCCGGTCCGATTCGGCCGCCGGGAGAAATCCGTGCCTGAACCCGATCAGTCCGGCAGATGCGGCATCTCCAGGCCGGGGTCGCGGCCGAGTAGCACGCCGCGGGTCAGCGCGGTGTTGCCGTAGCGCTGTCGCACTTTGTCGACCGCGTCATCGATCGCGATGGTGTCGGCGTGTTCCTCGAACGGCAGCTCGAGCTGTTGTGCACCTTCGCGGTCGATGTTGGATACCGCGAAACCGACCAGCGTCAGACCGCGTTCGCCGATCAGCGGCGCCGCCGCCGCGACCAGGCTGCGTGCGGTTTCGAGGATGACGTCGGTCGACGCCGTCGCCCGGGCCATCGTGTGGGACCGGGTCGCTCGGCCGAAATCATCAAACCGCAAGCGCAGCACCACTGTTCGACCGGTGCGGCTGGCCTTGCGCATTCGCCGCGTGATCCGGTCGATGAGATTGACGACGACGGCGTCGACCTCCGCCGCTGACATAGTGTTGCCCGCGCGGCCCAATGCCCGCTGCGCTCCGACTGAGCGGCGCCGCACGCCAGTCACCACTCGACGGCGATCGATGTTGCGCGACAACGCAAATAGCTGACGGCCCATGGCGCCGCCGACCATCGCGGCGAGCGTCGACTCGCCAAGTTCGGCGACGTCGGCGACAGTCTCGATGCCGTGCGCGTGTAGTTTCTCGGCCGTCTTAACACCGACGCCCCACAACCGGCGCACCGGTAAGGGATGCAGGAAAGCCAGCTCACGGTCCGGCGGCACGAGCAGCAGGCCGTCGGGCTTGGCTTCCTGACTGGCGACCTTGGCTAGGAACTTGGTGCGCGCGATGCCGACCGTGATGGGCAGCCCGACGCGATCGCGCACCTGCGCGCGCAGTTGTGCGGCGATCTCGACCGGAGTGCCCGATACCCGCCACAGCCCCGACACGTCGAGGAAGGCCTCATCCACCGAGAGCGGCTCTACTACCGGCGTGGTGTCGCGGAACACCTCGAATACCGCGTCGCTGGCTTGCGAATACGCCGACATCCGCGGCGGCACCACGATCGCGTGTGGGCACAGCGCGCGGGCCTGGCGGCCACCCATCGCGGTGCGCACCCCGTACGCCTTGGCTTCATAACTGGCCGCCAGCACGACACCGCCGCCGACGATCACCGGCCTGCCCCGCAGCGACGGGTCGTCGCGCTGCTCGACCGATGCATAGAACGAATCGAGGTCAGCGTGCAGGATGTCGGCGCCCGACGACCGAGACGTCGATCCAACCCGCGACACGAACATATGTTCGCATCGGGGTCCGACGAATCAGCGTGACTGGCCGTAGATGCTGGTGACCCAGATGTGGGCGAGAGTGTCGACGATGCGCTCGTAGGCCACCGCCGGCTTCTCGTCCGCGAATGCCGCAAGCATTGCACGCTCGTTCATCAGGTTGAGCGAGACCGACAGATCCTCGGCCGGAATCGTCGTCGGAGCGGCGCCTCGTCCGCGTTCCGCCTCGATCGATGCGGTGGTGCAGTCGATCCACTTTTGCATGAAGCGCGACCACATCGTCTGTACCTCTGCGTTGTTCGGCCGAGCAGCCGCGCCGGCGAGGGTCACCGCGCGATGGGAGCCGAAGGTCTCGAACAGCGCATTGATCGACCGCCACACCCCAGCGGGGTCGACGGCTTCGCTGGCTGTCCCGCCCAGGGCATCGTCGGCCTTCTGGTCCGCCTCGGTGACGACCCGGTCGAGCAGCGTCAGCAGCACCGCGTCCTTGGACGGGAAATAGAAATAGAAGGTCGGCCGGGAAAGGCCAGCGCCCTTCGCCAGGTCGTCGACGGAGATCTCGGCCAGGCCACGCTCCTCTAGGAGGCGCTCGGCGGTCTCAAGGATGGCCAGCTCTCGGTCGTCGCCAGACGGTCGCACCGCGCGGCGACCGTGGATATGGCGGGTCTGGCTGGCGCTGGTCACGGCGTTGACTTTACATGATGTCGAATTTCTCGACACACTGTTGACTCGTTCGACACCGCGTTGATAGCTTTACATCATGACCGAATTTGTCGACGTCATCATCGTCGGAGCCGGCATCTCCGGCATCAGCGCGGCCTGGCACCTCCAGGACCGCTGCCCCGAGAAGAGCTATGTGGTCCTGGAGCGCCGGGAGAATCTCGGCGGCACCTGGGACCTGTTCAAGTACCCGGGCATCCGCTCGGACTCCGACATGTTCACCCTCGGCTTCCGGTTCAAGCCGTGGACGTCGGAGAAGGCCATCGCCGACGGACCGTCGATCATGGCCTACCTGAAGGAGACGGTCGCCGAGTACGGCATCGACAAGCACATCCGGTATGGCCACAAGGTGGTCGGCGCGGATTGGTCCGACGCAGACAACATGTGGACCGTTCGCGTCGAACGCGACGGCAAGGAGGTCGAGCTGAAGAGCTCCTTCCTGTTCGCCTGCAGCGGCTACTACAACTACGACGAGGGTTACACACCCGAGTTCGCAGGTTCGGACGACTACGAGGGCACGATCATTCACCCGCAGCACTGGCCGGAGGAGCTGGACTACGCGGACAAGAAGATCGTGGTCATCGGCAGCGGCGCCACCGCGGTGACTCTGATTCCGGCGCTTGCCAATTCGGGTGCCGGGCACGTCACGATGCTGCAGCGCT
>DASRJA010000580.1:0-20071 GCA_035649695.1 Mycobacterium sp. | reverse complement strand
GGATGTACAGTCGGCGGCCTTGCGCGTCGCGCAGAACGAGCTGGATCTGCGGCTGCTGTACGAAGCTGTCATCGACGTGGACCTGGCGCGGCTGAAGTTGTGGACGCGTCAACTGCCGATCGATGTGGCGGCGAGGGACGCGGCACTGGTGCTCGCTGATGTGGCCGCGCTGGAGCGGGTGTGGGAACGCACCCGGCATGGGGTCGACCCGGCTGCACCGGTCGATGCGGCGATGCATGACCTGCGCAAAGCCGCGGATGTCGAAGACCTCGCGGCGGTCGACCGCGCCGCAGCTGCGCTGAACCGGGCGGTCGGCGGACTGCACGACCTCTGATATTTCGTTTGCCACAATCTCGGCACTTATCCGCATTTCGTTGCTCCCAGTGTGATACGACGTCGCTATTCGATCTCTTACTTTGCCGTGGAATAAGGGGGCGTCGTGTCAGGGGACCCGGGTAATGCGGAAGCGGACAACGCTAGGCAAGTTCGATACGCAGTTGTCCTCAATGGCGGTGTGAGCCTCGCCGTTTGGATGGGTGGCGTTACACACGAGATCAATCGGATTCGCTTGGCGTCACTCGGGTGGAAAGGCGGCCAGGGCGCCAAGGGCAACCTTCGACCCTGGGAAAAAATTCTAAAGGCCTGCAATCGCACAGCCGTGGTGGATCTGATAGCAGGTACCAGCGCAGGCGGTCTGAATGGCACTTTGCTCGCGGTAGCCGTTGCGCGAGGCTCCGATCTGCCGGACATGAAGTCAAAATGGGCGACGGTTGCGTCGCTGCACGCCGGCGCTTTGGTCTGGCCAGACCCCTCGAAAGCTGATTCTGTCTTGAATGGTCCCTATTTCGAAGACCAAGTCCGCTCCATCGTCGACAGCATCGCGCCAAAAGACGAGAAGGATAAGAGGGAATGCACCCTGCTCGTCACGGCTACCGCCCTCGACAGCACTCCGATACGGACGCCGCTGCAGACCGGAGCAGAGATATCACTTCGCGACGGGCGGCGCGTGTACCGATTCGAGCGCAAACTGGGCCCCGAGATCGCGGACGCTGCTCCGCACATCCGAGACGATTTCGAAAGAGACGGCGTTCTCACACCCGTATTGGTGCGGGCCGCGCGCGCGTCTGCATCTTTCCCGGGCGCGTTCGCCCCGGTGTGGGAGCTCCCGGAACTGGCCAAGAAGCGGGTACTGCCGAAAGACCCTGGTATTGACGAGAGTTGGCTTGTCGACGGCGGCGTGCTGGACAACGCGCCGTTCGAGCCACTACTCGAAGCACTAAGGGAGCGTCCGACCGATGAGCCGTACGAACGGGTAATGCTCTACGTGACCCCCGGCGTTGGACTTCCGGAAGGAGCGGCATCCAAGGCGGAAGGCACGCCGTCACTGCGAGAGACTTTCACGTCTGTGCTGGCGGCAATCCGCGAACCCGATGAGCGGTTGGACGCCGATTCTCTGAGGAAAATCTTCACGCAGATGAGCTATTCGCGATCGCAGGCGCACTATGTGATCTACGAGTTCCTCAGGGATCCCGAAGGTTCCGACGCTAACGAGATCATCGAAGCCGCGAAGCACGTGTTCGAGCCGTATCGGGAGAGCCGAGCGGAGGCCTTCGAGCGTCAACAGATGCTGGTGGCTGGTGACCGAACGTCGCCGTTTCAGCCACCGCATCCGTCCACCCTTGAGCCCGATGACGTACCGGGTATGCCGCGGCTGCCATTCGCGGCGCCTGAGGGCAATACGTGGGACTGGGGCTGGCCCGTCGCCGACCGTGTGCTGCGCTGGTGGGGCCGAGCGATGGCGCGCCTGGAGGCGCTGCCGGACCAGGAACGTCGCGGGCAGATCAAGACGGCGATGCAGATCGTCGCCAACTGCCAACGCGAGGTGGCCGGGTTGTGCGACGTGCTCGACGTCGTCGCACGGGGTGGACCAACGGACGACAAATCGCCCGCGGCCCAGCGCGCCCGTCTCCGTCGGTTGTACGAGACCGGTTCCGACGAGTTGACGGCGATATATGGTCCAGGGGCCGGCTCGCTATCGACTCGACTGGGCATCTGTATGACTACCGCCGTCGGCGCCATTCAGACTGAATTCCAACAGGAATCTCTCTCGAACCTGGTGAAGCTGTCGCTCGGTGTAGAGGTGCTCAGCGGGATGTTGGCTTGGGGTAGCGACGATTACGATGTCCCCGAGTTCCGCTTCCACAACGTGACGCCCGGCGTGGACGTTCCGCCGGGAATCCCGCTGGAGTGGTTGGGGAATCAGCCTTCGTGGCCGTTGAAGAAGCTTTATGGCCAGCGGCTGGGCCATTTCGGCGCATTTGCCAGCGAAGAGGGTCGCAACAACGACTGGCTGTGGGGACGGCTCGATGGGGCAAGTGAACTGAGTCGGCAACTGTTGGCGGCCGCAGGCGTCAACGAAGACGAAGCAGATCGGCTCAGGAAAGCGCTGATCGAGGAGATTCTGAAGAACGAAGGCCAGAGCGCGGCCGAGGTCATCGACAACGCCCGCAAGGCCTTCAAGCTACCTGCCAGAGAGCTGATCGATGGTATGGCGTCCAGAGACGATGGCAGATCCCTGATGAAGCTTGAGGACACGTTATGGACGCTGTCCCATCAATTCGGGACGGCCGGATTTTGGTTAAGGGTCGTGCTCGCGCCCGACTGGTCCCGCGACGAGATGCAGGGTAGAAACTTTGCGCAAAAGCTGTGGATTCCAGGGTTGCGAGCTGCGTGCGGGATCATCCGGCGACGCATCCGGAAGGGTCTGCCCAAAGAGATGAGCATGAAATCACGTCACGCACTGCGGGCTCAGGAGGCCGCACCACCGCCAACAATCGTCGAGAGACCGAGCGAGCCTTCGATCGGTGCCCGCGCAGGACAGGCTTCTGACGAGGATTAGGACGCTCGCACACCCGCTGACCGATTCCTTTTCGCGCGCCGCCTGGTCAGTACAGGCATGTCCATAACTTTCAGCGACACCGCGCGCCAGGTGCTCGACGGGCCACATCTCGCTGTGGTCGCGACATCGAATGCCGACGGGCGCCCGCAATCGTCGGTGATCTTCGTCAAACGCGACGGCGACACCGTGGTATTCAGCACTATCAAGGGCCGCCTGAAGACGCGCAACATGGCGCGCGACCCTCGGATCAGCCTGCTCGTGATCGACAAAGAGCCGGGGCGCTACATCGAGATCCGTGGCACCGTAGAGATCACCGACGATCCCGAGAAGCGATTGCTATACGAAATGTACGACCGCTACATGGGCGGTATGGCGCCTCCGCCTGAGCCGGACGCTGAGCGGTTGATCGTGCGGATCACGCCGGAGAAGGTCTACCAGTTCCCGCCGGCCGCGGCATGAGCGACTTCGTCCGCGACACCGAACCGTACCGACGCGAACTGCTCGCGCACTGCTACCGCATGCTCGGGTCCGCGCACGACGCCGAGGACGTCGTGCAGGAGACGTATCTGCGGGCGTGGCGCGGATACCAGCAGTTCGAGAACCGCTCGTCGGTGCGGACCTGGCTGTATCGCATCGCGACCAATACGTGCTTGACCGCGCTTGGGCACGGCAGCCGCCGCATGCTGCCGTCCGGCCTGGGCGGGCCGGCTGACGATCCGCATGTCGACTCCGAGTCCGCGCCGAATGTGGTGTGGCTGCAAGTCATTCCGGATTCCTGGGTCGATGACCCCGCTGTCGTCGTCACGTCGCGAGAGAGCCTGCGGCTGGCGTTGATTGCGAGCCTGCAGCACCTGCCTGCTCAGCAGCGCGCGGTACTTCTGCTGCGCGACGTGTTGGCGTTCCCGGCCGCCGAGGTGGCCGGGATGCTCGAGATCAGCGTCGCCGCGGTGAAGAGCGCGCTGCAGCGGGCCCGCGCCAGGATGCAGGACATCGCGCCGAGTGTCGACGACGTCATCGAGCCGACGGAACCGCGGGCCCGCGAGCTACTCGATCAGTACATGACCGCGTTCGAAAACGCTGACACCGCGCTGCTGGAGCAGGCGCTGCGCCACGACGCGGCGCTGGAGATGGTCGGGTCGCGCACCTGGTTCGCTGGCCGTGCCACGTGCCTGCCGTACCTCGCGGGAGTGGTTGGCGCACCGGGTGATTGGCGGATGGTGACCATCGCCGCCAACGGCCAGCCCGCTGTTGCGGCCTACCGTCGTGATGAGGATGGCGTGCTGCGGGCGTTCGGGGTCGCGGTGCTCGACGTGACGGCAGCCGGTATCGCACGCATTGTCGTATTCGGGGACGCCGGCTTGGTCACGTTGTTCGGCCTGCCGCTGATCCCGGAGTCGGCTACCGCAGATCGTCGATGATCACGTCGCCGGTGTCGGACCGGGCGGTGACGACGGCCGCCGCATTCTGCCGGTCGGTCGTCTGCGGCACCCTGATCTCCGTATCACCGTCTGTGGAGTTCACGTTCACCAGATACGGCCCGCGCTGGGGCAGCGCGATGACGACATCGCCGTTATCGGTAGTGACGTCAACGGTGCGGGGTGCGGCCTCGGAGAAGTCCACCTTGATATCCCCGTTGTCGGTGGTAGCGCTAAACGATTCGGACACCGCGATCGGATCGCGCGTGACCACGTCGCCGTTGTCGGTGTGGATCTCGATACGCCGAGCCGCGCCGCTGAGAACCACCGCCCCCGTGTCGGTGTGGGCGATCAACTGGTCGATATCCGCCTGCGCCAGCACCACTCCCGTGTCCTGCTGAGCGGTCACCTTCAGCTTGCGGGCGAGGTCAGGCGGCAGCACAAGGGTGATCTCCCCGGCCCGGCCGAGGTCCAGGAACGTCGACCCCCCGCTGTTGATCGTGACGCGCGCACCCGCGGGATCGGCGTTGACCACCAACGGGTTTGCGCCGGCACGCATCGAGCTCACCATCCGCAGATCCGCGCGTGGCTCGCGGGCCTCACGGTCGGTGGTGATGCGAATCGCGATGGGCACCGAGCCGGTGTCGACGACCACGGATCGCATGCCGGAGGGCAGCGGCTTGCTGTCGGTGATCACCCGGAAGCTGGCGACGCCCCATGCAACGGCGCCGAGCGAGGCGAGGGTCCCCACCACCAGCACCACCGCGGCGGCGATGAGCGCTATCCGGAACGCGGTGCGCCCGCCGGGGGAGAGCGGAGGTGGCGGGGTAGCTGGTGCCGGTGGTGGGGGAGCAATGGTTGTCACGGTCAAAACCCTTTCAGCGGTTCAGGATTCGAGGAAGCGCAGTACCGCCAGGACGCGGCGGTTCTCGCTCTCGTCGGGCGCCAGATCCAACTTGGTGAAGATCGATGCGATGTGCTTTTCCGCGGAGCCGACGGAGATGTACAGCGCCGACGCGATCGCCGAGTTCGTCTTGCCCTCGGCCATCAGCTGCAGCACCTCGCGCTCGCGCGGCGTCAGCTCGTCGAGCGCGCTGCGCCGATGCGAGCGCACCAGGATCTGCGACACCACCTCTGGGTCCAGCACGGTGCCGCCGCCGCCGACCACTTCGACGGCGTCCAGGAACGCCGGCACATCCGCCACCCGATCCTTCAACAGGTATCCGAATCCCTTTGTGTCCGAGGCGATCAGGTCCGCCGCATATCGCTCCTCGACGTAGTGCGACAGCACCAGCACCGGCGACTCCGGATTCTGGCTGCGCAGCAGGGCCGCGGCCCGGATGCCTTCGTCGGTGAACGTCGGCGGCATCCGCACGTCGACGATCGCAAGATCGGGCCGCTTCTCGTTGACCAGCCTCAGCAGGTTCGTCGCGTCGGGCACACCCGCGACCACCTCGTGGCCTGCGTCGGTGAGGATCCGCTCGATGCCCGCCCGCAGCAGCGCCGAGTCCTCCGCGATCACGATGCGCATGGCAGCACCGCGGTGACGATGGTGGGCCCCGTCGCGGGGCTGGACACGGTGAACGTGCCGTGCGCGGCACGCACGCGTTCCTCCAGACCGCGCAGGCCGGTGGCGTTCTCGTCAGTTGTTATCGACGCGCCGCCGCGTCCGTCGTCGAACACCGTGACGTACAGCTGGTTGGCTGATTCGTCGAGCCGCACGGTGACCACCGCCTGCGTGGCGTTCGCGTGTTTCGCGACGTTGGTCAGCGCCTCTGCGACGACGAAGTACGCGACCGACTCCGCCTCGTCCGGCAGCCGGCGCGGCAGATGCACATTCAGTGTCGTCGGGACCGCCGACCGCTGCACCACCGCAGACAACGCGGCATCCAGCCCGCGGTCGGACAGAATCGTCGGCGCGATGCCGCGCACCACGTTGCGCAGCTCGACGAGCGCGCTCTTGGCGTCGTCGTGTGCCTCGGCGATCAGCTGCTTGGCCGCGGGCAGGTCGGAGTCGAGCTTGGTCTGCGCCAAGCCGATGGTCATGGCCAGCGAGACCAGCCGCGGCTGCACGCTGTCGTGCAGGTCGCGTTCGATGCGGTGGCGTTCGGTCTGCGCCGATGACACCGCGCCCTGCCGGGCATCAGCCAGCGCGCTGACCTGGTATTGCAGCGCGGCCGTCGGCGACGGTGACAGCAGCCAGCGGTCAATGACGGCGTCAACGGCAGGCGCGAATACCAGGATCGCCGCCGCGCCGACCACCGCGACGAGGGCCGACAGCCAGGCCAGCGGCGGCGACATGAACGACAGCCCCGCGTCCTCGTCGCTCTGCCGGATCGCGATCGCGGCGGCCGGCCCCAGGAATGCCCAGGCCAGCAGCGTGAGCGCCATACCCGCAGCCAGCATGTCGTAGGCCATCCGCAGGTAGTGGTGGGCGGTCGCTTTCCAGAACCGGGCCCCGCTGATGTCCAGCCACAGCTGATGCAGCCAGCGCTGGAAGCCGGCGTAGGGCGATATTCGCCGTGGCGGAACGCCGATGCCGAGGCCGAACACCGCCTCGCTGCGCAGACGTTCAACGTGCTCGACGCCGCGCATCAGGTAGATGAAAACCACGGCGGACAAGGCGAAGCCGATACCGCTGGGAATCGACGAAACGCCAATGATCAAGATTGTCAAGGGAATCCAGAACCAGACCGTTGCGATCGCCGCGCCGGTGAGCAACGAGGCGGTCGGCACCAGCCCGATGTTGCGGGGTGTTGCGGCTGCGCCGTCGACGGCAGCGGGTGCCGGGGTGGCTTCGGGACTCGTGTCGGTGACTGCGACCATGCCTTCAACCTATGGACCGCAGGGCAGGAGCGACACAGCGTTTTCCCGAGAAGCACCCGGGGGAAAACCCCCACATCAGTACCGTCGACCCATGACGACGACGGACCGACACCGATTGCTGAGCTACCTGGGCCCGAACTGGTTCGCGTCGGTCATGGGTACCGGGATCGTGGCCACGGCGGGCGCGACGCTGCCGCTGCATGTCCCGGGTTTGCGGGGGTTCGCCGAGGCAGTTTGGGTGGCGGCGACGGTCTGGCTGGTGATCCTGATCATCGCGAACGTCGCGCATTGGATGCGCAACCCGACTGTGGCCCGGAGTCACGCCTACAACCCGCAGATGGGGCATTTCTACGGCGCGGCGCCGATGGCGTTGCTCACCGTCGGTGCCGGAGCGGTCCTCGTCGGCAAGGACCTGATCGGCGAGCAGGCCGCCGTCCACCTCGACTGGGTGCTGTGGACGGCAGGCACGCTCGGCGGACTGTTCACCGCGATCAGCATCCCGTATCTGATGTTCACCCAGTACCGCGTCGAACCTGACGCCGCATTCGGCGGCTGGCTGATGCCGGTGGTGCCACCGATGGTGTCGGCGGCGACGGGTGCGCTGCTGATCCCCCAAATCGCGTCGGGAACCGGCAGGCAAACCATGCTCTACGGCTGCTACGCGATGTTCGGGCTGTCGCTCGTCGCGTCCCTGATCATCATCACGATGGTGTGGAGCCGCCTCGCGCACTACGGCACCTCAGGCACCGCCCGCGTGCCCACGCTGTGGATCGTGTTGGGTCCGCTTGGCCAATCCATCACGGCCGCAGGGCTTCTCGGTACGAACGCCGCTCTGGCCGTCGACTCGGACCTCGCAGATGGCATGGCCGTCTTTGCGATCTTGTATGGCGTTCCGGTATGGGGATTCGCGGTGCTGTGGATCGCGTTGGCCACATCGCTGACGATCCGCACACTCCGGCGCGGCATGCCGTTCGCTCTGACGTGGTGGAGCCTGACCTTCCCGGTGGGCACCTTCGTCACGGGCACCACGCAGCTGGCCGTCCACACGGGTCTGCCGTCGTTCCGCGTCGCGGCCGCGATTGCCTACGTCGGCCTGCTGAGCACCTGGTGTCTGGTGGCGGTCAGGACATTCCGGGGCGGCGTGCGGGGCAACATTTTCGCGCCGCCATCGGCAGATCCCGTCAAGGCGCACAAGGATCCGCCCGCCACTACGTCGTCCGCCTGACTACTTCGGGGCGGTGAGCTCCAGCGCGATGTTGTCCGGGTCGCGGAACTCCAGAATGAATGACGGCCCGATGTCCTTGATCGGCTCGTGTTCGACCCCGAGCCCATCGAGATGTGCTGCGGCATCATCTAATTCGGCTTTGCTAGCCACCCGGAAGGCCAGGTGGTCAAGTCCGCACCGGTCCTCGTGGAACCGATCGGTCGCGACGGGCCGAAGGCCGACCAGCATCCCGCCCAGGTCGTAGATCACGCCGCCGAACAGAAAGCCGAGCGCCTCACGGGTCGCCGCATCGGCGCTCTCCGGTGACTCGATCAACACCGGCCAGCCGAACACGCTCTCGTAGAACTGTCGCGATCGCTCGATGTCGGTCACGGTGAGCCGGACATGCGCGATGGAGCTGGTGTTGATCGTCATTGGCCCATGCTGCCAGTCGCGGCCGCGCGATGATTTTCCGGCACCGCCCCGGTCTGTCTAGGCGTCACTGTCTCGACATCAGCAAGGGGAGCATCATCATGAGCGTCATTTCCACCGATACCGTCCACACGGGTCTTGAGCGCGCCGATCGTCGATCAAAGGCCCACAAGGCCGGAATCGTCATCAGTGCCCTCGTTACCGCGTTTCTGACTTTCGATGCGGCCGGCAAGCTTGCCGGTGCGCCGCAGGTCAAGGAGGGCACCCAGGCCTTGGGATTCCCGGCCGGCCAGGCGCTGGTCATCGGAGTCGTGCTGGCGGTTTGTGTCGTCGTCTTTGTGATTCCGCGTACCGCGGTGCTCGGCGCGCTCGGCATCACCGCGTATCTGGGCGGTGCGGTCACGGCCAACATGCGCGTCGAGGCCCCGCTGTTTTCGCACACGCTGTTCGCCGTGTACCTCGGCGTGCTGATGTGGATCGGCCTCGCGATGCGGCGCCCGGAACTGCTGCGCATCGTCGGGCTTCGAGGGACCGCCGACTGACCATGCCACAATCGCCGTCGTGCGAATCGGGATGACCATACCGGTGATGGAGCCCAGCCTGGACGCGGCAACGCTGAAGGGCTGGGCCCAGGCCATCGACGGTGGCCCGTTTTCGTCGCTGTGCTGGGGCGAGCGCATCGCGTTCGACAATCCCGAGTGCCTGACGCTGCTCGGCGCGCTTTCGGCATGGACCGATCGCGTCCGGTTGGTGACGACGGTGGTGGTGCCTCAACTGCACGACCCCGTCATGTTGGCGAAGCAGCTGGCCACCGGCGATATGCTCAGCGGCGGCCGGCTGACCGTCGGCCTCGGCGTCGGCGGTCGCCAGGAGGACTACCACGCCGTCGGCGCCGACGTCGCCACGCAGACAAGGGCCGGGCTGGCCCACAGCGTCGCGGTCATGAAGCACATCTGGGCCGGCGAGAAGGTCACCGAGTCCATCGTCCCGGTCGGGCCGCCCCCGGTGCAGGCCGGTGGGCCGCAGCTGCTGATCGGCGCGATGGGCCCGAAAACCGTCCGCAGCGCGGCGGACTGGGCTGACGGCCTGGCGGGCACCACGCTCGATCTCGACGTCACCAAGCAGAACGAGCTGTTCGACGTCGCGCGCGAGTCATGGGCGCAGGCCGGTAAGCCCAGACCGCACCTGGCGACCTCGTTCTGGTTCGCCATCGGAGACGACCCGCAGGAGACCAGGGCGCAGATACACCGGCACCTACTGCGCTACATGAACTGGATTCCGGCCGAGGTGGTGGACGCGATAGCACCCACCACCGGATGGGCGGGCAGTGACGATGAGCTTCTCGCGGTGCTGCGCAACTTCCAAGACATCGGCACCGACGAATTGCACCTCATCCCCACGAGCTCGAACATCGACCAGTTGCGCCGCGTCGCCGACGTCGCAACGCATTTCGCCTAGCTGCTGGCCGTCACTGCGGCGGATTCGGCAGCAGGACAGTTCGATCGAAGGGCCCTGGGTGTGCCGCGGCATGTGCAACGGCCTCATTGGCATCGTCGAGTGCGAAGGTGGTGACCCGGTCATGGTCGATATCGAGCACGCCGCTGCGGATGAGCCGAATCATGTGCGGGATGGCCGTTCTGGGGTACATCCACTGGCCGCGGACGGTGACCGAGTTGAGCATCAGCCACGGGTAGGGCAGCCCGAAGTCATCGCCGCCCAGCATGCCGACCCCACCCATCAGCACCACCCGCCCGTACTGACGCACGGTCAACGCCGCGGCGCGGACCGCTGTCGGTGGAGCGTTTTGGGGGAGTAGATCCAGCACCACGTCGATGGGGTCGGGTGACGCGGCTTGCATGGCGGCGCGGTCGGAGTCGATGTCGCCGGTGAGCCTGACCGTTCGGATCCGGTCGCCGAATCGCGACTCCAGATCCGCGAGCACGGCCTCATTGCGACCGGGGCAGATCACCGTCGATGCGCCCATCGCCAAACCGACCGCGACGCCTGCGCTACCGAAGTTCCCCGTCGCGCCGCTCACAAGCAGCGTCTCGCCGGCTTCCAGACCCGCAGCCAGCAGGCCCCCGTAGGGCACCAGCAGAATCCCGATGGCCGTCCAGTGCGACACATCCGTGACGTCCACATCGCCCAGCGAGATGGCATTCTCGGTGGGCACGACCATCTGCTCTGCGAACGGACCATCGTGGAAGTAGTGCGACAGACGTCTGCCGCCTTCGCTTCGAAAAGTCCAGCCCTGCAATGTGATATCCGGTACGAGTGCGTCGTCGCGGGATCTCACGGTGGAGTCGCACCAGACCAGATCTCCGGTTCGGAGTCATAACCCGTCGTAGACCTTTTTGTACGACGCGAGGAACCGCGGGCCGATGAACCGCATCATCGTCACCGCGGTGAGCCCTCTGAGGCTTTTCGAGGCCTGTTCCCATTCGCCGTGTACGGCACTTCCGCCGTCTCGTGGCGACGCCGTCAGTGTCATGTAGCCGCCAGGCTGGAGCGCGTCGCTGTCCGTCACTGTCAGTGTCACCGAACCAGGAGTCGACCAGTCGTAATGCCAAGTGGCCCATAGCTTCGGGAAGTCTTGGCCCTCGCGGATATCGGCCGCGGTCTCACTGAGGTGATACACCTCGAACGGCTTCACCGAGGACGCCGGCCAGCGGTGCGGGCGGTTGGGGGAGAAGTCGGTCATCAGCTCGATGACCTGATCGGGTGTCGCGGTCGTCACGAAGTCGAATTCGAACTTGGTGCGCACGGGCAGAACGTATCAGCGGTGTCGGCTCTGCGTGGCATGCTCGCGGCATGAGTACACCATTGCCGCCGATCGTGTCGCGTGGCGAGTGGGAGGCGGCGCGTGCGGACCTACTGGTGCGCGAGAAGGAGCTCACCCGGCTGAAGGACACGGTGAGCGCCGCGCGCCGGCGCCTGCCCATGGTCGAGATCACCGAGCCCTACATCTTCGAGACCGAGACGGGCTCCGCGACACTGCTGGATCTGTTCGATGGACGCAGGCAGCTGATCGTGCAGCACTTCATGTTCGGTCCCGACTGGGAGCAGGGCTGTGACGGGTGCTCGCTGATGGCCGACCACATCGGGCCGCTGTCGCACCTGCACGCGAAACGCACGTCGTTTGTACTGGTTTCCCGTGCCGGGCTGGCCAAGCTGTTGGATTTCCGCGAGCGCATGGGCTGGGAACTGCCGTGGGTGTCGTCAGCGCCGTCGACGTTCAACGAGGACTTCGGTGCAACCGTCGACGGTGAAGAGATTCACTCGGTCAGCGTGTTCCTGCGCGACGGTGATCGCGTGTTCCACACCTGGCAGGCGTTCAATCGTGGGGAGGAGCCGTTCATGGTGGTGTTCGACCTGCTCGACCTCACCCCATATGGACGCCAGGAAACGTGGGAGGACTCTCCGGAGGGCTGGCCGCAGCAACCGCCGTACGAGTGGATGCGACTGCACGACTCCTACTGACGCAAACTCTGCATCCGGCGCTCGCCGCAGGTGCATGCTTATTCCGTGGCCGCAACCACTTTGCTGAGCCGCCGCAGCGTGGTGAGGGAGTACTTGCACGGCGCCTATTGGGTGCTGCCGACGCTCGGCATCGCGGTCGGCGTTGGCGCTGGGGCGATCCTGTCGATGATCCAGGTGAAAGATGGCTCGCTCATCGACAAGCTCATGTTCCAGGGCACCGGGGCCGACGCCAGAGGGGTGCTCATCGTCGTGTCCGCGACGATGATCACCACCACCGGCATCGTCTTCTCGCTGACGGTGCTGTCCCTGCAGATCGCCTCGAGCCAGTTCTCGGTGCGCTTGCTGCGCACGTTCCTGCGTGACGTGCCCAACCAAGTGGTGCTGGCGATCTTCGTGTGCACATTCGCGTACAGCACCGGTGGGCTCCTCACGGTGGGGGAGCGCGCGAGTGGCGGCGAATTCGTGCCCAAGCTTGCGGTCACCGGGTCGCTGGCGCTCGCGTTCGTCAGCATTGGCGCCTTGGTCTATTACCTGCACCACCTGGTGCACTCGATTCAGATCGACTCGATCATGGAGGGTGCTCAGAGTCGCACGCTCGCGCTGGTGGACGAACTCTTTCCAGAGCTCGATACTGCCGAAGCGGCCGAGACGGTCCCGCCGGAACGACCGGTGACAGCAGTCGCGCTGTTCGCGCCGAAATCGGGCTACGTACAGACGGTGGACGTTGACGACCTCGCGGATCTGGCCGTCGAGACCGCGCACTCGATGCAGTTCGTGGTATTCGTCGGTGATTACGTCACTGCGGGCGCGATCCTTGGCTGGTGCTGGCGCAGGAGCCAGGCGGGCCAGTCCACCGATCCGATTGTCTTGCAACGTATTCTGCGGCACGTCCATATCGGATTCGAACGCACACTGCAGCAGGACGTCAGGTTCGGTCTGCGACAGATGGTGGACATCGCGCTGCGCGCGCTGTCGCCGGCAATCAATGACCCGTACACGGGAGTCCAAGTCGTGCATCATGTTTCGGCGGTCGAGGCGGTCCTGGCCGCGCGGGCAATCGAGGACGATGTACGGCGTGACGACGCGGGCAACGTGCTGGTATGGCTGCCCTATCCAGGTTTCGCCACCTACCTGCATGTCGGTTGTTCGCAGATTCGCAGGTACGGAATTCACGAGCCGTTAGTCCTCGCAGCATTGCTGCAGATGCTCAGCGCGGTGGCCCAAAATTGCGTGGATCCGTCGCGTCGCGCTGCGGTGAAGACGCAGATTGATCTCCTCGTTCGGATGGCCGAGCGCGAGCTCCCGGAGGAGGCTGATCGCGCCATGGTCGTCAGCGCTGCTGACCGTGCGACCGAAGTGGTTGAGCGGCCCGGCACACTGGCACCGCCGCCCTCTGCATTTGGTCAGGTGGCTGCCGCGACCGCCGCGCAGGACACGACAACCGAACACCGCTGATGCGGGCATCGCTATCCAAAAAACGAAACGGGACAAGCGATCACGGTCGCTGCCCCTTGCTGGTGGCTAACGCGCAGGTCGACTGGGGCGATAGACACATCAGAAATAGTCGTGAGCGCCTTGCCGTTTTCGCCACTGTGCGGGCAAGGCGCCTTCCTTGGTAGCGGCAGGGCAGCCAGGTGATAGAGGAGTTCACGATGAGACTGAAGGGGATCGCAGCGGGAGCGGCTGTGGCAGGGGCGCTCGGACTCGCATCGATCGGCATTGGCGCAGGCCAGGCACAAGCTGATGACTGGTGCTGGTGGGGCTGGTGTGATGCAGTGCCGCCGCCTGGGCACTTTGTCCCGACGCCTGGACATATTGGTCAACTACCGGGGGTGCCGCCACCCGGTCATTGGGACCAACCGTGGAAGTGGTGGAGGTGACCACCCTCAGGCCACTCAAGCTAGGGAAACACCCGATTCCTTTGGGCATGCACTGAGCCACAATTGATCCGTGGCCGGGCCCCGCCGGGGGGAGGGGGGCCTGGTTCCACATTCGCACCATATGTTTCATCCACCTCAGGAGTTTTGTCTATAGCGACGCGGCCGTAGGCGCCTGTGCGCGAAGGCGTTCCGCGTCCTGACCGGGCGGTGCGCCGAACAGCCGCCGGTATTCGCGATTGAACTGTGACGGGCTGTCATAGCCGACGCGGTGCCCGACGCCTGCGATATCCCGGGGATGGGCGACCAGTAGCGAGCGGGCGTGTTGCAGGCGGATGCGTTTCTGAAACTGCAACGGGCTCATGGCTGTTACCGCTCGGAAGTGGCGATGGAACGCCGAGGCGCTCATCCCTGACAGCCGAGCGAGGTCGTCGATGCGCATCGGCTCGGCGTAGCTGTCGCGGATCCAGGCGATTGCGCGGCTGACGTGTGACACGTCGCTGTCGGCCAGGCCGATCTGGCGGATTGTCTCTCCCAGCGGGCCGGCGAGCAGCCGCCACAAGATTTCTTGGGTGATCAGCGGAGCGAGCACTGGCGCGTCGGCGGGATGGTCGAGTAGCCGCAGCATCCGTGCGGCGGCGTCGAGTAGTTCGGGGCTGGCCTTGCCGGTTGCGATCGCGGGCCCGGCTGGTGTTCCGCGCGACCACGGGCCCGGCTGGGCCTGCACGAGCAACGCGGCGATCGCGGGTGGGCGCAGTACGAGTCCCATGCCCAGAGCCTCTCCGCTTCCGTCCACGTCGATCCAGTGGCCAGTGACGGGGAGGGAGGCGGTGACGACGAGGCAATCGCCCGCCCCGTACTCGTATAGCTGCTCGCCGAGCAAGAGACGCTTGCCGCCCTGGGCCATGACAACCAGTAGCGGCTCGGTCAAGGAGTACTCCGTAGTCGCGGTCGTAACCACTTTCGACAGGAGCAGCCCGTCGATGGCGGTCACCAGGTCTGGCCTGGCGTGGGCTGCGATGCGTCCACGGATCTCGTCGAGAAGACCGCCGGTACTGGGCACAGCTCACGAAAACATGGCCGGCGATGAGCGTGCAACACGATCAGGACAAGTTCGACAGGATTGTGCAAGAACGCGCGTCGATTAATCTACCGGTGGCCGGGCCCATAGCGGTGTGATGAGACTGTTCATTTCAGCGATAAGGAGCGCAATCGTGCCACTCGATCACTACGTCACGCTCGGCCGGTCTGGGCTGCGGGTCAGCCCGTTCGCGCTCGGCGCCATGACCTTCGGCGAAGACCCCGGCGCCGCCGGCACGAGCGTCGAGGAGTCCGAGAAGATCCTCGGGACCTATCTCGACCTCGGCGGCAACTTCATCGACACCGCCAACTTCTACACCAATGGCCACTCCGAGAAGATTCTCGGTGACTGGTTCGCCGCCCATCCAGGCCGACGAGAGCGCGTCGTCGTGGCGTCGAAGTTCTTCGGCAACATGTATCCCGGTGACCCGAACGGCGGCGGGGCGGGCCGCGCGTCGATCGTCGCTCAGCTGGACCAGACCCTGCGCCGCCTGAACACCGACTACCTCGATCTGTACTGGCTACACAACTGGGACCGCCACACCCCGATCGAGGAGACCATGCGCACGCTCGATGACTTGGTGC
Source organism: Mycobacterium sp. (assembly GCA_035649695.1). Lineage (GTDB taxonomy): Bacteria > Actinomycetota > Actinomycetes > Mycobacteriales > Mycobacteriaceae > Mycobacterium. The sequence continues at coordinate 4,273 of DASRJA010000580.1, read as the reverse complement.
GCTCGGGCAAGATTCGCTACATCGGGTTCTCCAACACGCCGGCATGGGTGACAGCGCAAGCGCAGACCACCGCGTTGTTGCGAGGCTGGACCCCGCTGATCGCGCTGCAGGTCGAATACTCGCTGCTGGCCCGAACCGTTGAGGGCGAACTCGCGCCACTTGCACAACATCAGGGCATGGCGCTGGTGCCCTGGAGCCCGCTGAAGAACGGTTTCCTGTCGGGGAAGTACCGGCGGGGCGCCGACGTCATCGACTCGGCGCGTGCGGCCTTCGTCGCCGGTCCAAGTGACGCCGAGTTCGATGTCATCGATACCGTCGCCGCAATCGCAGATGAGCTCGAAAGCACCTCTGCAGCAGTAGCTTTGGCGTGGCTGCTCGCGCGGCCACAAACGGTCGTACCGATCGTCGGGGCGCGACGGCTGCAACACCTCGAAGGCAACCTGGCCGGGCTGGAAGTGAAGCTGAGCCCAGAGCATCTCCGCGTCCTCGACGAGGTGTCGGCGCCCGGGCTCAATTACCCGGCGGAGGTGAACGGCGCGACGCGCGCGATGCTGCAATTCGCGGGCACCACGGTGGATGGTGAAACCTCGACCGTGTATCCGCCGCTGCTCGCCAGCGACGTCCGGTACTGATTGTCAGAACGGCGGAGGCGGCAACGGGATCGACGGCGGTGCCGGCAGCGGAATTGCCGGAGCGGGCGGCAACGGCACCTCGGGCGGTGGAGGCAGCTGCGGTGGAGGTGGCGCGGGCAGCCCCAACGGAATCGCCGGAAGGCCCAGTGACACCCCGACCGGAACCGTCACCTGTACGGGCGGCGGAATGTCGAGCGGTGGGGGAGGCGGGACGTCGAACGGAGCCGGTGGTAGATCGAGCCCGTTCAATGGCCAAGGCAATCCGTTGTCCTGAACGGGCTCAGCCTGCTGCTCGTCGCTCCGGCTGTCGCTATCGGGGGTGACAGCGTCGGAAGCCGCCGCCTGCTCGGCGGGGATCGGCGGGTTGGCGGGATCGGCGCCTGCCACACCGATGCCGACGAGCAGCGCGCCTAGGCTCATCGCGCCTCCGACGGTTGTTCCGGCCACGATGAGCCGCAAATTCAAGATCACTCCTAGAGTCGACTGCGCTCACAATAGGCGTAGCCGAGCCGAATGTCGCTGCGAGCAGGGCGATTTCGAGTCGCGTAGGCGGCGTCAATTATCGCCACGCGCGCCGTGAGCAATCTCGGCCCACTCCGCGGCATGTCGCAGACCTTGCCGTGGCGGCGACCGGAGGGGGGACGGCAAAGCCGACCGGGCTTACCGAAAAGTCTCGAGTGTCCGGCGCGCCTACTGGCAGCAGTTCGGGTCGAGGACCGTGCACAGGGCGATAAGCGCGTCGCGCTGCGGGCGGTGATAGACGTTCATCCCCCGCCGCTCGGACTCGACCAAGCCCGCCCGGCGCAGTTGAGTCAGGTGATGGCTAACCGTCGATTCGGTCAGGCCTACCGCCGTCGCGAGGTCACAACTGCACACTTCGCCGTCGGCTGAGCCGAACAGAAGCGACACCAACTTGACGCGCACCGGATCGGCTAATGCCTTGAGCCGCAACGCAATCTCGAGCGCGGCGTTGTCATCAAGCGGGCCGGCCGCAACCGGTGCACAGCAGACAGGCGCAGAGATGTCGACCATCGGCAACGTCTTCGGCATACATCGATCCTGCCAGAAAGATTGACATATATCAAAGAGGTGGCATTATTGACCGCACCAGAGTTCGATATATGTCACACAGGTAGGAGGCCGACATGTCTCGTGTTCAGCTCGCTCTCAACGTCGACAACCTGGCCGAAGGGGTCGCGTTCTACTCGAAGTTGTTCAACACCCCACCGGCGAAGCTGAAAGAGGGCTACGCCAACTTCGCCATCGCCGAGCCGCCGCTCAAGCTGGTTCTGATCGAGAACCCCGGCCATGGCGGTTCCATCAACCATCTCGGCGTCGAAGTCGAATCCAGCGAGAAGGTGCACACCGAAATCGGCCGGCTGGCCGGCGAAGGCCTGTTCACCGAGGAGGAGATGGGCACGACTTGTTGCTTCGCCACCCAGGACAAGGTGTGGGTGACCGGGCCTGGCGGCGAAAAGTGGGAGGTGTACACCGTGCTGGCCGACTCCGACACGTTCGGCGCCAGCCCCGAGTCGCTCGCTGCCGACCCGAGCGGCGGATGTTCGTGCGATGCGTGTGACAACCCCCAACAGTCAGACGACAAGCCTGCCGCAGCGGCGTCGTGCTGCTGACGGCGTGAACCGCAGGTTCAGCGCAACCTCGCGAGCGCTTCTCGCCGAGTTCGTGGGGACCGCGCTGCTGGTGACGGTCGTCATCGGGTCAGGCATCGCGGCCGCGCAACTGTCGCCGGGGGATGTCGGTATTCAGCTGCTGGAAAACTCGATCGCGACAGCGTTCGGTCTTGGCGTGCTGATCCTGCTCTTCGGCCCGGTGTCGGGGGCGCATTTCAATCCTGTTGTGTCGCTGACTGACTGGCTGTTGGGTCGGCGTGCGGAATCGCGCATCAGTGGCAGATCGGTGGCCGCCTATGTCGGCGCGCAGGTGTCCGGCGGAATCGCGGGCGCGGTTCTCGCCAACGTCATGTACAACCGGGCCGCGCTGGAACTCGCAACCAAGGACAGGTTGACCACGGGTCATCTCATCGGTGAAGTGGTCGCAACCGCGGGACTGATCGCGTTGATTTTCGCGCTGGCCCGAACTGGCCGAGCAGCCTTGTCGGCTGCTGCTGTCGGTGCGTACATCGGCGCGGCGTACTGGTTCACCAGCTCCACGTCGTTTGCGAATCCCGCTGTGACACTTGGCCGAATGTTCTCCGACACCTTCGCGGGTATCGCGCCCAACTCGGTGCTGCCGTTCATTGCTGCGCAGATCGTCGGCGCGTTGATCGGCCTGGCGCTCGTCGTCGCGCTGTATCCCGACGCCGCAGAGACCGCCGATCAGGCTGTCATTCCGCACGCGCGCCGCAGCGCTGAATCACGTAGTGAACCATGACCAAACCCACCGTGCTGTTCTTGTGCACTCACAACGCCGGACGCTCGCAAATGGCGCTCGGATTTTTTAACCGATCGGCGGGCGATCGTGCGATCGCGTACTCGGGTGGTTCGGAACCGGCCGACCAGATCAATCCGGCTGCCGTCGCGGTGATGGCCGAGAAGGGCATCGACATCACCGGCGAACATCCGAAGCGCTGGACCGACGAAATGATTGAGGCCGCCGACGTGGTGATCACGATGGGCTGCGGCGACACGTGCCCGTTCATCCCCGGTCGGCGCTACGAGGATTGGACGTTGCCGGACCCGGCTGGGCAGCCGATCGACGCTGTGCGGCCTGTGCGCGACCAGATCGAGGCGCGTGTCCGCGAGCTGTTGAGTTCGCTTGGCGTCACGGTGACTTCGTAGCGCCTAAGCCATTGGAATTTCAGCATGCGACCGGACGGAAGCTTGGCGTCGGGCTGGGCATAGGGGAACACGCGCAGGACATTGAAACTGTTGGTGCGGTCGATCAGGCAGCGCATAGTCCCGCCGACGGCGAGGTGCTGGGCGTCCAGCGGTCCTACCGTCGTCGCCACCCGGGTGATGTCTACCGGTGGACGCAGCGTTACCCGGCAGACGACGTATTGACCATCGTCGCCTACTCCTCCAGGTTCGACCGAGCGGAACGTGACAGTCCCGTCCAGCCACCGGATTTTGGCGATGACGTGCCGCCGCCACCAAAACGTCGTGAACCACAGGGCGCCTGCGGCCACCAACGATGCGAGCCCGATCTCGACCAGGGCGCCGCGGACGAAGATGCTGACGACGCTCAGCGCGATAGCGGCAACGGTGAGCAGCATCATCACAAGCCACAGGCGGGCGTGAACCCGCCGCCGGGCCGGGCTGACTCCAGCCTCCTCCATGAGTTCCAGCCAGTGCTGGCCCCGGAGACCCGTTCCGTCTTCGACCACGTCCGCTCCTTCCAGTGCCAGGCGTGAAGGTAGCAGCGGCCAGGTCAGCCAAGGGCGCGAAACGCGGCGGTCGCCAGCGAATGAAAGAACCCGAAAGGGCAGCGGTGGGGTAAACATTCCGATCCGCTTGATCCTGTCTTACCAGGGCAAACGTGGGTGCCCCCGGCAGGATTCGAATTAGCCGACACGGTGGTTGCCCAGCACAGCTGATAGCTGCACAAACATACATCTACCTGCCGTAACTCGGAATGTACGCTAGAGTCAGGAGTTGCCATACGCGTCCACTGCGATTCACTCA
>DASRJA010000579.1:0-14398 GCA_035649695.1 Mycobacterium sp. | reverse complement strand
GACGAGCGCACCGACAACGCGGCGTTTCGCGCGGCGCTGCGCGATCTGACCCTGATGTTGGTGTACGAGGCCACGCGCGACGCTGCCTGCGAAACAGTCCCGGTGCGAACGCCGCTGGCCGACACCACTGGCTGCCGATTGGCCAATCCGCCGCTACTGGTGCCGGTGTTGCGCGCCGGGCTCGGCATGGTCGATCAGGCGCACGCGCTCATTCCGGAGGCCCGCGTCGGGTTCGTCGGTGTCGCCCGCGACGAGGAAACCCATGAGCCCACACCGTATTTGGAGTCGTTGCCGGACGATTTGAGTACGCAGCCCGTGATGGTGCTGGATCCGATGCTGGCCACCGGCGGCTCGATGGCGCACACCATCGGGCTGTTGCATTCGCGCAACGCCGTTGACATCACCGCGGTCTGCGTCGTCTGCGCGCCCGAAGGCATTGCCGCACTGGAGAAGGTAGCGCCGAACCTACGGTTGTTCACCGCGACCATCGACGAGCGGCTCAACGACATCGCCTACATCGTGCCGGGTCTCGGCGACGCCGGAGATCGGCAGTTCGGCCCGCGCTAGAACTGCTGCGCGACGGAGACCAGTTCGTCCTGGACTGTACGCGCCTTGGTGCGAGTGGCCTCGATGTTGCCGAGGTTCGCGCAGTGAACCTCGATGTAGGACTTGAGCTTTGGTTCTGTTCCGGACGGCCGCACAACCATCCGGATCCAGTTGCCGCCGTCGCCGCCGGAGAAGACGAGCGCGTCGGTGCGCAGATGCGTCGGCGCATGCAGCAGATCGGTTGCCGTGATCTCGAAGCCGGCCAGCCTGTCCGGCGGCGTCGCACGAAGCCTGGCCATCAGTGCTTCGGCCTCGCCGCCGTCTGCGACGCGTCGCGACACCGCGGTCGTGGTGTGCACACCGTGGCGAAGGGCGAGGTCGTCGAGCGCGCCCGTCACCGTGCGCCCCTGATTCCGTAGCGCGGCAACCAGATCGCACGCCAACACCATCGCGCTAATGCCATCTTTGTCGCGGACCGCCCCCGGATCGACGCAGTGTCCGATCGCCTCTTCGTACGCATAAACCAGCGTGCAGCCAGGGCGACCGACGTCGGCTCGCGACAACCACTTGAAGCCCGTGAGTGTCTCGACGTGCTGGGCGCCGTGGTCGTTGGCGATCGCGGCCAGCATGCGCGACGACACCACCGAGCTCGCCACCAACGTGGCCTCGGAGACGGGACCGGGTTCGATCTGCGAGAGGATGTAATCACCAAGCAGCCAACCGGTTTCGTCACCGGAGAGCATGCGCCAGCCATCCGGTGTCGGTATCCCGACCGCACAGCGGTCTGCGTCGGGGTCGAGCGCGATGGCGATCTCGGCATCGACATCGGCGGCCAGCTCCAGGAGGGCGTCGACCGCGCCGGGCTCCTCGGGATTCGGCAATTGCACGGTTGGGAAGTCTGGATCGGGGGCGAACTGGCTCTCGACGACGTGCACATCGGGGATTCCCGCGGCCGCCAGGGCGTCCATCGCGAATTCGCCGCCAACGCCGTGCAGCGGCGTCAACGCCACCCGCACCGACCCGTGGGTGTGTCGAACGTGCGCCGCGCGGTCGACATAGTGCTGAATCGCGTCAACGCCAGACGCCTTGACTGACCGCCGGGGAATCTCGTCGGCATAGGGAGCTTCTGCGACGGCCCGTTCGATCTCGTGGTCGATGGGCGGCACGATCGGATATCCGCCCTCGAAGTAGACCTTGTAGCCGTTGTCGGACGGCGGGTTGTGTGACGCGGTGATCTGGATGCCGGCGGCGGCGCGGTCATGGCGCACCGCGAACGCCAGCACGGGTGTGGGCACCGCGACGAACATCAATGTCACTGCAAATCCTTGGGCGGCAAGGACTTCCGCTGCGGCCAGAGCGAAGTCCTCGGATCCGTGTCGGGTGTCTCGGCCGACCATTACGGGCTTGCCGGCCAGGCCGCGGTCCTTGAGCACCTTCGCCACCGCCCAGGTGGTGCGCAGGACGACAGCCAGGTTCATTCCGTTTGGTCCGCCACGCAGGGGTCCACGCAAACCCGCCGTCCCGAACGTCAGCGGTTGGGCGAACCGCTCGTCGAGCTCTTCTTCGCTGAGCGCCGCCAGCTCTGCGGCCGTTTGGGGATCGGGGTCGTGAGAGATCCACTCCTGCGCGGGCGCCCCGGTCCGCGACGAAGTCATGGCGCTAGTGTGCCCGCTTTTGCGTCTGAATAAGCCAGCTTGCGGAGCACCGGGGCGACGAGCATCAGCAGGTCGAATTCCAACGGTGTGAGGTTGTCGCGCATGGTCGCGTGCAGCCACGCGTCCCGTTCGGCACGGTCGGCCTCCAGCAGCGCGGTGCCCGCGTCGGTGAGTTCGATGAGCTGACGGCGCCGATCGGTCTCGTCGGGACGGCGCGCGGTGAGGCCACGGCTAACCAGTTCGTTGATGCTGTCGGTCAGCGACTGCACCCGCACGTGCAACCGGTTCGCAAGTTCGGCCGGCGTGGTGACGCCGGTGCGGCTGACCTCGCCGAGCAGTTCCATCTGGGTCAGCGTCAAGCCGTGTTCGGGGCGGTGCCTGCGCATCTGCCGGGTCGCCGCCATCATCGATTCCCGCAGTTCGGTGGCTGGGGAGTCAACGCGGTTCATAAGCAAGTTATACCTTGGCAAAATCGCCATGTCACGTAGATCACCGCATGTTGCTATCAGGAATTAGCAAGGGCATACTTGGAATTACGATGGCGTGGACGCGACGGATGCTCAGGTGGGCCTTACTGATAGCAGTTACGGTCGTCGTCACCCTCCCGCTCACCCGCGTCGGCGTGCCGTCCGCTGCACTGTTCGCCGCGCTCGTCGTCGGCGTCGCCCTGGCACTGGCATCGCTGGCCCCCGCGCGAGTACCCCGAAAGGCCGGTATCGCCGCACAGGGTGTGCTGGGCGTCTACATCGGCACGATGGTCCACGAGGACGCTGTCGGCGCGCTCGGTGCCGACTGGCCGATCGTCATCGCGATCGCCGTCGCCACCCTGTTGCTCAGCATCGTGGCGGGCGCGCTGCTCGGCCTGCACCGTAACGTCACCCCGCTGACCGGATCGCTGGCGCTCGTCGCAGGCGGCGCGTCCGGACTGGTCGCGATCGCCCGCGAACTCGGCGGTGACGACCGCGTCGTGTCCGTCGTCCAATACCTGCGGGTCGGTCTGGTAACCGCATCGATGCCGGTGGTGGTCACTTTGATTTATCACGCGGACAAGTCACACGGCACCGCGCCTGTCGTCGAAACTGATTCAGCCCCTTGGTATCTGAGCGTCGCAATGCTGATCGCGCTGGTGCTGGTCGGCGCGACCGTCGGCAAACTGATCCGGCTGCCCGGCGCGGGCCTGCTCGGGCCGCTGGCGCTGACGGTCGCGCTGGAAGTCACCGGCTTGTCCTTCGGTCTGGCGGTGCCGATGGTGCTGGTTCAGGCCGGCTACATGCTGATCGGCTGGCAGGCCGGCCTGGCGTTCACGAGAGAATCGCTGCGCGCCATCGGGCGCATGCTGCCCGCCGCGATCGCCCTGATCGTCGCGCTCGGTGTCGCGACGGCCGGCCTCGGTGTGGTGCTGGCGCACTTCACCGGGCTCACCCCACTGGAGGGCTACCTCGCGACCAGTCCCGGCGGTGTGTACGCCGTGCTCGCAACCGCCGTCGAAACCGGGTCCAACGTCACGTTCATCATCGCGGCGCAGGTGGTGCGCATCCTGCTGATGCTGTTCGCGGCGCCGTTGATGGCCCGCGCCGTGGTCTGGATGAGTGAGCGGTTCGGCCGTCAGACCCGCGCGATCACCGAACCAAGCAGGGAACCCATCCGCGTCGCGGACTGACGGCCTGCCTCCAGCACCTCGTCGTGGCTCAGCGGCTGGCCCGTCATACCGGCCGCCAGATTCGTCACCAGCGACACGGCAAGCACCTGCGCACCCGCGGCACGGGCCGCGATGGTCTCGTGCACGGTCGACATGCCCACCAGATCCGCACCCAGCGTGCGCAGCATCCGGATCTCGGCGGGCGTCTCGTAGTGCGGCCCGGGCAGCCCGGCGTACACACCTTCGGCCAGCGACGGATCGATTTCGCGGGCCAGCGTGCGCAGCCGCGGCGAGTACGCGTCGGTCAGGTCGACGAACTGCGCGCCGACCAGCGGCGAGCGCGCCGTGAGGTTGAGATGGTCGCTGATCAGCACGGGCTGGCCGACGGTGTAGTCGTCGCGCAGGCCGCCCGCGGCGTTGGTCAGCACGACGGTGCGCACACCGGCCGCACACGCCGCCCGAACGGGGTGCACGACGTCGCGCAGCTCGTGTCCCTCGTAGGCGTGGATCCGGCCGACGAACACCAGCACCCGGTGGTCGCCGACGTGCAGCGACAACACCTGACCGCCATGCCCTTCGGCCGTCGGCGGGGTGAAGCCTGCAAGCTCGGCCATCGGCACCACGGCCACCGGATCGCCCAGCTCCGCCACCGCAGGCGCCCAGCCCGAACCAAGGACTACGGCGACGTCATGTTCGTCGACGCCGGTGCGATCGCGGATGGCGCGCGCCGATTCTGCGGCCACCGCATCCGGTTCGGTCACAATCGCGCAGCTTAACTCGCACCAGGGCTTCCAGTTGACAGTGAGATACTGCTGAGATGCCCACCGCGACCGCGTCGATAAGCGTCGAAGACGCCGTCAACCGACGCCGTGGCGATCTGATTGAGCTGTCGCACTCCATTCACGCCGAGCCCGAACTCGCGTTCGCCGAACACCGCAGCTGTGCCAAGGCGCAAGCACTGGTCGCCGAGTATGGGTTTGAGATGACCGCGGCGCCCGGCGGGCTGGACACCGCGTTTCGCGCCGACTACGGCAGTGGCCCGCTGGTCGTCGGCATCTGCGCCGAATACGACGCGTTGCCCGTTATCGGACATGCCTGCGGCCACAACATCATCGCCGCGTCGGCGGTAGGTACGGCGCTGGCGTTAGCAGAGGTGGCCGACGAGCTGGGCCTGACCGTGGCGCTGATCGGCACACCAGCCGAGGAGGCCGGCGGCGGAAAAGCGTTGCTGCTCAAGGCCGGAACCTTCGACGACATCGCGGCCACGGTGATGCTGCATCCCGGACCCTTGGATATCGCGGCCGCCCGGTCGCTCGCGCTGTCCGAGGTGACAGTTCGTTACCAGGGCCGCGAATCGCATGCCGCCGTCGCGCCGTATCTGGGTGTGAACGCGGCCGACGCCGTGACGGTGGCGCAGGTGGCGATCGGCCTGCTGCGGCAGCACCTCGCGCCGGGACAGATGGTGCACGGCATCGTCACGGACGGCGGGCAGGCCACCAACGTCATTCCCGGCCATGCCGAGCTGCGCTACACGATGCGCGCGGTGAACTCCGAGTCGCTGCACGAGCTCGAAGACAAGATGGCCGGCTGCTTTGCCGCGGGATCGGTGGGCACCGGCTGCACGCATACCGTTGCCGAGACCGCGCCCGCGTATGCAGAGCTGGCGCCGGACCCGTGGCTGGCCTCGGTCTTCCGCGGCGAGATGGTGCGGCTGGGCCGCAGCCCGGTGGCCGAGGACGTCGAGGGCACGCTGCCGCTCGGCAGCACGGACATGGGCAACGTCACGCAGGTGATGCCGGGCATCCATCCGATCGTCGGCATCGAAGCGGGTGGCGCGTCGCTCCACCAACCGGCGTTCACGGCTGCGGCTGTCGAGCCCAGTGCCGACAAAGCGGTCGTCGAGGGCGCGATCATGCTGGCCCGCACGGTCGTCCGACTCGCCGAAACTGACATGGAGCGTGAGCGGGTGCTGGAGCTGCAGGCGAGGCGGGCGTCATGAGTGTCGCCGACACCACCGAGCTGTGGCTGGACGCCCACTACGACGACCTGATCGCGTGGCGCAGGCACATCCATGCGCATCCCGAGCTGGGCCGACAGGAGTTCGCAACCACGCAGTTCGTCGCGTCGCACCTGGCCGACGCGGGTTTGAACCCCAAGGTGCTGCCCGGCGGCACCGGGCTGACCTGCGACTTCGGGCCCGAGCATGGGCCGCGGATCGCGCTGCGAGCCGACATGGATGCGCTGCCGATGGCCGAGCGCACCGGTGCGCCGTATGCGTCGGTGGTGCCCAACGTCACCCATGCCTGCGGTCACGATGCGCACACCGCAGTCCTGCTGGGGGCCGCGCTGGCGCTGGCATCGGTGCCCGAACTGCCGGTGGGAGTGCGGCTGATTTTCCAAGCCGCCGAGGAACTGATGCCCGGCGGCGCGATCGACGCGATCTCGGCCGGGGCACTGACGGGTGTGTCGCGCATCTTCGCGTTGCACTGCGACCCTCGGCTGGCGGTCGGCAAGGTTGCGGTGCGGCCGGGGCCGATCACGTCGGCCGCGGATCAGCTCGAGGTCACGCTGCAGTCGCACGGTGGGCACACGTCGCGCCCACACCTGACCGGCGACCTGGTGTACGGGCTCGGCTCGCTGATCACGGGTGTGCCCGGGGTGCTGTCGCGTCGCATCGACCCGCGCAACGGCACCGTGATGGTGTGGGGTGCGGTGAATGCGGGTGTGGCGGCCAATGCGATCCCGCAGACGGGCACGCTGGCGGGCACCATCCGGACGGCCAGTCGCGACACCTGGGATTCGCTGGAATCGATTGTGCGCGAGATCGTTTCGTCGGTGTTGCAGCCGCTGGGTATCGAGCACAGCCTGCAGTACCGCCGCGGGGTGCCGCCGGTGGTCAACGAAGAGATCTCCACGCGCATCCTGACGCATGCGATCGAGGCGATCGGCACCGACGTGCTGTGCGACACCCGTCAGTCCGGTGGTGGCGAGGACTTCTCGTGGTATCTCGAGGAGGTGCCCGGCGCGATGGCGCGGCTGGGCGTGTGGTCGGGCCGCGGCCCGCAGCTCGACCTGCATCAGCCGACGTTCGACCTGGACGAGCGGTCGCTGGCGGTGGGCGTTCGCGCGTTGGTCAACATCATCGACCAAGCCGCCCAGTTCTAAGCGCCTTCTCGCCGAGCGACCGTGTCTGTACAGCGACACGCCGTTGCGCGTTGGCATTCCGCGGTCGCTCGACGCGACTGAGCGTCCGCAGCTGGCGAGTTATCCACAGCTGACTTGTGACTGCCTACCGGGATGCCCACTCGAGCACGACTATCTAGTTCATGCAGCCGGAGCTCGAGGCCCTGTTCGATAGTCAGGGCGGGGTCGCGAGCAGCGGCCAAGTTCTGAACTACCTGACCAGGCGCGGATTCGAGTCAGCTGTGAATTCCGGTGCGCTGGAACGAATATGGCCGGGCATCTACTGCCGCGGTGAGCCTGACGACTTCACGCGATTGCGTGGCCTGGACTTCTCGTGCAACGCCCAGGTCCCCGTTTGTCTCGGAACGGCGGCGGCGCTGCATGGCTTCGACACCGAAGAGCCCGCCGATCTTCATGTGCTGAGTCCGCCCGGTTCTCGACTGCGCTCGGCAGACGGGCTGGTGGTTCATCGCCGCGACGGCGCACCGCTGGTAAAGGTCGGCGAACGTCTCGCCACGTCACCGGCTTGGACGGCGGTCGAGGTCGCTCGCGGCCTCCGCCGGCCTCGTGCCCTGGCGACACTGGACGCCGCGTTACGCGGCGGGACCAGTCAGCGCGTCGACTTGTGGCGGGCGGCCGCCCAACAATCGGGGCGGCGGGGCATTGTCGCCGTTCGCAACCTGATCCCGCTCGCCGACGGACTGGCCGAATCGCCCATGGAGAGCGAAGCGCGGCTGGCCATGATCGACGGAGGACTGCCGACGCCAGTGCTGCAGTACGAGATCATCGACGGGAACGGCGAGCTGCGGCGGGTTGACTTCGCCTGGCCGGACCAGCGTGTCGCGGTCGAATACGACGGGATGGACTGGCATAGCGGGCCCGAAGCGATGCGCAACGATCGCAGACGGCAGGCGGCTCTGCAGGACGTCCGGTGGACTGTTATTCCGATCGTGTTCGAAGACGTCAGATACCGGGCGTGGGAATTCGTTGCGCGTATCGACAGACAGCTTCAGCGCGCTCGCGCCGCGTGAGCGACCCCAAGATACCAACAGACCGCGGCATGTCGCGTACAAACACGGTCGCTCGCGGACAGAAGGCTATGTGCCGGGGCCGATGTTGCGCGCCGGGCGGGTCCGCAAACCGTGCACGTATTCCGATGGGGCGCCCGCAATTTCGGCCGCATCGGCCATCACGCCGAGGTAGCGCGCTGACGGCAGTCCGCCCTCCCACGCGTCCACCACGTACAGCCATGCCAGCACCGGCTCGAAACTGGTGTCGGAGGATGTACGGTCCACCCGACATCGGATCTTCTTGTGGATGCCCAGCTCTGAGCCTTCCCAGCGGTCGAGGTTCTTCTCGTCTTCCTTCGTCATGTCGTAGAGCACGACGAAGACCTTCGAAGCCGGATCCTGGACGACGGTGGCCAGCGCACCGTCCCAACCGATGTCCTCGCCGCCGAACGTCAGCCGCCAGCCATGCAGCCACCCTGTCCCCGCCATCGGTGAATGGGGAGCGCGCTCCAGCATCTGCTCCGGATGCATATTCGATCCGTAGGCGGCGTATAGCGGCACGGGGAAAGCCTAAAGCTTTGCTTACCTGCTGGGCGATCAACGGTCGCCTTGGTTAGGTTAAGGCCGTGGCAACCCGCATCGTGATCATCGGCGGCGGGCCCGCCGGCTATGAGGCGGCGCTGGTCGCTGCGGCTCGCGGCCCCGAGGTCGCCGACGTCACCGTCGTCGATTCCGACGGCCTCGGCGGCGCCTGCGTGCTGTGGGACTGTGTGCCGTCCAAGACGTTCATCGCATCGACCGGCGTGCGCACCGAACTGCGTCGCGCGCCCGACCTTGGCTACGCCCTCGAGTTCGAGGACGCCAAAATCTCCCTGTCCCAGATCAACGAGCGCGTCAAAACGCTTGCCGCCGCACAGTCCGCCGACATCGCCGAGCGCCTGCGCAACGAGGGCGTGACGTTGATTGCCGGCCGCGGTGAGTTGGTGGACGACATACCGGGTATGGCAGCGCACACCGTCAAGATCACCGCTCACGATGGTGATGTCAGCACCATCAAGGCCGATGTCGTGCTGATCGCCACCGGCGCGAGCCCGCGCGTGCTGCCGGGCGCCGAGCCCGATGGCGAACGAATCCTGAACTGGCGCCAGCTCTATGACCTCGAAAAGCTGCCCGAGCACCTCGTTGTGGTCGGCTCCGGCGTCACGGGTGCCGAGTTCGTCAACGCCTACACCGAGCTCGGGGTAAAGGTCACCGTCGTGGCGAGCCGCGACCAGATCCTGCCGCACGAGGACTCCGACGCCGCCGCGGTGCTCGAGGATACGCTGGCCTCGCGCGGCGTGACGCTGGTCAAGAACGCCCGCGCCGAGAAGGTGACCCGCGACGGCGATGGCGTATTGGTGACCATGACCGACGGCCGCACCGTCGACGGCAGCCACGCTCTGATGACCGTCGGGTCCGTGCCGAACACCAGCGGGCTCGGCCTGGAGCATGTCGGCATCGAGCTCGGACAGGGCGACTACCTCAAGGTCGATCGGGTATCGCGCACATCGGTGCCCGGCATTTACGCGGCAGGTGATTGCACCGGCCTGATGCTGCTGGCATCCGTCGCCGCGATGCAGGGCCGCATTGCGATGTATCACGCGCTGGGCGAAGGACTCGAGCCGATTCGGCTGCGCACCGTCGCCGCCGCGGTGTTCACCCGGCCCGAGATCGCCGCGGTTGGGGTACCGCAGTCAAAGATCGACGACGGATCCGTGCCCGCCCGCACGGTGATGCTGCCGCTGAACACCAACGCCAGGGCCAAGATGTCCGGCCTACGCCGAGGATTCGTCAAGATCTTCTGCCGCCCGGCGACGGGCGTGGTCATCGGCGGGGTGGTGGTCGCGCCGATCGCCTCGGAGCTGATCATGCCGATCGCGTTGGCGGTGCAGAACGGCAACGATGTCGAGGACCTGGCCCAAACCTTCTCCGTGTACCCGTCGTTGGCGGGGTCCATCACCGAGGCGGGTCGAAGGCTGATGGCGCACGACGATTTGGACTGATTCCCTGCGCACGCGTGGGGGTACCTCCCGCCGAAGGGCTGGGGGAGAGCAGGACAAACCCAGTAACCTGGGAATGGCCAACCGTACCGGCGAGTAACAAGGAGTCCATTCGAAGTGAGTGACCCGAACCCCGCACCGGGCAAGGGGCAGACCTTCCTGGGCCCCCATCAGCGCGAACAGGCCTGGGAACAACTCGGCAGCGAGCAGTTCGACGTCGTCGTCATCGGCGGCGGTGTGGTCGGGGCCGGAGCCGCCCTGGACGCCGCCACCCGAGGGTTGAAGGTGGCGCTCGTCGAGGCCCGCGACTTCGCGTCCGGAACTTCCAGCCGCTCGTCGAAGATGTTCCACGGCGGGCTGCGCTACCTCGAGCAGTTGGAGTTCGGGTTGGTCCGCGAGGCGCTGCACGAGCGGGAGTTGTCGCTGACGACGCTGGCGCCGCATCTGGTCAAGCCGCTGCCCTTTCTGTTCCCGCTGACCAGTCGATGGTGGGAGCGGCCGTACGTCGCGGCTGGCATCCTGCTGTATGACCAGCTCGGCGGCGCGAAATCGGTTCCGGCGCAGAAGCATTTGACTCGCGCGGGCGCGTTGCGGTTGTGTCCAGGCCTCAAGCGAAGCTCGCTGATTGGCGGTATCCGGTACTACGACACCGTCGTCGACGACGCCCGGCACACGATGACCGTGGCGCGCACGGCGGCTCAATACGGCGCGGTGGTGCGCTCGTCGAGCCAGGTCGTTTCGCTGCTGCGCGAAGGTGATCGGGTGACGGGGGTGACGATCCGCGATTCGGAGGACGGCGCGATCACCGAGGTGCACGGCCACGTGGTCGTCAACGCCACCGGTGTGTGGACCGACGAGATCCAGGCGCTGTCCAGACAGCGCGGGCGGTTCCGGGTGCGAGCCTCCAAGGGCGTGCACGTGGTGGTGCCCCGCGACCGGATCGTCAGCGAGGTCGCGATCATCCTGCGCACCGAGAAGTCGGTGCTGTTCGTCATCCCGTGGGGCACCCACTGGATCATCGGTACCACCGACACCGACTGGAATCTCGATCTGGCCCATCCGGCGGCCACCAAGGCCGACATCGATTACATCCTCGGCCATGTGAACACCGTCTTGGCCACGCCGTTGACCCATGACGACATCGACGGGGTGTACGCGGGGCTACGCCCGCTGTTGGCGGGGGAGAGCGAGGAAACGTCCAAGCTGTCCCGCGAGCACGCGGTCGCAGTCCCGGCGCCTGGCCTTGTCGCGATCGCCGGCGGCAAGTACACCACGTACCGGGTGATGGCCGCCGACGCGATTGACGCTGCCGCCGAGTACATCCCGGCGCGAGTGGCGCCGTCGATCACCGAGAAGGTTCCGCTGATGGGCGCCGACGGCTACTTCGCGCTCATCAACCAAACCGAAAGCGTCGGTGCGCATTACGGCCTGCATCCGTATCGGGTGCGCCACCTGCTGGACCGCTACGGCTCGCTGATCGGCGAGGTGCTGGCGGTGGCCGAGGGCCGGCCGGAGCTGCTGACACCGATCACCGAAGCGCCGGTGTATCTGAAGATGGAGGCGTGGTACGCCGCGGCCGCGGAGGGTGCACTGCACCTGGAGGACATCCTGGCGCGGCGGATGAGGATCTCGATCGAGTATCCGCACCGCGGTATGGACTGCGCTCGTGAGGTCGCCGAAGTGGTTGCACCCGTGCTGGGTTGGAGCGCCGAGGACATCGACCGTGAAGTGGCGACATACATTGCGCGGGTCGAAGCCGAGGTGATGTCCCAGGCACAGCCGGACGACGAGTCGGCGGATGCGCTGCGTGCCGCCGCGCCGGAGGCTCGAGCCGAGATCCTCGAGCCGGTACCGCTCAATTGAGGCGTGCCGCACCGCTACCGGTGCGCGACGGCCTCGGCCCGGCGCGAGTACGGTTGCGCGGTGGGCTGGTGGTCGATGAGTTCCGCGCCCGGTGGGGCGTATCAGCAGCCGCGAAAGTGCTTGCGGGAGAAGTAGTCTTACCGGATGGCACGGTGGTCACCGATCGGACAGTGCTGCCGGCCGGCGCGCATGTGTATTTCTACCGCGAGCTGCGCGACGAGGTGCCGGTGCCGTTCGACATTCCGGTGCTCTATCGCGACGACGACATCATCGTGGTCGACAAGCCGCATTTCCTGGCGACGATGCCGCGTGGCCGGCACGTAGCGCAGACGGCGCTGGTGCGGTTGCGACGGGAACTGGACTTACCGGAGCTTTCGCCGGCTCATCGACTGGACCGGTTGACGGCAGGTGTGCTGTTGTTCACGACGCGCCGTGAGCTACGTGGCCGGTATCAGACGTTGTTCTCTTGCGGACTCGTGCGCAAGACGTATCTGGCGCGAGCGGCCGTCGATCCGGATCTTCGGTTGCCGAGGGTGGTACGCAACCGAATCGTCAAGCGGCGCGGACAGTTACAGGCCGTGGAGGAACCGGGCGAGCCGAACGCGGAAACGTTGGTGGAGCATCTGGGCGAGGGGCTGTACCGGTTGACGCCAAGGACGGGACGAACGCATCAGCTGCGGGTGCACATGGCGTCGCTGGGTGTGCCGATAGTGGGCGATCCGCTGTACCCCGAAGTAGTAGACGTGGCGCCGGATGACTTCTCGCAGCCATTGCAATTGCTGGCGCACAGTCTCGAGTGCGAGGATCCGGTGAACGGGCGTCGATGCGAATTTGTCAGCAGACGCACGCTGTGACGTCCCGAGGGATGTTTAAGCAGACGAGGCGCTCCCTGCCTGAAATGCTCTGTCAGGCCGGGCTTCGCAGAGTCTTGACCATCTCGTTGATCACATTGGGATTGGGCGCGCCTTGAGCGCCCTGCCGCAGCGAGATGAGGAACACGACGGACCCCTCGACGTTGGGCACCGTGGTGACTACCATACTGTGCAGCGCCGACGGGCCGGTGCAGGCATCCCCCGCGATGTCAGTCACGGTCGCCACCATTTGCACCGCAGGATGAGCGCCGATCGTGAACTCACGCACCGGTCCGAAATCGACTTTGGGCGCCTGCCCGCTGTTCGAGGTGTAGATGATCGGCACAGTTTTGGATTCGTCCTCCAGCGCGGCCTTGATGTCGGGATTCTTGGAGCCGGCAACGCCAGCCTTGGCGAGGTTTCCGTTGTCACACGACGGGTCGGCCAGCGTGGACACGGCGCTGAACGCACGGATCACGCAGGCGCCCTGCTGGCCGTCCGGGCATGGCTTCTGCCAGCCCATCTGGGCACCGCATTTCGCGACGGTCCAATCCGGCGGCACGGCATAGGCCAGGCCACGCTTGCCAACCGTCGGTTGCCAGCCAGGCTGTGATCCGGCGTCGACTGAAGCGGTGTAACCCTCGCAGGTCATCGTCTGCCCCGCACCGCCATTGGGCCGTTGTTGAGTGCCACTCGGCGGTGGTGCCGACTGGGTAGCGGACGGTTGTGGCGCGGCCGGGGTGGACTTGTTGGACTTGTCAACTGTCAGCTGCGTGATCACCACTGCGGCCAAGACCACGATGATGATGACCGCAATCGCGAGTGAGATCCACAACCAAGTTGTGCGGCGTTGCGGGCCGGGTTGATACCCGGGGCCGCGGACCGAAGGCGGACCTGACGGCGGATAGTTCAACAGACGCTCCATCGGGGTCGGAAGTTGCGGGCCACACAGGGTCCGTCGCTTCATTATCCGCACAACTGCCTGTGCGGGACCGAAATGTGCTTCGGCTCCCGGATTTCACAGGATTGATGCTTCAATCCTGTGTCAGGCATGAATCCTGTGTCAGGCATGCGTGCGCGCATGTGTACCTATATCGCGAGCTGCGCGATGAGGTGACGGTGCCGTTCGACATACCGATGTTGTATCGCGACGACGACATCGTCGTGGTCGACAAACGCCACTTTCTGGCGACCATGCCGCGGGGGCGGCACGTCGCGCAGACGGCGCTGGTCCGGTTGCGCCGCGAGCTCGCTCTACCGGAGCTTTCGCCCGCCAATAGGCTGGATCGGCTGAACGCGGGCGTGCTGTTGTTCACGGCACGGCACGGCGTGAGGTGCCGTGGCCGGTATCAGACCTTGTTCGCCGAAGGGCTGGTGCAAGACGTAACTGGCGCGGGCGGCCCGTCAACCCGGGCGTCGAGCTGCCGACGGTGGTGCGTAGCCGGATTGTGAAGCGGCGTGGGAATTTCCAGGCCGTTGAGGAGCCGGGTGAACCGAACGCGGAGATACACATCGAACTCGTGTCCGACGACGGCCTCTACCGTCTTACGGCGCATCAGCTGCGTATACGCACGGCATCGCTGGGGGCTGCCGATCGTCAGGGATCCGCTGT
>DASRJA010000578.1:0-4423 GCA_035649695.1 Mycobacterium sp. | reverse complement strand
GAGCTCTTGCCAGAGCCGGCGACTCCGGTCACCACCACCAGCACGCCAAGCGGGATGTCGACATCGACGTCCTGCAGATTGTTCGTGCTGGCGCCGCGCACCTCCAGCACTCCGGACGGAGTCCGTGCCGACGGCTTCAGTGCGGCGCGGTCGTCCAGGTGCCGCCCGGTCAGCGTGCCGCAGGCGCGTAGCCCCTCGACGCTGCCCTCGAACACCACCTCGCCACCGCCGGTGCCGGCACCGGGGCCGAGGTCGACGACGTGGTCGGCGATGGCGATCGCCTCCGGCTTGTGCTCGACGACGAGGACCGTGTTTCCCTTGTCGCGCAACTGCAGCAGTAGATCGTTCATCCGCTGGATGTCGTGCGGGTGCATACCGATCGTCGGCTCGTCGAAGACGTAGGTGACGTCGGTGAGCGACGACCCGAGATGGCGAATCATCTTGGTGCGCTGTGCCTCGCCGCCCGACAGCGTGCCGGACGGCCGGTCGAGCGACAGATAGCCGAGCCCGATCTCGACAAACGAGTCCAGAGTGTCCCCCAGCGCGCCAAGCAGCGGCGCCACCGTTGGCTCGTCGAGGTCACGCACCCAGGTGGCCAGGTCACTGATCTGCATGGCGCAGACGTCGGCGATGTTCTTCCCCGCGATCTTCGAGGATCGGGCCTCCTTGCTGAGCCGGGTGCCGTCACACTCGGGGCACGCCGTGAACGTCACCACCCGCTGCACGAAAGCGCGGACGTGTGGCTGCAGCGTGTCGACATCTTTGGACAGCATCGACTTCTGGATCTTCGTGATCACACCCTCGTAGGTCAGGTTGATTCCCTCGACCTTGATCTTGGTGGGCTCCTTGTAGAGCAGGTCGTGCAGCTCCTTTTTGGTGTACTTGCCAATCGGCTTGTCCATGTCGAACAAGCCCGAGCCACTGAAAATGCGGCCGTACCAGCCATCCATCGAGTAGCCGGGGACCTTGAGCGCGCCCTCGCTGAGCGACAGGCGGTCGTCGTACAGCTGCGACAGGTCGAAGTCGGTGACCGAGCCCATTCCCTCGCAGCGTGGGCACATGCCGCCCAGGTAGACGACATTGCGTACGACGATCCGCTCGCCCGCTCCCTTGTCGACGTTCATCGCCCCGCTCGCCGTCCGCGTCGGGACGTTGAACGAGAAGGCAGTAGCCGGGCCGATGTGCGGCTGCCCGAGCCGGCTGAACAGGATGCGCAGCATGGCGTTGGCGTCTGTGGCGGTACCGACCGTGGAGCGGGCGTTGGCACCCATTCGTTCCTGGTCGACGATGATCGCGGTCGTCAGCCCCTCGAGTACGTCGACCTCGGGCCGGGCCAGCGTTGGCATGAAGCCCTGCACGAAGGCGCTGTAGGTTTCGTTGATCAGCCGCTGCGACTCAGCGGCGATGGTGCCGAACACCAGCGAGCTCTTGCCGGAGCCGGAGACGCCGGTGAACACCGTCAGCCGACGCTTCGGAATCTCGACGCTGAGGTCCTTGAGGTTGTTCACGCGCGCGCCGTGCACCCGGATCAGATCGTGGCTGTCGGCAAGGTGCTGCGCGGGGGACTGCGTGTCCACCCTCGTGGCGGTGCTCATCGGGTCTCCATCTCTGTTGGGCAGAAACCTGGGGCGTGCGGGATCGAGCGTTGGAACGTGTCCAGTGGGCAGGCCGAGCGACTAGAGGTCGCGGAGCCTGACCGCGGGCGGCTCAGGGCACTTGCTGGATGCGGACCATGTTGCCCGCGGGGTCGCGGAATGCGCAGTCGCGAACCCCGTACGGCTGGTCGGTCGGTTCCTGGACGACCTCAGCGTCGGTAGCCTGTACCCGCTCGAAGGTGCCATCGACGTCCTTGGTGGCTAGCAGGATCGTGGCGTAGGTGCCCTTGGCCATCATCTCGGCGATGGTCCGGCGCTCGTCGTCGGTGATGCCCGGGTAGGCGCCCAGCGGGTGCAGAACGATGGACGTGCCGGGTTGGTCGGCGGGGCCGACGGTGATCCATCGCTTCCCGCCGTATCCGACGTCGTTGCGGACCTCGAAGCCTAGGGCGTCGCGATAGAAGGCCAGGGCGGCGTCCGGGTCGTCATGCGGAAGGAAGCTTGCGTTGATGGTGATATCCATGGCGATCACGCTAGCTGTGGCTCGTTGGCCGGTGCTTCTCGATTCCTGATCGGTCTGGTCACTTGTTTCGCCACGCAGGACGGCATCCCCGCCGTCGCCTCCGCCTGCTCGCGCCGGTAGGTGCTGGGTGGTACGCCGACCAACTCGGTAAAGCGACTGCTGAAGGTGCCGAGCGAAGCGCAGCCGACCTCGAAACAGACCTCGGTGACGCTGAGGTCACCGCGGCGCAGCAACGCCATCGCGCGCTCGATGCGCCGCGTCATCAGATAGGCGTATGGAGATTCGCCGTAAGCGAGCCGGAACTCGCGGCTGAGGTGCCCGGCCGACATGTGTACAGCCCGGGCCAGCGCCTCGACGTCAAGCGGCTGCGCGTACTCCCGGTCGATCCGGTCGCGGACGCGGCGCAGCCGCGCGAGGTCGCGCAGCTGCTCGGCCGGGACGGTCCTGCTGGTCACCTTCGAAATCGTGCCACGTCGCACCGAGGCTGCCCAGCGCCGCTGGCGTCTCGCCCCACTCCTCGTTGCGGGTTTGGTGGCCGGGGAGCGGTTGAACAGCTGTTATCGCCCGACGTATCGCGCGCGAAATGTGCGACCGCCCGGGTGCGCGCCTGAGCACAGCCAGCGCCGCAATCGGGAGCAGCAGCAGGGTTAGCCCACCGGACAACAGGAGCCCTCCGGTGCTCCCGGTCAGCGCGATCAGTGGTCCGCCAACGATCAGGCCAAGCGGGGCCGCAACTGTAGCGCCGGTCGTCCAGAGCGTGACGACCTGCTGTTGTTCGTCGGGCTTGAGCCCCGATTGGAGGAAGCTGTACGCGACCGGCGTAAACGGCGCCCAGACGAGGCCGCCCAGACCAAAGACGATCAGCGCAAGAGTGAGGCTGCCGGCGAACGCAAGCGCGATCGGGCACATCGCCCACAAGCCGATGATCGCGATTAGTACCTGGCGCTGCGGAAGGTTCCGCAGCTGATTCACCAGGGCGGCACCGGCGAATGCGCCAACCCCAAGCGCGCCCCACATCAGACCCAGCTCAGACGCGTCGGCGTGCAGGCTCCCGCGCACATACATCGGAAGCGCCACCTCGATCGGCATGTAGAAGAAATTGAAGAAGAACACGACGACCAGCAGTCGGGCCGCGACCGGGCGGCGACGCAGGACCCGCCAGCCCGAGTCGCCGGCTCGGGCTCGCGGGCGACGAAGCGCGTCCCGGTCGTCGACTGCTCGGGGAACGGAGATCAGGACGGCGCCCATCAAGATCACCGCACCGCACGCGTCGAAGAAGAGCGCGACGCCTGCGCTGGTGGATGCCACGATCACCCCGCCCAAAACGGGCCCGACAATGTAGAGCGCAAACGTGGCATTCAGCCCGAGTAGACCGTTGACGGCGACCTGCCCGGTCTCGCCGGTGACCGACGTAGCCAGCAGGCGTCGGCTGCTTGACCCGGCTACCCGGAATGTCGCGCCCAAGAGCAGGCCGACGATCAGCACGGGCAGCGTGAGTTGTTCGGTGACGGCCAAGACGCCGAGGGTGGCGAAGATCAGCGATTGCAACACGCAATCGGCAACCAGAAGGGTTCGCGGCGACACTCGCAGCCGTCCCAACCCGATGGTCAGCGCAAGGATGGTGGACAGGATGAACGGCGCGGCCTCCACCAGCCCAATAGCGATCGCCGGCGGCACGCTGCCGTGGATGGACAGCGTCTGCACCGGCATGGCCACGATGATCATGCCGGTGCCGACGTTAGCCAGGAGATCACCCAGCAGGAGGCCGGCGACCTGCCGGTTGCGCAACACGTCGCGGTAGGACTGGTTGGCTTCACGAGTCGCCACGGTGGTGTCCATGACGGTCACGCTAGGTTTGCGACGGCGGCCGGCGCTTCTCGATTCCTGACCGGTCTGACATCGACGATGCCGAGCACACCAGCGCGCGACCGCTTCCTCGCGGGTCCGGGTTCCCAACTTCCTCCGCGCGGCGGCAACGTGACTGTGCACGGTGCGGACCCCGTCATGGGCTTGGTGACCGGCGTGTCCTGGTGGATCGTGCCTCGGGACACCCGACGCACGCCTAGAGTCTGCGCAGACGAGCTAGGAAGGTGCACATGTCCGACAGCGACAGCAACGACACCAGCGGCGCCACCCAGCCCGAGCCCCAGCCACGGGCCGAGCCCGAGCCCGAGCCCCAGCCGCGGGCCGAGCCCGAGCCCGAGCCCCAGCCGCAGCGCACCCGGTCCGGTAAGGGCGTCCGTGCCATCGGCGTGATCGTGGTGATCGCAGGAGTTATCCTCGCGGCCGCCGGCGTAGTCACCTA
>DASRJA010000577.1:0-11050 GCA_035649695.1 Mycobacterium sp. | reverse complement strand
AGCAGCACATGGCGAAGGTTGCTCTTGTACAGCGCATCCCAGCCGTTCTCGGTGGTGTCGAGAAGCGGGGCCTTGAAGACGCCGCCCGCGTTGTTGACCAGGATGGACGGGATCCCGAGTTCGGTTGTGGTGCGCTGCAATGCCGCATCGACCTGCTCGGAGTTCCGCACATCGGTCACAATGCCAAGGGCGCCAATGGCTTCCGCGGCCGAGGTGCAGGTCTCGGCGTTCTGCTCCCAGATCGTGACTGATGCACCGAACGCGGCGAGCCCTTCGGCGATACCCCGGCCGATGCCCCCTCCCCCACCGGTCACCACCGCGACGCGGCCGGTGAGCAGGATGTGGGACGGGTCGATGGCCATCGCCTGGAAGCTATCAGACCTTCGTGCCGTACATGGCTGGTGCGGTGCCGATCACGCCCTCGGTCTCCAGTTCGGCGATGTCCTTGTCGCTCAGCCCCAGTTCGATCAGAATCTCGCGGTTGTGCTGTCCGAGCAGCGGGGCAGGCTGGGTATGGATGCGGTCGGCGCCGCGCGTCGACGTGAACGGCAGCGTGCTGTGCAGTGTTGTGGCGTTCACAGGATGGTCGACATCTTCGAAGAAGCCACGGGCGGCGAGCTGTGGCAGTTCGGATTGGCGGTGCGGCTGCATGACCTTGGCCACAGGCACGTCGTGGCTCCACAGGGCCTCGACAATGTCGTCACCGGTGCGCTGCCCGCACCACGCCGCAAGGTGCTCGTCGATGATGTCTTCCTGCGCACGTCGTGCTTCGGCTGTGGGGATCTCCGTCGCCCATGCGGGTTTATCCACCGCAGTGCAGAGGCCTGCCCACTGCTCGTCGGTGGCGACGGCCACGGCAACCCAGCAGTCCCGACGACCGAACTCGTCGATCTCGTTGGTGCGGTAAAGGTTTTGCGGTGCCGCCGTCGGCCCCCGATTGCCGTCGCGCCGCAATAGCGCGCCGTAGGCCGAGTACTCGATGACCTGTTCGGCGGCGATGTTGAGCGCGGCGTCGACCATGGCCGCCTCGATGAGCACGCCCTCTCCGGTGCGGCGACGATGCTCGAGGGCGAGCAGCAATGCGTTGAGCGCATGCACGCCGGCGTTGGGGTCGCCGACCGAATACGGCTCATACGGGTTGCGGTCCGGATAGCCGGTCAGCCAGCTGACCCCGGACGCCGCCTCGATGACATACGCGAATGCGGAATTGTCCCGCCACGGTCCGTCGAGGCCGAAGCCCGGCATCCGCAGCATGATCGCATCCGGCCGGACCGCTTGCACCGCGGCGAAATCCAGGCCGATCTGGTCGACGACCCGCGGCGTGAAGTTCTCGACGATGACGTCGCACGTCGCGATCAATTGCATGAGGACTTCGCGTCCTGCGTCGCTCTGCAGGTTGAGTGTCAGCCCCTTCTTGTTCGTGTTGAGACCCGAGAAGATCGGCGACTTCTCCCACCACTGGTCTTCAGTGATCGGGATGCCCGCGATCAACCGCGTGCCGTCGGGCCGTCGCGTCGACTCCACGTGGATGACCTCGGCGCCGAGCATGGCCAGCATGTGCGTGCACGACGGGCCGGCCCAGAACGTCGTCATGTCGACCACGCGTAGCCCCTCGAACGACGGCATTGTTGGCAGTGTGTCCCGATTGCGTCGACCTCGCTGACGGTGCTGGTCGGTGTGTTCGCCGAGGCGCGGTGCGGGTTGCGGCGCACGAAGCTGCGCCGGCTGCATGCGATAGGGCGGCCCCGGCTGCGTAAAGCCGTCGCGCGGATTGGCAATGAACGAGCCGCGTGCCTGGAAGTGGTCGAGGGACTCGATGTTGGCACCGTTGGCGACCGGTACGTTGGGAATCCGGAATGCCGTTGCGAGGTCGCGGATCTCGTCGACGGTTTGGCTTTCGACCCACGCGTACAGTTCGTCGGCATTCTCGTTGGCCTGCTCAGTGATCGACAGCGGCGACTCCTCGTCGATCCAGTCCTGATGACCGGTCATCGCGCATAGGTCGAACCACTGCTGCGCGGTGCCGCAGCCGATGTCGATCAGTCCGTCTTTGGCCCGCGCGATGCCCGGCACGGTCAGCCGCCGAACGTCCCGCCACGGCCGGCCGAGCATCTCGTAATAGGTCACGGGATAGTAGGTGAGGCCGAGGATTTGGGCTTCAAGCATCGACAGATCGATGAGCTCGGCGGCGCCCCGCATTCGGGAGGCCATCGTGGCCACGCTGGCGTAGGCCCCGGCGAGGTAGTCGCCGACCTGGCCGCCGACGAATACCGGTGCGCGGTCGGCCGATCCGCGGCCGAGGCCCACGATGCCGCCTGACCATGCCTGCAGCGTGAACTCGGTGGCCGGTCGATCCGCCCAGGGACCCTCGATGCCAAAGGGCGTAATGGAAGTAACGGTCAAGTGCGGGTGGTTGCGGTGGATTTCGGCGGGTGCGAAGGCGTCGGCGATCGTCGAACCCCGCGACCACACCACCGCGTCGGCATCGGCGAGTAACGCGTTGACGAAGTCGCCGTCGACGTCGGGGTCGGCGGCGACGCTGCGTTTCGAGCACGCCAGATAGCTGAACAGCGCACCGTCGTCACCGGGCCGGATTTCGGCACCGGACGCCGACCACCGCCGAAGCGAGTCCCCTTCCGGCGGTTCGATTTTGACGATCTCGGCTCCGCCGTCGGCGAGTAGCTTCGTGCAATACGCCCCGGCGATGCCCGTGGACAAGTCAACGACGACGTACCCGTCCAGGGGGTGCACTAGTCCTTCTTCTTGCGGTTCGACTTGCTCAGCCGGAAGTCCGGCGGGAACTTGCTGTCGTTGTCGTTGACCGCATCGGACAGGCCACTGTCGATGGCCTCGTACATGTCCAGGTCGTCCGAGTCGTCGTTGACGACGCCACTGCCCATCGACTCGAAGAACGCCGACAGCAGGCTGCCCATGTACTCACCCTGGTGCTGCTTGAAGACTTCGAAGAACAGCTTCTGCTGGAAGACGGTGTCGACGGGGCGGTTACGTGCGCAAGCCCGCGCATACTTGTCGACCTCGGCCTCGAGCGCCTCGCGTGGCACCACCTTGTTGAGGAAGTTGCACTGATACATCTCCTCGGCGGTGAACGGCCGTCCGGTGAACACCATCTCCTGGAACTTGCGCAGGCCCATCATCTGCACCCAGGTCCACATCCGCGGGCCCCACCCGTAATACCGGAACGACGGATGTCCGAACAGCGCATCGTCGGACGAGATCACCAGGTCGGCATCGGCACACTGATAGAAGTGCCAGCCGTAGCAATAGCCCTTCGCCTCGACGATGCTGATCTTCTTGAGCTCCTGCAGCGGCCGGTTACCCGCCTGCACATTCGCATACCAGGCGCTGATCGTCGCACCGTGACGGAACGATCCCTTGGGCGGATAGCTGACCTCGCCGACCCCTTCGTCCTCCAGTCGCAGCTCAGCCAGCCGTAACTCGGGATTGTCGTTGCCCTCCATGAATTCGGGTAGATCCGCGCCGCTGCCGAGGTTGTCGCCGACGCCGCGGATCACAACCACCTTGACGTCATTGTCGACGGTGGCCGCGCGCAACAGATCGGCGTACCGCAGCCGCGCTGCCGACGTCGGTGCGTTGAGGTACTCAGGACGGTTGAAAGTGATCGTGGCGATCTTTGTCTTCGGGTCCTTCTCGTAGAGGATCAGCTCCTCAGGCTTGGGTCGACTGTCCGACATGTTTTCTCCCTCAGCCGATTCCGACGCCGGCGCGAATACTCCACGACGGACTTGACGTCAGCACCTCAGGCCGGTCGGAGGTGACAAGCACCGCCTCCCTGCCGAACACCGCGCCCACGCCCTCTTGCCAGACGTACCCGGTGACAGACAGCACCATCCCCGGCTCAAGGATCTCTTCGGCAGCGGTAATTCGCAGGTCTGGCGTCACCACCGGCGGATCGAAGCCAAGCCCGAGGCCGTGCGCGACCGGCGTCGGCGGAAGCGGCTCGTTGGCGGCCTCGTACGCCGCGAGCAGATCGCCAGCTGGCCGTCCCGGCTGACAGGCCGCAGCGAGCCTGTCCCACAACGTATTCCAACGGTCGTATAGCGCAGATGCGTCGACATCGCCGACGGGCCAGGTCCGGCCCACCTCGCCGACGTAGCCGTCGGCAAGCACCCCCGCTGAGAATGCCACCAGGTCGCCGTTCTCGATTCGCCCGTCGCTGCGAGCCCGTCGCCAGGGATGCTCCCGCGACGTGACCCATGCGCCGTCCTGTGTGGCGGGGGTACTCACCCCGCCTGCAGCCTCGGCCTCGAGCAGGATTCCCGTCAGCTCCTGAGCGGTGACACCAACCCGCAGTTCGGCGACCGCGGTGGCCAGTGACTTCTCGGCCACCCGAAGCGCCCCGCGCAGCGCGGCCACCTCGTCCGGTGTCTTGATCCGCCGCGCCGCCCGCATCGCCGGTTCAGCGTCGACGAGCTCCGCATTCGGAAATGCCATCGGCAACAGCTTTGCGAACGTCGGTGTTAGAGCGTCGGTCCCGACCCGCCGGGCAGTCGACGCGCCGTCGATGCTCTTGAGGACTTCGATCAGCGTCATCGGGTTCCACGCCAACCCGTACAGGCGGTCGTGGGGGATGTCGTCGGGCATGCCCTCATCCCAGGTGCTGTTCAGATGGATCTCGCCCGTCGACCTCACGACCATGCAGATGGGGCCGAACGGGCGCGTGCCCGCCACCCAAAGCTGGGGCGCACCCGTCACATACCGCACATTGGCCTGGCGCCCGAGCACGAGCACATCGAGGTCGTGGGCCTCCATCTGTGCCAGTGCGCGTTCGCGACGGCCGATTCGCAGTGCCCGGTCATCGGGCAGGACTTCAGTCGCCATAGGGGGCATAGGGGTAGTTGGTCAACGACACGTGGCCGTCGTCGGTAATAACCACAATCTCCTCGCTTCGATAGCCGCCGGTGCCGTCCTCCCAGACCACCGGCTCGAGCACCAGCACCATTCCGGCCGGGAACACGAAGTTGTCGTCGAACTCCTCGCCGAGATCCGTTCCGATCATCGGCATTTCGGCCGCGTTGGTGCCGATGCCGTGGCCCAGATAGAAGTGCGGCAGCCACGGCTTCTGTCCACCGTTGGCGGCGATGGCCGCGCGCGCCAGGTCGCCGGACGTCGCGCCGGCCTTGGTTACCTTCAGCACGGCATCGAGGATGTGCCGCCACTGCCGGAACTGATCCTGCTGGCGCGCAGACGGCGTCTCACCGACCAACCAGGTCCGGCCGAAGTCCGAGCAGAACCCGGTATAGGTGATGCTGACGTCCGTCCACAGCACGTCGCCCTTGGCCAACTCACGCTCCGTAGTCAACAGCGGAAGCGCGAGGTCCCCGTGAGTGGTCCACGTGCCCTCGGCCTTCGTGGCGGGCATGACCTGCCAGATGGGTTCGAGCATGCTGGCCGTCGCGCCGAGTTCGAAAGCGCGCCGGACAAATTGCGCCGACAGATCGATTTGCCGGACACCCGGTGCCAAGGCCTTCTGGACGTCGACGGCCGCCTCGTCGGTGATGCGGCACGCCCTTCGAATGCACGAGATCTGGTCAACCGTCTTCACCAGCTTCGCCGTGCCGACCACAGGTGCCGCGTCCGACGGTGGCCCGCCAGGGAACAGTCGATCGCCAGCACGGCGCATCGCGCCGGTCAATTCGTCGACGGCGATCGTCGCACTCGCCGGGACGAGGTCGCCGAGTACGCGTGCGAAATGGTCGACGCCTTCGTCGAATTCGAGGAAGAGTGGCGGGTGCAGATGGTCGGCGGGGATCTGCGACTCCCACGGTGCGCCTTCCCGGAACGGCATGAACAGATGCGGATGCTCGTCGTCGGCCAGGACGATCGCGACCGGCCGCTCGACGTGGGACAGTCCGGCATCCAATAGCGGCCAGCTCGCTCCCGTGGCATATACGACGTTGCCATTTCCGAGCAGGATCAACGCATCAATACCGTTGTCCGCCATGGCCGACCGGAGCCGTGCGCCGCTTTCGCGATACATGCGCGCCCGGTCGGGAAGGTCCGGGATGTCGTGGGCGGATGTGACCGCCGTCGCGAAGGCGGTCATTCGATACCAAGGAAGTTCTTGATGTTTCCGCTGACGATCTCGGCGGCGTTGTCGGGCCCGACAGCCTCGACGACAGACGCCAGCGACTTCTCCGAATAGCCGAACGTGCTCTCGTTGTGCGGATAGTCCGACGACCAGAACACCTTGTCGACGCCGATCCGGTCGATCAATTGAAGGCCCAGCGGGTCGACCATGAACGACGCACTCATGTGGGTGTCCCAGTAGTACTGGATGTCGTGCTCGAGGTTGTGGTTGAACATGTGCTGATACGACGCCAGCAGATGCTCGGCGTCCTGCAGAGCCCACGGCACCCAGGCGATTCCGCCCTCGAACCAGCCGATCCGCAGCTTCGGATGGCGATCGAGGATGCCGCTGAAGATGTACTTGGAGAACACCTCGCGGAACCCGTCGATGTTGATCATCATGCCGACGACGACGCTGTTGAACTCGCACGGCGTCTTCGGTGGAGTTTCCCCGATATGGTGGCTCACCGGCAGTCCGGCTTCCTCGATCTCGTCCCACACCGCGCTCATTACGGTGCTGCCGTAGTCGATCACCTTGTCGCCGTCGTCCTTGCCGGGATTGATCGGCATCAGGAACGTCTTGAGTCCCAGTGCCTTCAGCTCGGTCAGCGTCCGCCGTGCGCCTTTGGGATCCCACCAGTTGATCAGGCCGGCTCCGTAGAAGTGGCCGTTACTGCGCTCTTGAAGGTCGGCCATGTACTCGTTGTAGATCCGGAAAACGCGCTCGCGAAGGTCCTTGTCGGGATAGTGGAACAGTGCCAAGACGGCGTTGGGGAACGCCAGCTCCTTGTCGACGCCGTCCTCCGCCAGCTCACGCACGCGCGCCTCGATGTTGTTCGTGGATGCGCCCGCCAGGTCGTCGTACTGCATGAGCACCCGGCTGAAATCGCCCGGCAGGAAGGTCTTTCCCTTGGCCATGCCGACCATGTACGCGCCGTCCTCGTACCAGATTCGCGGCGCCTTGTCCTTCAGGTCGTCGGGAAAGCGCTCGTAGAAGATGTCGTCGGCCACGGAAATGTGGTTGTCCGCTGAGAACACTTCGGTTCCCGCCGGAAGCCCGACAGGCGCGCCCGCGTGTCCGCGCCGGTCCTTCGGCGCACCGTAGCCTCCGGGCGGGTAGAGCGTGGAAGCAGAAGTCGACATCGTTGACACTCCATTCACCAGGTAACGGGAAGTTCGTATACGCCGTAGGCGAGGCGGTCGTGCTTGAAGGGAACCTCGTCGAGCGGCACGGCAAGGCGCAGCGTCGGAATGCGACGCAGCAGCGTGTGGAACACGATCTGAAGCTCGGCGCGCGCAAGCTGCTGTCCGACGCACTGATGGCGGCCGTAGCCGAAGCCCAGCTGCTGACCGGCGTCGCGGGTGAGATCGAGCTTGTCGGGATCCGGATATGCAGTCGCATCCCAGTTCGCCGGTGCCAGGTCCAAGACGATGCCCTCGCCGGCGCGGATGGTCTCGCCGGCGATCTCGATGTCTTCGATGGCCACCCGGCGCTGACCGTTCTGGATGATCGACAGATAGCGCATCAATTCTTCGACCGCGTTCGCGATGAACTTCGGGTCGTCGGAATCACGAAGCAGCACAGCCTGTTCGGGGTTCTCCAGCAGGGCCAGCACGCCGATACCGATCATGTTGGCGGTGGTCTCGTGGCCGGCGATCAACAGCCCGGTGCCCAGCTGTGCGGCTTCCTTGACGCTGATCTCGCCGGCGTTGACACGTTCGGCCAGATCCGACACCGCATCCTCGGACGGGTTCTCCATCTTCTTCTTGACGAGGTCGATCAGGTACTGGGCCAAGCCCATGGCGCCCTTTTGGCCGTCCTCCGCGGTGGCGTAGCGGGCGAGCCCCACGTTGGCATGGTGCTGAAAGAACTCGTGGTCTTCGTATGGCACACCGAGCATTTCGCTGATCACGCGGGTGGGAACCGGTAGGGCGAGCTTCGAGACGATGTCGGCGGGCTGTGGGCCGGCCAGGATCGCGTCGATGCACTCGTCGGTCACCTCTTGGATCGCGGGGCGCAGGCCCTCGACGCGTTTGAAGGTGAACGGCTTGGACAGCATCCGGCGGAAGCGGGTGTGCTCCTCGGCATCCGAGGTGAATACCGACCTCGGCCGCTTGTGCACCGTTGAGAGCATGTGCTCGTTCCAGTGCGGGAAGCCATCCTGCCGGTCGTCGACACTAACGCGAGAGTCGGCGAACAACTCCCGGGCCACCGCATGACCCGTGATCAGCCAAGGTGTGCTGCCGTCCCAAATCCGAACGCGGGAAAGTGGCTTCGCCTCGCCCATCTCGAGTACCTGCGGCGGCGGCGCAAAGGGGCAGCGGGCGTCCCGATCCATCGGATAGTCGGGTACCTCGGTTGCGGTTCCGGTCAAGGTGTCGGACATGGAGTCTTTCTCATTCCTCGATGTCGATGGCTAGGGCCGGGCACGCCGCCGCGGCCTTGCGGGCGTTCTCTGCTTGCGGTGGGGGCGGGTTTTCGTTGAGTAGGACAACGACTCCGTCGTCGTCGCGCTGGTCGAATATCTCGGCGGCGTTCAGGACGCACTGGCCCGACGACACGCATTTGTCTTGGTCGACAGTCACTTTCATGTCACGGATGCTCCGTGACGGGTGCCAGCCAGAGTCCGACGATCGCGTCGATCAGGCCAGAACCGACCGCCTCCCAACTGGTTCGGGGGACGTCGGCGCCTTCGGCGTAGGCTCGCTCGAAGTCAGCGCACGTGTGCATCATCAGGTTGCGCGCCATGATGTTGCGCTCCGTCACGACGGCCGCGGGCAGGTTGGGCAGGCAGCGGGTGATTCCGTCGACGACCTGAACCAGCGATGGTGATGCGAGCGCATCCTTGATGACGATCTTGTGGTACGCGGGGTCCGTCAGCGCCTGGGCGGCGAAGCGCGCGTACCAGGTGGGGTTTCCGAGCTGGGCCAGGTGCTCGGTGAGTGAGCACACCAGGCATGCGATCCAATCCCGCAACTCCGCGGAGTCGCCCGTTTCGGCCACCATCCGCTCAAGCAGCCGCTCGATCGACGCGCGGTGCTTCTGCTCGATTGCGCGCACCAGATCGGTCTTGGTACCGAAGTGATAGCCGACCGCGGCGTTGTTGCCCTGGCCGGCCGCCTCGCTGACCTGCCTGTTCGACACGGCGAACATGCCGTGCTCGGCGTACAGCCGTTCGGCGGCCTTCAGTATTGCCTCTTGCGTGCTGCTGGCTCGATCGGCGCGCACGGTCCTGGCGGTGGTCACCTGCCTAGTCAACGCCGTTCCGCGTCTTAAGTCAAGCGACTGATTTAAACAGGTCACTTTCGAGGGATCACCTTGCCGGCGACGGTGCCGCCGTCGATCGGCAATACGGTTCCGGTGACATAGCGCGACCGATCGGTGGCGAAGTAGAGCGCCGCCTCGGCGACATCCTCGACGGTACCTTCACGCTTGAGCGGACGGTCGTCACGCATCTGCTGACGGATCTTCGCCTCGAACTGCTCCAGTTTCTCCAGGTCCTCCCCAGCCGCCGATTTCCGTACGATCGCCGTGCGGATATTGCCGGGCGCGATGGCATTGACACGAATCTCGTAGTGCGCCAGCTCGATTGCCGCGGACTTGGTGAACTGGATTACCGCCGCCTTCGATGCGCGGTAGGTCATCACCCCGCCGCCGGCCTGGATCCCACCGATCGAGGTGAGGTTGATGATCGATCCGCCACCGTGCTTGGACATATGGCGTGCGGCGTCGCGCGTCCCCGCCATCACGGCCCCGACGTTGATCGCCATCACCTGGTGGAAATCCGCGAGGTCGTCGTCGAAGAAGCGACGGTGCATGGTGCCCGAAACTCCCGCGTTGTTGACCATCACGTGCAGCCCGCCGAAGTGCTCGACCGCCGACGACACCAGCCCCCCGACCTGGCCGAAGTCAGCGACGTCGGCTTCAACGAACAGCGCGTTCTGGCCGAGTTCCGCCGCCAGCGCCTTGCCGCGCTCGACGTCGATATCGCCGATCAAGACCTTCGCGCCCTCGGCCGCGAACCGTCGCACCAGTCCTTCACCAAGTCCCGACGCGCCGCCGGTGACGATCGCGACCTTGTCCGTCAGTTCGTTGACCATGAGGCCGGCACCTTTCGTTGTACCCCGCTCAGGAAGTCCACCAGCACGTGGTTGACCACCGATGGTTGCTCAATCTGCGGGCAGTGACCGGCTTTTGGCACCACAATCGAACGACCGTCGGGAATCTGAGCCGCGATCTCGGCCGCCCAGCCCGGAGGAAGCAATTTGTCGCACTCCCCCTCCACCACCAGCGTGGGTACGGCGATGCGCTCGTAGGGCCGGGCGCTCGACGGTAGTGCGGGTGGCTCCAAGCCCGGCCGCCGAAAGCGCGCGGCCGCCAGCGCCTCCCACGCACCGGGCGCAATGCTGGACTCGTAGCGCCGTTGCACGTAGGCGTCGTCGGCGGGGTATGACGGGTCGTGGAAGAGCGCCTCGAGAATGCGGCGCATTCCGGAAAGCGTTGCGTCGTAATCGTAGAGCGCTGCCGAGTGTTCGTTTCGCTGGATCTCGCCGCCACCGCAAATCATCACCAAGCTGCGCGCCGGCAACACCGGAGACTCCGATGTGACGTCGACGAACAAGTTGATGGCGCCCATCGAGTTACCGACGAAGTGTGCGGTCTCGACGCCGACGGTGTCACAGAATCGCGCGATGTGCCTGATCCGCATGCCCCGGCCGTCGTTGAAGTCGATGACCTTCGCGGATCCGCCGAACCCCAGCATGTCGAGGGCGAACACGCGGTGGTGTGCCGCCAACGCCTCGATGTTGCGCTCCCAGCCGATCTCGGCGCTGACGCCGAACTCTCCGCCGTGCAGCAGGACGACCGGATCGCCTTGTCCCGCTTCCAGATAGCTGGTGACCAGTCCGTCAACCAGAATCGATTTGCGTTGGATTTCGGTCA
>DASRJA010000576.1:0-2411 GCA_035649695.1 Mycobacterium sp. | reverse complement strand
GTCCCACTTGTCGAGGGACGCCTTGTCGATCGGCGACAGCTTCCATTGCTTCAGCGGATGCGCCTCGCGCTCGCCGAAGCGGCGCCGCTGCTCGCCCCGGCTCACCGAGAACCAGAACTTGATGAGATGGATGCCGCTGTGCACGAGGTTCTGCTCGAACACCGGCGCCTGGCGCATGAACTCGAGGTATTCCTTGTCCGTGCAGAATCCCATCACCCGCTCCACGCCTGCGCGGTTGTACCAGGAGCGGTCGAATAGGACGATCTCGCCGCGAGTGGGCAGGTGACCCACGTAGCGCTGGAAATACCACTGCCCGCGCTCTTCCTCGGTGGGCTTGTCGAGCGCGACCACGCGCGCACCGCGCGGATTGAGGTGCTCCATGAAGCGCTTGATGGTGCCGCCCTTGCCTGCGGCGTCGCGACCCTCGAACACGATGACGTGCCGGTGCCCGTTGGACTGGCTCCACTTCTGCAGCTTGAGCAGCTCGATCTGCAGCAGCCGCTTCTGCTCCTCGTATTCGGTGCGGTTCATCCGCTCGTCGTACGGATAGCCCTCACGCCAGGTGTCGACGGGAATTCCGTCGGAGTTGAGCAGCACCGGGTCGTCATCGTCGTCGTCGTGCACGCGGTAGCCGTGTGAATCCAGAGTCACCGGCAAAAAATATCGACGCGCGTGTACGCCTAGGTGACACGCGGGTGAACGGCCGGTGCTACTTGGCTGCGCGTCGAGGCGTAAGCAGCGCCAGCTTCGTCATCAGCTTGTTCATCCGCCGCAGCGCCTTGGGCGAATTGTTGTAGTAGTTGCCGCCGGCGCCGACATTGGTGCGCGGCGCCACCACCGCCTCCTGGCGGCAGTACTTGCGCAGGCCCTCGGCCCCGCCGAACCGCGCGCCCATGCCGGATGTCTTCCAGCCACCCATCGGCGCCGTCGTGCACATCAGGTTCGAAATCACGTCGTTGACGTTGACGGCACCGCAATCCAATTGCACCGCAACCGCTTTCGCGCGCTCGATGTCCTTGGAGAACACCGCGGCGGATAACCCGTACGGGCTGTCGTTGGCCAGTCGGATCGCCTCGTCGACACTCGATACCTTCATAATCGGCAGCGTCGGACCGAACGTCTCCTCCGTCATGCACGCCATCGAATGATCGACGTCGACGAGGACCGTCGGCGGGTAGAAGCTGCCGGGGCCGCTCGGACGGCGCCCACCGGTGAGCACCCGGGCACCTTTGGCCTTCGCGTCGGCGACGTGGCGTTCGGTCACCGCCACCTGGCTCTCGTCGATCAGCGAGCCGAAGTCATACCCGTCGCCCGCGCCCACCTTCAGGTCTTTGACGTCGCGCATCACCGCCGCGACGAACTGGTCGTACACCGGCTCGAGCGCATACACCCTTTCCACCGAAACGCATGTCTGGCCCGCGTTGAAGAACGCCCCCCACACCGCGGCGTGCGCGGCCAGGTCGATGTCGGCGTCCTCGAGCACGACCATCGGGTCCTTGCCGCCGAGCTCGAGGCTGACCGGCGTAAGCCTGCGTGCCGCGCGCTCCATCACCTTCGCGCCGGTGGCGCACGAGCCGGTGAATTGGATGAAGTCGGAGTTGTCGATCACGACCTCCGACACCTCGCGCGCGCCCTGCGCCAGCGCGAGCACCTCGGGTGCACCCGAGTCCAGCCACCCGCGCAGCAGCAGTTCGGCTGTCAACGGCGTGCGCTCGGACGGCTTGAGCAGCACCGCGCAGCCGGCAGCCAACGCACCGATGGCGTCCATCAGCGCATTGGCGACGGGGTAGTTCCACGGCGCGATGATGCCGACCACCGGACGCGGCCGGTAGTGCACCTCGACCTTCTTGATCGCCAGGAAGGGCAGCGATGCCGGACGGGGTTCGGGCGCCAGCGCCTTCTCCATCGTCTTGATGTAGTAGGAGGCGATCATGATCAGCAGCGGTACCTCTTGCGCGGCGTCGGTAGCCGACTTGCCGGTCTCCTTGATCAGCAATGCCTCGATTTCGTCGCGGTGCTCACCGAGCCAGACCGCGTAGCGGGCCATCACCTTGGCGCGACCCTTGGCGCCCCGTGCCTCCCAGTGCTTCTGCACCTCGCGCAGACCCGCGGCGATGCGCGGCACGTCGGCGGGGTCGGTCCAGCGCACCCGACCGGCAACCGCGCCGGTCGCAGGATTGCGGATGGTGCTGGTGTCGGGCAGATCAACGTCGGGCGTCGCGGTCATGGCCTCATCGTAACCACCGGCTGTGACGCAGATCGCACCGGGGTTGACACCTGTCAAGTTTGGTGGGGTGTGTGTCCCAATACGAGGGCTGCGACGCATACGATCGCCGTGCCCAACAGCAGCGCACCGACCGTATCGGTGAAGTAGTGGTACGTGATGCCCTGTCCGATCATGCCGAGCAGGC
>DASRJA010000575.1:0-6176 GCA_035649695.1 Mycobacterium sp. | reverse complement strand
GAACTGCCTGCAGTAGCGAATTCGGCTTAAATGGCGAGGTGCCCGACGAGGCCTCGTGGTTGCAGTCGCTGCTGGAAACCCGGCGACCCGATCCGGGCCCGTCGTCGGTCGGTAGGCGCTGGGCATCGGCGACATGGTGGCCGATCATCCGCTGACACCAGACAAACTGCATTGGCTGGCCCGCAAGCTAAACCACTTCGGCGGCGAGGCGATCAGCGAGGAGGGCGTCGAGTTCGACGGCGACGACGTCAACTGGTCGGATGTCACCGAGATCCACACCCGCAGCCTGATCGAGTATCTGTTCACCGGCGGCGTGGACACGCAGATCGACAAGCTACCGCTGCCGTGGTTCCCGTTCCGCCGCAAGGTGATCGAGGCAATCTCGCGGGCGGCGCTGACGCTGCTACTCGCGGCGGCCAAACAGCAGCTCGAAGGTGGTGCGCTCGACATCCGAATACCCGCGGAGGTGTGCCACCGCGGCTTGCTCGACACCCGCGAACTGTCACCGGGCATGATCGCCGCAGTGGTGCTCGCCGACCCTGCGGTCCGGCAGTGTTTCGAGGCGACCGCGCAGGCGCACGGCGTCGAGATCCGTCCCGCCGAGGACGACGTGATGGCGGATGCCGACCAACGCGCCGCACAGATCAAGTCGATGCTCGACGTGATTTCGGTGCGAATACGTACGCTGAGCGACAGTACGCTGAGCGACGGTTAGCGCACCGAAATCGCTGATATGGGGAGTGGTTTGTCAAGTGGGCAGGGTGAAGCGGCGGCCGCAACCGTCGTCGCGGCCGCCGCTTCGTTGACCAGGTGAGCGTTCGTGGGTGTCGAGCGTGTCTGTCGACGCGTGTCAGTCTGACATGCGCGGGTTGGTTACCGCAGGACGGGTCTTCGAGTCGGAGTTGGATCGCAGGGTCTAGTAATCGAGCGTGATCGGTTGCAGGGCAACGTGATTGCTCATAGCGATTTCCGCGGGTCACTCCAAGACGCTTGCCGACACCTCGATACGCGCACCTGGACGTTTCGGTGGGCTCAGTCGTCCATGACGGCCAATGACCAGCACCAGCCGGCCAACTCGCGGGCGATGGCCGCGTTGGCCACGACGGGACGCTTCTTGCGTTCGTTGAAACGCAGCCAGCGGGCGTGCAGGCGTCGGTTGGCGGCCTGCCCGCGGGCCCGCGCCGCCGGTGAGGCGGCATCCCAGCGCCGCCGCATCACCTCGCCGGGCCGATACGACGGCCGGTGATGCCAGGCCGCCTCGATCAACAGTCGGCGGGCGTGGGTGTTGCCGGTGCGGGTCAGCCCGCCCTGGGCCCGATTGGCTCCCGAGGAGTACTCGCATGGCACCAGTCCGAGATAGGCGCCGATCGAG
Source organism: Mycobacterium sp. (assembly GCA_035649695.1). Classification (GTDB taxonomy): domain Bacteria; phylum Actinomycetota; class Actinomycetes; order Mycobacteriales; family Mycobacteriaceae; genus Mycobacterium. The sequence continues at coordinate 4,804 of DASRJA010000575.1, read as the reverse complement.
CGGCCGGTCAGCCGGTGCCAGTCGCCGATCTCGGTGGCCAACCCGAACGCCGTCAACGTGGAGACGCCGCGCAGACACCCCAGCCGCGTCATCACCGCGGTGAACGAGGAATCGGCGGCCATCGCGGTGATCGCCGCGTCGAGGCGATCCCGGCGAGCGGTGGTGGCCAGCACCGTGTCGAAGGCGGTGTCGTAGGCGATCGCCAGCGCGGGGTCGTCGAACCGCTGCCCGCGCAGCCACCGCTCGTGATTTCGCGACCAGGCCGCCCCGCCGTAGTAGACGATCCCCCTGCGCAGCAGCAGCTTCGAGAGCCGGTTGCGTGCGGCCATCAGATCCCGGCGGCAGGCCTCACGGGCGCGGAAGAGATCGCGTGCGGATTCTTGCTCGACACTGGGGATCTCGACTTCCACGATCTCACCCAGATGCAGCAGCCGGGCCAGATGACGCGCATCGCGGATATCGGTCTTGACCCGATCACCGACCGGGCGTTGCAGCTTCGACGGCGCCGCGACCGAGCATCTGATCCCGGCGGCGTTGATGCTGCGCGCGAGCACGAATCCCGTCGGACCGGCCTCATAGGTCGCAGCAACCGGGCCGGGCAGATCACCCAACCAGGCCACGATCTCCCCGTGATCCGGAGTCAACCGCCGCTCGAAGAGCTCCCCGGTATCACCATCAAGACCACACGCGACCACCGATCGTGCGTGCACATCCAAACCAACACTCGTACGCTGAACCTCGTACGCTGAACCTTCACTGGGGCCTCCCACATCTGTGGCTCTACCGGCCAGGACCCATTTCCTGACGGCAACCCACGTTCACATGTGAGCGAGGCCCCAGCCCCCCATACCGTCTAGGCGGACCGTCCGCGTTCGGTGCGGTAGCGCCGCACCAAGGCGTCGGTCGACGAATCGGACTGCTTGGCCGGTGACGCGTCAGCCGTGATCACCGGCAGCAGCGCCTTGGCCTGAGTCTTGCCCAGTTCGACGCCCCATTGGTCGAACGAGTCGATCCCCCAGATGACGCCCTCGGTGAAGACCTGGTGCTCGTAGAGGGCAATCAATTGGCCCACGATCGACGGCGTCAGCTTGGTGCCCAGAATCGACGTCGACGGCCGGTTGCCCGGCATCACCTTGTGCGGCACGACTTCCGGCGGCGTGCCCTCCGCGGCGATCTCCTCTGCGGTCTTGCCGAACGCGAGCACCTGCGTCTGGGCGAAGAAGTTACTCATCAACAGGTCGTGCATGCTGCCTGTGCCGTCGGCGGTGGCCAGGTCGTCGGTCGGCTGGGAAAACCCAATGAAGTCAGCAGGAATCAGCCGCGTTCCCTGGTGTATCAACTGGTAGAACGCGTGCTGGCCGTTGGTACCCGGTTCGCCCCAGAAGATTTCGCCGGTGCTGGCCGTCACGGCTGTGCCGTCCGCGCGCACCGACTTGCCGTTGGACTCCATCGTCAGCTGCTGCAGATAGGCGGCGAACCGCGACAGGTCGTTGGAATACGGCAGCACCGCACGCGTTTCGGCGCCGAAGAAGTTGTTGTACCACAAGCCAATCAGACCGAGCAGCGCCGGCGCGTTGGCCTCCAGCGGCGCGGTGCGGAAGTGCTCGTCGACGATGTGGAAGCCGGCCAGGAAGTCGGCGAACCGCTCCCTGCCGATCACCGCCATCACGCTCAAACCGATCGCGCTGTCCACCGAATAGCGGCCGCCGACCCAGTCCCAGAAGCCGAACATGTTGTCGGTGTTGATGCCGAAGTCGTCGACCAGTTTCTTGTTGGTCGAGACCGCGACGAAATGCTTTGCCACGGCGGCGTCTCCGAGCGTCTCGGTCAGCCAGCGCCGCGCGGCGGTCGCGTTGGTGAGCGTCTCCAGTGTGGAGAACGTCTTCGATGCGACGATGAAAAGCGTTGTGGCAGGCTCGAGTCCGTCGAGCGTGGCCACCAGGTCGGCGGGGTCGACGTTCGAGACGAACCGCGCCGAGATGCCCGCGTCGGCGTAGTGGCGCAACGCGTCGTACACCATCACAGGGCCCAGATCCGAGCCGCCGATGCCGATGTTCACGACAGTCTTGATCCGCTCGCCGGTCGCGCCCGTCCACTCGCCACTGCGCAGCCGGTCGGTGAAGTCGCCCATTTTGTCCAGCACCGCGTGCACATCCTCGACGACGTTCTGCCCGTCGACGACCAGCTCGACGCCGGCCGGATCGCGCAGCGCGGTGTGCAGCACCGCCCGGTTCTCGGAGGTGTTGATGTGTATGCCGGAGAACATCGCATCGCGGTGCTGCTCCAACCGGGCGGTGCGGGCCAGGTCGATCAGCAGTTGCAGGGTTTCCCGGGTGACCCGGTGCTTGCTGTAGTCGATGTAGAGGTCGCCGACCGTCAACGCCAATTCGGTGCCGCGGTTGGGGTCGTCAGCAAAGAACTCCCGCAGGTGTTTCTGACCGATCTCGTCGTGATGTTTTTGCAGTGCCTGCCACGCGGGAGTGGTGGCGATATCGGGAATCTGCTGGGTATCGGTGCTCATGCCTCGACTCCCGCTCGCTCCGGTCCTCGCTCGTCCCTCGCTGCGATCCTCACTCGCGCTCGTCTTCGGGTGCTCATGTTTTCGACCCTAGTGCGGCCGGTTGAACAAAGGTGTAAATGATGGAGGCATGGACACCACCGCTCTGCTGAAGTCAGTACCCACCGGTCTGTGGATCGGTGGTGAGGAACGCGAAGGCAAGTCGACATTCAACGTTCTCGACCCGTCCGACGATCAGGTGCTCGTCGCTGTCGCCGACGCCACCCCCGAGGACGCGACCGCCGCGCTCGATGCCGCCTGCGCCGTGCAGGCGGAGTGGGCCGCCACGCCGCCCCGCGAACGCGGCGAGGTGCTGCGTGCGGTCTTCGAGAAGATCACCGAACGCGCCGAGGATGTCGCGACGTTGATGACCCTGGAAATGGGCAAGGTGCTGCCCGAGAGCATGGGCGAAGTCAAATACGGCGCGGAGTTCTTCCGCTGGTTCGCCGAGGAGGCGGTGCGCATCGCCGGCCGGTTCACTCCGAGCCCGGCCGGAACCGGCCGCATCCTGGTCACCAAGCAGCCCGTCGGCCCGTGTTACGCGATCACGCCGTGGAACTTCCCGTTGGCCATGGGGACCCGCAAGATCGGCCCGGCGTTCGCGGCGGGCTGCACGATGATTGTGAAGCCGGCTCAAGAGACGCCGCTGACCATGCTGCTGCTGGCCAAGCTGATGGACGAGGCGGGCCTGCCGAAGGGGGTGCTGTCGGTGCTGCCGACCAGCAGTCCCGGGCCGATCACCGAGGCGCTGATCAACGACGGCCGGCTGCGCAAGCTGACGTTCACCGGATCCACCGGCGTCGGCAAGGCACTCGTCAAGCAGTCGGCCGACAAGCTGCTGCGCACATCGATGGAACTCGGCGGCAATGCGCCGTTCGTCGTGTTTGACGACGCCGACGTGGACGCCGCCGTCGACGGCGCGATCCTGGCCAAGATGCGCAACGGCGGTGAGGCCTGCACCGCGGCCAACCGGTTCCACGTCGCCAACTCCGTGCGCGAGGAGTTCACCGAGAAGCTGGTCAAGCGGATGAGCGAGTTCACCCTCGGCAAGGGCATCGACGAGTCGTCCACGCTGGGTCCGCTGATCAACGCCAAGCAGGTCGCCACCGTCGAGGACCTGGTGTCCGATGCGGTGTCGCGCGGCGCGGCCGTCGCCGTCGGCGGTGTCGCTCCCGGCGGCCCCGGCAACTTCTACCCGGCGACCGTGCTGGCCGACGTCCCCGCCGACGCCCGCATCCTCAAGGAGGAGGTGTTCGGGCCCGTCGCGCCGATCACCGGCTTCGACACCGAGGAAGAAGGCATCAAGGCGGCCAACGACACCGAATACGGGTTGGCGGCCTACATCTACACCCAGTCGCTGGACCGCGCGCTGCGGGCGGCCGAAGGAGTCCAGTCGGGCATGGTGGGCATCAACCGCGGCGTCATCTCCGATCCGGCTGCTCCATTCGGCGGGGTCAAGGAATCCGGCTTCGGCCGTGAGGGCGGCTTCGAGGGCATCGACGAGTACCTCGACGTCAAATACATCGCTTTGACGAAGTAAAGCCCAGCGCGCCTTCCGGATTCGGCGCGGGAGGCCACCTAAACTTCGCGCAGTGCGCCAGGACCGTGTCGCCCCGCGTCGGCATGGCGCTCGGTCTAAAGGCATTCCGGCGCTTGACGGCATCCGCGCTGTCGCCGTCGGACTCGTGTTGGCCGAGCACGGCGGCATCCCCGGTGTCTCCGGCGGCTTCTTGGGTGTCGACGTCTTCTTCGTGCTCAGCGGATTTCTGATCACGTCGCTGTTGCTCGACGAACTGCGGCGCACCGGGCGAATCGCGTTGGCGGACTTCTGGATTCGACGTGCCCGACGGCTGCTGCCCGCGCTGATCGTCATGGTGTTAGCGGTGGTCGCGGCGCGCACAGTTTTTCCGACGGAGGCCATCACCACGCTGCGCGACGACGCCGTCGCCGTCTTCTTCTGGGTGGCGAACTGGGCCTTCGTCGCACAGCGGACCGATTACTTTTCGCAGGGCAGCCCACCTTCGCCGCTGCAGCACACGTGGTCGCTCGGCGTCGAGGAGCAGTATTACCTGTTCTGGCCACTGCTGGTGATCGCCGTCGCGGCGTTGTTCGGCGCCCGCGCCCGGTGGGCCGTCTTCGCACTCGCGACCGCGGGCGTTGCGGGCTCGGCCGCCGGGGCGATCGTATTGGCGTCTGACGTGAACCGCGTCTATTTCGGCACCGACACCCGGGTGCAGGCATTGCTGA
>DASRJA010000574.1:0-2301 GCA_035649695.1 Mycobacterium sp. | reverse complement strand
GACCTTCTGACGGGCACCTTCCGTGACTCCTACACGTCCCTCACCACGGACGTGGTGATCCCCGGATCACAGCAGAAGAAGATCTCCGCCACCGCCACCGTGCCCGCCGCCTCGTCGATGTCGGCCAGCGAGAAACATGCGGTCGTCCTGGTCTTCGTTGATCAAACCGTGATTGTCGGTAACGATGCGCCCAGCGGCACCGCGTCCGCAGTCCAAGTCACCCTCGACAAAGTCGACAACCGTTGGCTCATATCGGGTTTCGATCCCAAATGAGATCCGCCAACGCGATTGCGGCGCTTACCGTTCCGACGCTCGTAATGGTGGGCGCACTGGCGATCACGCCGCAGGCCCGTGCCGACAATCACCGGCTCAACAACAGTGTCGCGGCCAACGTGTACACCATTCAGCACCAAGCCGGCTGCACGAACGACCTCAAGATCAACCCGCAACTGCAGTTGGCTGCCCAATGGCATACCGACGACGTCCTCAACAACAGAGCGCTCGATGGTGACATCGGATCCGACGGCACCACCGTTGCGGACCGCGCCAACGCCGCCGGTTACCGCGGAACCGTCGCCGAAACCGTGGCGATCAACCCCGCGTTGGCGATCAGCGGTATCGAGATCCTCAACCAGTGGTACTACGACCCCACCGACATGGCGATCATGAGCAACTGCGCCAACACCCAGATCGGAGTGTGGTCGCAGAACAGCCTCGATCGCACCGTCGTCGTCGCCGTCTATGGCCAGCCCGCATGACTCGACGACCGGTTTCTTCGGAGCCAATACCTATGATGCGCAGAGTAATCCTGTTGAGGACGGCGCTGGTGGCCATCCTTGGACTATGCCTGTGGACCGCCGGACCGGCCAAGGCCGCGCCGGCCATCGAATACCTGCACGTGCCGTCGGCGTCCATGGGCCGCGACATTCCGGTTGCGTTCATGGCGGGTGGACCCCATGCCGTGTATCTACTCGACGCCTTCGACGCCGGCCCCGAAGTGAGCAACTGGGTCACCGCGGGCGAAGCGTTCACGACCCTAGCTGGCAAGGGCATCTCGGTGGCAGCCCCCGCCGGCGGTGCCTACAGCCTCTACACCAACTGGGAGCAGGACGGCAGCAGGCAATGGCAGACGTTCCTGTGTGACGAACTGCCAAACTGGTTGGCCGCCAACAAGGGTCTAGCGCCCAATGGACACGCCATCGTCGGCGCCGCGCAGGGTGGGACGGGGGCCATGGAGGCCGCGACGTTCCGCCCCGACCGCTTCCGCTACGCGGGCTCGATGTCGGGTTACCTGGCGCCCGAGCGGACCGGTGTGGACGGCGCGATCACCGCCGGGCTGCAGCGGTACGGGGGTGTCGACATCCGCAACATGTGGAGTCTGCCGCAGTTGGGGCGCTGGAAGGACCACTCGGCAAACGTGCATGCCCGGCTCCTCGTTGACAACGACACCCGGCTGTGGGTCTTCAGCCCTGGCACGTTGACGGCGTCCGACCCAGCCGCGATGATCGGCTACCCCGACATCGCGCAGGGCACCAACCGCACCTTCTTCGCGCAATATCGCGCGGTGGGCGGCAAGAACGGCCACTTCGACTTTCCGACCAGTGGTGACCACGGCTGGTCGAGCTGGGCACCCCAACTCGCGGCCATGGCAGGCGACCTCGCCACCACCATCAGATGACCTCGTGGCTGAGAAAGGCCGGCGCGATGAGACGAAGCGCATCAACGGTTTTGGCATCGATCGGCCTCGCCACGGTGTCGCTCATCATGCCGGCGTCCGCGGACGCCGACCCGGTCGGCGATCCGTGCAGCTTGGCGATCGTCTTGTTTTGTCGGCTGCTGCCCATCGCCCCGGACTTGGACCACGACGTCGATTTGACAACCCAGTATCCGGCGACCGATCCCGGCGATCCAGGGCCGGAGTCGCTGCCGGCGGCCGACATTTGTCCTCGAGGCTGCAGCTGACGAGGCGACGAGGAAAAGGGGATTTCAGCCGTGATGTGTCAGAAGTCGTTGCTCAGAATAGTCGGCGCGTGCATCGCATTGGGGATGGCCGCACAGGTGTCGGCACCGCCGGCGCATGCGGTTCCGGGTCCCGAGGTCGAGTACGTCTACGACGTGATGGTGCGCCGACACTACGACTTTCCGAACAACGACGCCATCGGTTACGGCTACGGGATCTGCGACAAGGTCGCTCAAGGCGAGGGGTATCCGCGGGTTATGGGTGAGGTCAAGAACGACGTGACCCCCAACGACGAGTTCGCGGCCAATTATCTCGTTTCGAATGCGGTGGGTATTTTGTGT
>DASRJA010000573.1:0-2259 GCA_035649695.1 Mycobacterium sp. | reverse complement strand
CGCGTCGTCGTCACACTGGATCTGCTGGCGCCGCTGGTGCAGGGTGTCCGCAGTCAGACGTCCATCGAACACGTCATCGTGACGTCGTTGGCAGAATATTCAGCGGCCGCCACGCCCACCCCACGCATCGACGGCACACTTTCCCTGACGGAGTTGACTCGTCGCCAATCGGTGTCAGCGTCGGGCCCGACGGCTGGCAGCCCCGGGTCAGACCCGGGTCTGACCCGGGTCGGACCCGAAGACATCGCGGTGCTGCAATACACCGGTGGGACGACCGGGACGCCGAAGGGGGCGATGCTGACCCACGGCAACCTGTGGGCGAACGTCGTGCAGACCGAGAACTGGATGAATCCGGCGTATACGCTGAGCGGCAATGAGCGGTACCTCGTGGTCATCCCGTACTTCCACATCTACGCGTTCGCGGTGTGCATGTTGGTGGGGCTGCGGGTCGGCGCGCTCCAGATCATCCACCCCAAGTACGATCCGGAGCAGGTGCTCGCCGCGATCCGCGACTTCCGTCCGACCTACTTCCCCGCCGTGCCAACAGTGTTCGTGTCGCTGCTCAACCATCCGAAGGTCGGCGAGTACGGGCTCGACCTGATACGCCTGTACAACAGCGGCGGCGCGCCGTGTCCGGTCGAGGTGATGGAGGAATTCGAACGGCGCATCGGCCGGCCGCTCAACGAAGGCTACGGGCTGTCGGAAACCTCACCGGTCACGCACTCCACGCCGCAGCTCGCCTTGCGGAAGTTCGGGACGGTCGGTCTGCCGTTTCCCGACACCGACATGAAGATCGTCGACGTCGAAACCGGCACGCACGAGTTGCCGGTCGGCGACACCGGCGAGCTGTGCATCGCGGGACCTCAGGTGATGAAAGGCTACTGGAACAAGCCGGAGGAAAGCGCGCACGTCCTGCGCACGCACGCCGACGGCCGGATCTGGTTCCACACCGGCGACATCGCGCGCATGGACGCGGACGGCTACACGTCAATTGTCCAGCGCAAGAAAGACATGATCATCGTCGACGGCTACAATGTGTACCCGTCGGACGTCGAGTCGGTCCTGTACGCGCACCCGGCTGTCCGCCTCGCGGCAGTCATCGGGATTCCGGACAACTACCACGGCGAAATCGTCAAGGCCTGCATCGCCCTCAAACCCGGCTCGTCGGTGACGGCCGACGAGGTGATCGCACACTGCCGGATCAGCCTCACGGATTACAAAGTGCCCCGAGTCGTCGAAATCCGCGACACCCTGCCGATGAGCGCGGTCGGCAAGATCCTTTATCGCGTTTTGAGAGATGAACACGCCGCAGGCACCGGTTCATGACCCACGTCGAAGCGCGCCGGCGGATGAGCGGGCTCGAGTTCTTCCAGCGGATGATCGCTGGCGAGATGCCGCCACCGCCGATGCTCGATCTGCTCGGCATTCGCATCGCCGAGGTCGAAGAGGGCCGGGTCGTCTTCACGGCCGTCTGTGAGGAGAGCTTCTACAACGGCACCGGCGTCGCGCACGGAGGCTTCGCGGCGACGATGCTGGACACCGCGCTCGGCTGCGCGATCAACTCGGCGATGCCGGCAGGCCGTCGCTTCACCACATTGGAGTTGAAGGTGAACCTGACCCGGCCGATCACGAAGGAAGCCGGTCTGCTGCGGTGCGAAGCGAAGGTGGTCCACGTCGGCGGTCGCACCGCGACGTCCGAAGGCCGCATCGTCGACGCGGCCGGCAAACTCTACGCCCACGGCACGACGACCTGCATCATCGTCGATGCTCCGCGCGGGACCTTGGAACCCTGAACCCCGAACCCGGAACGAGACCTCCTATGGCTGACGTTGTTCACTATGACATCACCGACCGCGTCGCGGTCCTGACCATCGACAACCCGCCGGTCAACGCGCTGAGTCCCGCGGTGTGGGAAGCGATCGACCAGGGCGTCCAGCGCGCGAACGCCGACCCGGCGGCCGACGCCATCGTATTGATGGGCGCCGGCACGACGTTCATCGCCGGCGCGGACATCAAGGTGTTCGACCTGCTCAAGACGCCACAGGACGCGCTGACCCGGTCGGCGGGGACCCACGCGCTTCTCCGCCGCATGGAGGACTCGACCAAGCCACTCGTCGCCGCGATTCACGGCAACGCGCTCGGCGGCGGCATGGAAGTCGCGATGTCGTGTCACTTCCGCGTCGCCGCGCGGGACGCGAAGGTCGGCCAGCCGGAGGTGCTCCTCGGGATCATTCCCGGCGCCGCCGGCACGCAGCGGCT
>DASRJA010000572.1:0-2714 GCA_035649695.1 Mycobacterium sp. | reverse complement strand
CGCCGCCGCCCGGGGTGGCAGGGCGACCTAGAGGGCAAGTCCGGGCGTATGTAAGAACTTGCCTTCCTCATACGAACACGAGTAGGCGCCTGACCTAGTTCGACGAATCCGAAACGTGAGTCGGCCCGCCACCGTGGGGATCAAGGGTGGTGTTGGAGTTCCGCACCGCAGCCGGCCCTTCAAGCGCGGTGCAATGCTTGTTAAGCGGTGGCCCCTACACCACGGCGTCGCAAGGTTGTACGCGCCGCAGAAGTTCGGGTGCTGGGGTCGGCCAATCGGCAACTACCTTGGCGGCGTGCTGGGCCAGCATTTCGTAATCGAGTGCCTGACCGACTTCACGGACCTAGGGGTGGTCCGGTGGGTAGGACTGTGTGCGCCGCGCCTTGCTGGCGCGGAGTTTGGCGATGTTGGCCGGGTCTTCGCTCGACAAAGCCGCGCGCACGGCACGCCCCTTTTCGGCCATTGTCACCAGTTCTTCAGCTAGTTCCGCGTTCAAGCCTTGCTCCATCACTCCCCCACCTGCGGCAGTGCGTCGGCCGCGATCTCACACGGTGTTTCGGCGGCGGCTGCTGGGTCGGCCAACGGAGCAGGCTCGGGCGGCGGCGGCGGCACCGGGGCCGGCGTCGGCGCGGGCTCTTCGGGCGGTGGCGGGTCGATCGGAGCTTCAGCCGGTTCGCATGTTTCGTCGGCCGCAGGGGCCTCGACAGGTTGGTCGGCGGCAGGCTCTTCTTCCGGATCGGCCACGGGCTCGACCGGCTCATCCTCTTCTTCCGGATCCTCATCCAGTTCATCGTCGACGTCCTCGTCGAGCTCCGGCTCATCGATATCGGGTGTCTCCGCCAGGGCGTCGTCCGCCGATCCCAGCAGGCTGCCGAACACATCGGCAAGCTGCTGGCCAATCCCGGACAGACCGCTGCCGACATCCGGCTGCCCACCGAGCGACGGCGCCGACGGCGGTGCCGACATTGCGGGTGCGGTTGTGCCCGGATCGACCGGCGGCGCGGGCGGTGGCGCCACTGGTGGTGGCGCAGGCGCTGGTGCCCAAGCGGATGCAGGTGCACCCCACGGCGGCGCCGCGGCGACGGGCGGCGCCACAGAACTCGCCGCTGCGGGAACCGTGGCGGCTTCGTCGTCACGCGGTGGCGGCGTCCACGACGGGCCGAGATCACCGGGCACATCGAACACCGCATCGGGCTCGGCGCTTAGCTCAGCCGTCGCAGCGTCGTACGACTCCATCACCGCGGCCATCGCCGAACGCATCGCCGTGAGCCACTCAGCGCGAATATCGTTGTCTACGAACGGCTTTACTTCCTGGTCGATCCGTTCACTAGCGGCGGCCCGATCGCCCGCACCCGTCGTGACGGTGTGCGCGGCGGCCAGCCACTCGCCCGGTGCGCGGTCATCTGCAGCGATCGCCGCCGCCACCTTGCCATCGACGGCATGCCACAGGTTGTCCCGCAGCGTGGCCAACGCGTCCGCCGTCGTGCGCACGGCGGCCGCGGCCGCAGCCGATGCCTCACCATGCCGGCGCAGAAACTCACGCGACAGGTCCGCGGTGCCGCCCTGCCAGGCGGACGATAGCGCGGCAAGTTGCTCGTCCTGCCGCATCAACGCGTCCTCCGTCGCCGCCACCGCTGCCTCCAACGCGGCGCAATCGGCGTCCAGGGCACGAAGATCGAGCGCGTCCTCGCTGCCGTACCAGTCGCTCACCTGTGACGCGTGTAGCGTCAAATCCGGGTTCGCATAGCCGAGCATGTGGCAAGCCCACACGTATGTCTGGATGTTGTCGACGGCGGGGCGCCCCTCCGCCAATCGCGATGGGATGTCGAACTTTTCGGCCATCGCTACCCCACTCGGCTGGCGGCGCTGCTATCAGCCTCGGCGTAGCGGTCAGCCGATGCGCGTAACGCGGCACCGATCTCGGCGGAAGCCCTCGACCACTGTCGGAGTTGGTCCACGACGTGATCGACGACGACCCGCAGGGCATCACCGCGGGCGACGTGCATGCGGCCCGCGACGGCTCCGTCGAACGCCAGGCCGATCAGGTGCGTTCGCACCAAGCCCTCGACGATGTCGGCGACCGCGTCGTACTCACGCGCGACGGCGTGCAACGCCGCCACGTCGACACGGGCGACCTCAGCTTGTCCCATACACGCTAGGACGCCGGCGAACCCCCGCCGGTTCCAACGAACTTCAGCGCTGGTCGCTGACCGATTCAGCGACTCGGACGGCCACCTGACGCGCGGTGTCCTCGTCGGCCGCCTCGACCATCACGCGGACAACCTGCTCGGTTCCGGAGGGCCGCAACAGAATTCGGCCGCTGTCCCCGAGCTGAGCCTCGGCCTCGGCCACCGCCGAGCGCACCGACGGCGCGTCCGCCACGGTGGCCTTGTCGGCGACCTGCACGTTGATCAACACCTGGGGCAGTGTCTGCATCGGCTCGGCCAGCGCCGCCAAGGTCGAGCGCGTCTGCGCCATCCTCGACATCAGCCGCAACCCGGTGACAATGCCGTCTCCCGTCGTGCCGAGCGCCGGCATCACGATGTGCCCCGATTGCTCACCACCGAGCGAATATTCGCCCGCCCGAAGCTCTTCAAGCACATAGCGGTCGCCGACGCCGGTGGTGCGGACGTCGATGCCGGCCGACCGCATCGCCAGGTGCAGGCCCATGTTGCTCATCACCGTGGCGACCAGCGTGTCGGAGGCGAGTTCGC
>DASRJA010000571.1:0-9736 GCA_035649695.1 Mycobacterium sp. | reverse complement strand
GACGGCACCCGTCTCCCAATTCGGTGTGCCGGTCGGACGCACGTTGATCTTTTGGTTACCGAACGCCAGCGCGATCCGGTTGTCGCCGAAGACTTCACGCCGCATGCCGAGCACCCGCACGTACCAGTCCACGGTGATGTCGACGTCGCGGCAGTTGAGCACCACGTGGTCGACGCGGTCAACAACGAAGGCCATGCCCTTTCCTATCTCAAGATCGGGCCGGTCGGCAAAAAGGGGGGCGCCCGTTGTGGGCGCCCCTCGAGTCTGACGTCAGCAAGCGATGTCGACGTAGACCGTCTTGCCTGTCACCGTGGTGACAATGTCGAAGGCGGATCCGGGTAGACCGGACCCGGTATCGCTACGCGAGAATGTCTGGCCGGGGCGAACCGCGCTCAGAGTGCACTGCTCTTGCGGAGCTGTGCCTATGCGATTCACCACGACGTCGAAGCCTTGCGCTCGCAGCTCGTTGATTGTGGCATCCACAGACCCCGGGCCGGCCGGAGCGGCGTTGGCGGCTGCCGGCAGGCCAAGCGCCGCTGCGGCCACGGCGGCCGCGGTGAGGGAGGTGCGGATCAGATGCTTCATGGTCTTGCCTTTCTTGTGTCCTTATGACAGAAATCGTCGATCGCGTCGGGCGGGAGTAGCTGCGCAGCGCGTTACTGAAATCTCGCCGTGGTTCGGCTCGCGGATTACTTAGACGCGATCTCGAGCAGCCGCCTGCTCCGTGACCAGGCGGCTGGAATCTCACGTTGTCCTGGTTGCGGCGTTGGCGGTGCGGGTATTGCTGGCGCCCGCGACATGGCTCAATCAATGCCCGTCAGTGGCGCTTGTGATAGCGGCCCGCCGTTGCCGTTGCGTCGCATCCCGTTTCGCCAGCGTGATGCGTTCGAAGGTCGCGGTGGCGGTTACAGCGATTCAGTAATCAGGTACTCGTCTCATCGCCGATGCGGCGTGCATGTCGGACGACGCTGGTTACGGTGTGTCCGGCGTGTGGCGACGTAGCAGGTTGGCGAGTTCTTCGCGGCTGGCAGTCCCGGTCTTCAACATGGCCCGGTAGAGGTGGCTTTCGACGGTGCGTACCGAAAGCGTGAGTCGTTCGGCAATGGCTGGGCTCGATAATCCGTCGGCAGTCAACATGGCGACCTCGCGTTCGCGATCGGTCAACGGTAAGCGCTCGCTCGCCTGACGAAGCGCTGGCGTGCTGGCGCCGCCACACTGTAGAGCCAGCCCATCCGCACGTGTCGAACAGACTAATGCCGATCCCCGCTGTCCTCGGCGGCGATGCTCGATGGCCGCGTGCGCAGCCGCGTCGATGGCCGCGACAACGTCGCCCATGCCCTCGAAATCCATGGACACCGCAGTCAATTCGGCGGCGTTGCCATCATGCAGAGCCTCGGTAAGCCGTACGGCAAGGCCAACGCGCGGCCCTTCGGCTATTCCCTCGAGTTCGCGCAGCCGGGGCCCGCCCAAACGGTGCCCGAACTGCGTTGCGGTTTGCAGGCAGATCACTTCAGCCGCGAATTGCCCATTGGCTCTGGCTCTTTCGGCCGCTGACACCAGGACGGTGATGGCCTCGCTGACGGCGCCTTGGTTAGCGGCCAGCCAGGCGCGAGCCAGGCTCCGCTCATAGTCCAGGGACCGAAAAGGACGTCCCAGCTTGTCGAGCGCGGCAAGCACTGCGGCTGCCTTCCTAGTTGAGCCCCGTATGGCGAGGGCGGTCGAGTACGGGACGTGATAGCGGAATCCCCAGCCGATTGCATAGCCCGCGGCCGACAACGCTTCTGCTGCCTGCTCCAGCAACAAGCACGCGGTATCGAGCTGCCCGGCACCAAGTGCCGCCCGACCCAACACCGCGGGGCCGAGCAATCGCGCCGTCCCCGGGAGATCCGCCGCTTGATCGCGCATCCCCTGTGCCACCTCGGCGGCATCTCCGACCTGACCGGACAGCAACAGTGCGCTGACATGTGCATCAGCGATGTTGAACCTCATCTGCGGTGCGTCCAAAGAGCGCGTCGCAACAACGTATCCCGCGTCTGCAATGGCCGCCGCTTCCGTTGTGCGTCCAGCCTCAGCCGATATAGCCACGCGCGCCCAGGCTATCTCGGCGTCAACGACGGCGGGCAGGTCATCGAACGCAAGGTCTTTCGACGCTTGTATCGCCAAACCCGGCTGGTCCATGGCGAACCAATACACCGTGAGGAAGGCATCGATGTAGCTGCGAGCCGCCAGTGGTGTGGTGTGCGACGCCGCCTCGATGAGCTCCTTCGCGCCAGCGGGGTCGGCAAGCACCCAAAGCATGTTGCTGGCGCGGAGGAATGCCGACTTGGCATGATCAGCGTCCGTCAACCATCTGCTGTCAGTCGCAGCGAGCACAGTGTCGGCCTCCTGCCCACGGCTGAGCCACGAAAGCGCATGCGCACGAATGAAGTTCGCCTCCGGTCCCGCTCCGGCGCGGATCGCGGCTCCCGCGAGTCGATCCGCTAGCGGCAGGTCTGCCAGCCACACCGCGCCATGTGCGGCCCGAATGAGCAGCTCGGAGTCGGGCCTCAGATCGGAGTCGAGACTCAACGTGGCGCGGCGCACTACGAGCCGTATGTCGTCGCGGTCATCGGATGCGGCGAGTTCGGCGGCGACGAGTCCGCGCAGCCGCCGCAACCGCGTGGATGCCGCCCGTTTTCTGCGCACCTCACCGTAAAGCGGATGCGCCACACGCACCTCTACACCGTCCGCTGTGGGCTCAAGCGTGATGAGGCCGCGCGTGTCGGCTTCCTCGACCGCCGCAGGATCAGTGATGCGCGTTAGCGCCGCCAGCTCGAGCGGCTCGCCGACGGCCAGCGCATCGATCACATCGGCAACCGGTGCGGGAAGGTCACCGATGCGGGATTCGATCAGCTCAACCAGGCCGGGCGCCACGATCGGATCACCGGTCCATCGCCAGTATCCGGGCTGCATTTCGAGCCGGCCGTCGGCGACCTCCTGCTCGACGATGTTGCGCAGATACAAAACATTGCCATCAGTCAGCGTCCAGAGCCGCTGAGCGGCATCCGGTTCCACCGATCCGCCCAAACTCGCCGACAACAGTGTGGTCGTCTGCTCGAACGACAGAGGCCTTAGATCGAGCCGATCAAACTGGCCACCCGCCCAAATCTCCTGCACCGCTGCAGGAATCGGTTCACCATCACGGACGGTGAGCAACACCTTCGCTGCGCCGCGCTGCACGATATGCTGCACAGCGAACGCCGAAAGATCATCCAGCAGATGCACGTCGTCCACGCCGACCAGCACCGAAGTTCCCGGCGGTGCGGCCGTCAGCGACTCGATCACGCCGCGCACCAGTTGAACGGTGTCGGTGACACCGGACTGCGCCCATGCGGTGAAAGCGCCAAGTGGAAGCGTCCTCGCGGCGGATGTGCCGATCGCCCATCGGCCTTCCCATCCTCGCGACACCGCGGCCGACAATGCCTCACGGGCAATTCGGCTCTTTCCCACGCCTGCCGGCCCGCGAACCACGATTCCGGAGACGTCAGGAGCCAAGATGGCGGCCTCGATAGCACGCATCTCGTCCGAGCGGCCAGTTAACGGCCACGACAAGCGCACCCCACGAGACTAAGACGGCCGAGAGCACTACATAGAGCGAACGACTACCGCCGGCGTTGCACTCTCCGTACGCGCCGGCGCAGGGCGGCGACCGGCTTGACCGCAAATCGCTTCTCGATCGAGCGAGCTCCGGCGCGGAAAAACTCACGCACCGAGTCACTAACGGCCTTTTCCTCATCCGTGGTGACCGCGAACTGGGACGTCCAGATCACGGTGCATTTCTGTGGTCCGCCTTCGCGGATCCGCAACTCGCCGCGAAAGTCGGCGATGGGCAGCTCGGTCGAGGTGACCTCGTACCGGTAAAACCGTTGCGCGGGGTCACGCTCGGTCAACCGCTCGACCCATCGTCGGCCGTCTTGGGTCTCCAAAGTCCGCGTCGCGCCGGGCTCTTCGCCCTCGCCTTCTGCCGCCTTGACCATCGGATGCCACTGCGCAATATCCTGAAACGACCCGAGTTCGCGCCACATCGACTCGGCACTGCGACGGACTTCGGCGAACACCTGGACCTGTGGCATGCCGACCGGATACCCGCGGATCGCACCCACCACCCCTGGCAGGATGGCCCGCATGTCCTTAGTGCTGCTCGACGGCGCCAGCATGTGGTTTCGCTCGTTTTTCGGTGTGCCCTCATCGATCACCTCACCGGACGGGCGGCCCGTCAACGCCGTGCGCGGCTTCCTGGACGCCGTCGCGACGGTGATTACGCGGGAGCAGCCGTCGCGGCTGGTGGTGTGCCGCGACGACGACTGGCGTCCGCAATGGCGGGTAGACCGCATCCCGTCCTACAAGGCGCACCGCGTCGCGGTCGAGGAACCCGCCGGCCAGCCCGACATCGAAGAGGTGCCCGACGATCTGACCCCTCAGGTCGACATGATCCTCGAGATTTTGGACGCGTTCGGCATTCCGACGGCCGGGGCGCCGGAATGTGAGGCCGACGATGTTCTCGGCACCTTGGCGTTCAGAGAGCGCCGGGACCCGGTCATCGTCGTCAGCGGCGACCGGGATCTGCTGCAACTGGTGTGCGACGAGCCGGTCGAGGTCAGGGTGCTCTATCTGGGCCGTGGGCTGGCGAAGGCGACGAAGTTCGGGCCGGCAGAAGTCGCCGAGACCTATGGCGTGCCCGTCGACCGCGCCGGACCCGCATACGCGGAATTGGCCTTGCTGCGCGGCGATCCCTCTGACGGGCTGCCCGGTGTCCCCGGTGTTGGGGAGAAGACGGCCGCGACGCTGCTCGCACAGCACGGCTCACTCGAGGACATCCTGGCCGCCGCGCACGACCCCAAATCGAAGATGTCCAAGGCGTATCGGACCAAACTGCTCGCGGCCACCGACTACATCGAGGCCGCCGGGCCGGTAGTGCGTGTGGCCACCGATGCCGACGTCAACTTCTCCACACCGTCAGACACGCTGCCGCTGGCGGCCGAGCACCCCCGCAAGGTCGTCAAACTTGCCGAACAGTACGGCGTTACGTCGTCCATCGGCCGGTTGCAGAAAGCGCTCGACGCGCTACCGGGGTAGCGCCGGGCTACTTGGGCCGACCCACCTCGTAAGTGCCGTTGTCGTCCTGGAACGTCACCGTCACCTGGCGCTTGGTCCCGTCAATGCTGACTTCGCAGTTGAAGGTGTCGCCCTTCTTCACCGTGGGGCTCGTGCCGCCGTTGCACTTGACGTCCTTGACGTTCTTGGCGCCGTAGCCGTTGGCCTCGTCGGTCAGGATCTGCTGCACACCCGTCTGCGCGGCGTTGACGTCGAGCTTCGTCGTAACGAAAAAGCCCGGCTTCCAGAAGCCCATCACCAGCACCACGGCCACGATGATCGCGGCCAGCAGGCCGATCACGCCGCCGACGACAGCCAGCGATCGCTTCGAGCCCTCCTCAGCGCCCGGCGCGGTGTACTGCGGGTACTGCCCGTACTGGTCCGGCTGCTGGCCGTACTGACCCGGCTGCTGGCCATACTGCTGGCCGGGCGGCGCGTATTGCTGGCCGGGCTGCCCGTACTGACCGGGTTGCCCGTACTGGCCGGGCTGGCCGTACTGACCGGGGTACGCCTGAGGGCTGTACTCGCTGGGCTGCTGGCCGAACTGCTCGGTCGGCGGGTATTGCTGCGGCGGCTGGTAGGCGGGTGCCGACGGCTGTTGGTACTGCGGATACTGCTGCTGTTGCGGGTCGTATGCCGGCGGCTGCTGCCACGCCGGAGCCGCTTGGGTCGGTTGTTGCTCGGCCCCGGAGGTCGGCGGCTGCCACGGCGGGTTGGCCGAGGCGTCGCTTGACGGCTGATCCTTGCCCTGCTCGGGTTGCTGCCCGGGCCACGGCTGCGTCGGATCAGATCCCTGCGGTCCGCTCATGTCTCTCCTTGCTCATGGTCGCGCTGCTGCAAACACACTACCCGGCATCAACAGCCACGACGCCGCGTCGAATGTCGTTGATAGCGCGTTTCGCGGTGGTGCGCAGTGCGGGCGTGGGCGCAGCGTTGCGAACCTGGTCGAGCAGGTCGAGAACCTGACGGCACCACCGCACGAAATCACCGGCCGACAACGGTGTCCCGGTGCCCGACGCGTCGGACGCCGCGAGTGCGGTGGTCAGGTCGCCGGTGGTGGCCCACCGGTAGATGGCCGCGACGAAACCGTCCTCGGGCTCGCGGCTCTGGGTGATGCGGTGACGCTGCTCGTCGGCACGAAGCTCGGTCCACAGCCGGCGGGTCTGGTTCAGGGCACGACGCAACTTGCCAGTCGGCACGTCGGGCGCGCCGGGCGCGCCGGGTGCGTCACCGCGTGACTCGTAGAGCACCGACGACACCACCGCCGCCAATTCGGCGGCCTCCAGACCCTCCCAGGTGCCGCTGCGCAGACACTCGGCGACCAACAGGTCGCTCTCGCTGTAGATCCGGGCCAGCAGCCGGCCGTCGTCGGTGACCTTGGGGTCCCCGTCCCTGTTGTCGATGAACCCGCGCTCGGTCAGCAGCACGACGATTCGATCGAATGTGCGTGCCAACGAATTCGTCGCCGCGGCGATCTTCTGCCGGATCTGTTCGTTGTCCCGCGCGATCCGCAGATAGCGCTCGGCCAGTCGGGCCACCGCTTCGCGGTCCGGCAGGTCGTGCGCGGCATGTCGGCGCAGTTGTTCACGCAGCCCGGCCAATTCGGGGTCGACGTCGCGCTCCTTCGGCGGCCCGCTGCGCTTGCCCTTGGCCGACGGGACATCCAGTCCGGCCGCCGCGGATCGCAGCGCCGACGCGAGATCGCGCCGCATCCGCGGATTGCGGTGTTCGACACGTTTAGGCAGCGACATTGTGCCGAGCGTCTCCGATGTGCCGGAATAGTCGGCCGACGAAATACGCCCCGCCCAACGGTGTTCGGTCAACACGAGCGGTCGCGGATCGTCGCTGTCGCGGTCGGCGTCGAGCACCACGGCCAAGCCTCCGCGGCGACCGTGCGTGATAGTGATGATGTCGCCGCGGCGCAGCGCGGCCAGCGCATCGTTGGCGGCCCTGCGTCGTTGCAGCCGCGATGCCCGAGATTGGGCCCGTTCGCGTTCGGAGATCTGCAAGCGCAGCCGCACGTAGTCCAGGATCGGCGCGTCGTGTCCGCCGAGTTCGCCTGCTATCTCGTCGAGTATCCGTTCGCCGCGCTCGACGGCCCGCACCAACCCGACCACTGAGCGGTCCGCCTGGTATTGCGCGAAGGAGCTTTCCAGCAACTTGTGCGCTTGCGTCGGACCCATCTGGTTCACCAGATTGATGGTCATGTTGTACGTGGGCGCGAACGAGCTGCGCAACGGGAACGTGCGGGTCGACGCCAGGCCGGCGACCTCGGCCGGATCGACGTCGGGATGCCACAGCACCACTGCGTGGCCCTCAACGTCGATGCCGCGTCGCCCGGCCCGACCCGTCAGTTGGGTGTACTCCCCCGGCGTCAACGGCATGTGCTGCTCACCGTTGAATTTGATCAACTTTTCCAGCAGCACTGTTCTGGCAGGCATGTTGATGCCCAAAGCCAGTGTCTCCGTGGCGAATACGGCCTTTACCAGTCCTGCAGTAAACAACTCTTCGACAGTGTGACGGAAGGTCGGCAGCATTCCCGCGTGGTGAGCGGCCAAACCGCGCAGCAGCCCTTCACGCCACTCGTGATAGTCGAGCACGACCAGATCGGCCTCGTTGAGATCCGCGGTGCGGCGGTCGACGATTTCGGCGATGCGAACGCGTTCCTCGTCGGAGGTGAGTCGCAGCGACGAGCGCAGGCATTGCTTGACCGCGGCGTCGCAGCCGACGCGTGAGAACACGAAAGTGATTGCGGGCAAAAGACCTTCACGGTCCAGGGTGCTGATCACGTCGGGCCGGCTCGGTGGTCGGTAGATGCTCGGACGGCCACGGCCCCGGCCGCGCGGCTGCCAGTCGGCCAGTCGGTCGGCCTCGCGGCGGTTCGCGATGTGACGCAGCAATTCGGGGTCGACGAGCAGTTCACGGCCGGACTTCGTCTTGGAGGCGCGGTAGTCGAAGAGGTCGAAGAGACGCTTGCCCACCATCACGTGCTGCCACAACGGGACTGGGCGGTGTTCGTCGACGACGACGGTGGTGTCGCCGCGCACTGTTTGGATCCAGCCGCCGAATTCCTCGGCATTGCTCACCGTCGCCGACAGGCTCACCACCCGCACGTCGTCGGGCAGATGAAGGATCACTTCCTCCCACACCGCACCGCGCATGCGGTCGGCCAGAAAGTGCACCTCGTCCATGACGACATATGAAAGGCCGTACAGCGCAGGCGAATTCGCATACAGCATGTTGCGAAGCACCTCGGTGGTCATCACCACGACATCAGCGTCGCCGTTGATCGACTGGTCGCCGGTGAGCAGCCCGATGCGCTCTGGGCCGTATCTGGCCACCAAATCGTTGTGCTTCTGGTTGCTCAGCGCCTTGATCGGGGTGGTGTAGAAGCACTTTCGGCCCGCCGCCAGCGCGAGGTGGACGGCGAATTCGCCCATGACGGTCTTGCCGGCGCCGGTCGGTGCGCACACCAGCACGCCGTGGCCGTTCTCCATTGCTTGGCAGGCGCGTTGTTGAAAGTCGTCCAGCTTGAAGGACAGCTGCTCGGCGAAGCCGGCCAGTTGACCGCTAAGTGGCGTCGTCATCGACTACGAGCCGGCCGGGTGTCGGCACAGCGGTCGGCGGTTCGATCGGTTCGGCGCTGCCGATCGGTGCGGCCTGCTCGTCGGGTACCTCGTCGAGCGCGGCGCGGCGGGCCTTGCGCTTGTCGTGAATCCGGGCGATTTGAATGGAAACCTCGAGCAGCAGCGACAGTGCCAGCGCCAACGCCAACATGGAGAATGGGTCGGAACCCGGTGTCGCAAACGCGGCGAACACAAATAGCCCGAAGATCAGTCCGCGCCGCCAGGCCTTTAGCCGCTGGTAAGTGAGCACCCCGACGAGGTTGAGCATGATGATCAGCAGCGGGAATTCGAAGCTGATGCCGAACACGAGCAGCAGGTTGATCAGGAAACCGAAGTATTGATCACCCGACAGGGCGGTGACCTGTACGTCGCTACCGACGGTCAGCAGGAAGTGCAGCGCTTTCGCCAGCACAACGTAGGCCAGCACGGCTCCGGTGACGAACAGCACCGCGCCGACCGCCACGAACGCGCTCGCGAACCGCCGTTCTTTCTTGTACAGGCCGGGCGTGACGAACGCCCAGAACTGATACAGCCACACCGGGCAGGCCAGGATGATCCCGGCCGTCAACGCCACCTTGAGCCGAAGCATGAACTGGTCAAACGGCGCCGTGGCCAACAAGCGGCATTCGCCGTCGGGCGCGATGGTCGCGCGTGCGGATGCCGGCAGCGAACAGTACGGCCCGCGCAGCCACTCACCGAGGCTGTGGAATCCGAAGAAGCTGTGGGTGTACCAGAAGAACCCGACGATTGTCGTCAGCACGACGGCGGCCAGGGCGATCAGCAGGCGGGTCCGCAGTTCGGTCAGATGCTCGACCAGCGACATGGTGCCGTCGGGATTGACCCGCGACCGACGTCGACGAGGATCGAGTTTCTTCAGGATTCCGGGGGTCTGCACGGGCTATCTACGCCGCCTCATCGTGCGGCCAGTGGGGTCGGCGTGGGTCAGGCCGGGCGTTGGTCAGTCGGCTGCTCGGCCT
>DASRJA010000570.1:0-27966 GCA_035649695.1 Mycobacterium sp. | reverse complement strand
GACAGTTGCTGTTCGTCTTCACCCCGCCGGATGCTGGAGGGGTCCATTTTTCCCAGTCCGCTGTACTTCTTGGTGGACAGGCCCAGCACCCCCGCCGCGATGGGTTGGCGTTCTGTCTCGTAGGTTTCGAGCAGTTCAGCTGGGGCGCCGGCGAGGACCTGGGCGAGTTTCCAGCCGAGGTTGTAGGCGTCCTGGATGCCGGTGTTCAGCCCTTGGGCGCCCGCGGGAGGATGCACGTGTGCGGCATCGCCTGCGATGAAAACCCGCCCGCGCCGGTAGCTCTCTGCCAGCCGAATGTTGGGGCGGAACACCGACTTCCACGCGATGTCGTGCACGGCCAGCCGCTTGTTGCCGGTGCGCGCACGAATGACCTCGGTGATTTGCGCTTCGTCGGTTGGTGGTGATTCGTCGGGGGCCAGTCGGATCATCCATTGGAATTGGTCACTGTGGGGCAGCGGGCACGCTCCGACGAAGCGGCCCCGAAGCGCAGGCCACACGTGCCAGCGGTCACGCGACAGGCCGCCGTCCACGGCGGCGTCGACGATGAGGACACGGTCGGCCTCGTCGGTCGACCCGACGAAATCGATGTCGACCTGCTTGCGGACGACGCTGCCGCCCCCGTCTGCACCGACGATGAAGCGAGCGGTGATCGTCTCGACGCCGTCCCTGGTCGTCACCGAGGTGGCCACTGCGTCAGGTGTTTGTGTCAGTTCGGCTATCTCACAGTGGAATTCGACCGCGACCCCCAGTTCACGTAGGCGGTTGTGCAGCGCGCCGTCGGTGCGGAACTGCGGAATCAGCCACGTGTCTGGGAACGGCACGTCGTCGCCGGCCTTTCGGCTACGCATCATCCGCCACGGCACGGTGAAAGGTCCGAGGTGAATGCCCATCAGCGGATAGGTGGATCCGCCGGCCAGTATTTCCTCGAGGGCGCCGAGGTCCTCGAGCACTTCGAGGGTGCGGGGCTGAATGCCTTTGGCGCGGGAGCCGTCAAAGGCGTGATCAGCCTTGTCGATGATGCGCACGGTCAGTCCGCGTCGGGTCAGGTCGATGGCCAGCGCGGCGCCCACGGGGCCGGCGCCGACGATGAGGACATCGAGGATGGGTGTCGTCATGGGGTGATCCGATCGGTGTATGCGGCGGCGAAAGCCGCCAGATGTTCGGCGACCTCGACGGGCCGCTCATAGGGCGCCATGTGACCGCAGTCGATGATGTGGGTTTCGGCGGGGCGCAGCAGCGTGCAGGCGGTGTCCATGTCCGAGATCGGGGTGACCTTATCTTCGGTGCCCCACATCAGCATCGTGGGGATTCTGCGGTCACCGATGCCGCGGTACAACGGCTTTCGTCCGGAGAGCGGAAAGTTCTGCAGCGTCGAGAAGAACGCGAACATCGAGCCGTGGTAGACGTAGGTGTCGGCGATCATGGCCGTCAGCTGCGGTGCCAGGTTCGGGTCGGCGACGTTGTGCCCGAGGTGTCCCAACAGAATGCGCCGCCCGAACAGTTTGGCTGCGACTGTGGCGATCACATCGCTGCGCAACAGTCGCTGCTGACGCGCGGTGGCATCGGATAGCCCGGCCGGTCCCACCAATGTCAGCGTCGCCACGGACTCGGAGTGCTCTGCCACATAGCCCATGGCGATCAAGGCGCCCATCGACGTGCCGACGATGTGGTGGCGCGCGGGCAAGTCCAGTGCGGGGATGATCTCGCGCAGTTGACGGCCGAACAACGCGTCGTCATAACGGCTGGGCACCCGGTCGGAGTAGCCGCGCCCGTAGGCGCTGAATGCCAGCGTGCGCAGGCCGCGGGCGTGTAGTTCATCGGCGAAGGCGTCCCAATAGAACAGCGGGATAGTCAATCCCGGCACGAGAACGACGAGCACGCCTTCCTCGGGGCCGCGCAGTTCGTAATGCGTGACACCGTCGCTGAGTTCGATGAAGCTGCCCCGCAGCCGACCGCGCGTGATGTCGTCGAGTTGGCGGTTCTCACTAGTAACGGTGAAGTACTTCATGAGACGTCCTGATCAGTGAGGCCGTTCAGAAATGTGGTGAGCTGATCGGCAAACCAGACGGGATCTTCTTCGGGCAGTAGGTGTCCGCCGTCGGGGTGGATGGCTTCGCGGCTGCCGGGAATATCCCTGGCGAAATGTTGGCCGTCGATGCCGGCGCTGCGTAGCACCAGGGTAGGCACAGTTATGCGGGTGATTTCGGCGCTGCGGTCGGGCTGGTCGGTGTTGACGAAATCGACGAACGCCGAACGGTTTCCCGGTTGGTTCCACAGGTGGTGCACCCGGGTGACCATCGCGTCGTCGACGATGGTGGAGTGCGGTCCCACGGCCTGTTGTAGGCCGCGCTCGACCATGCGTCGCGGCATCCATGCGCGCATCAGCGGCCGCACAACGGGATTGCGGGCCAACCGCATGCCGACCGGCAGCGACTTCTCCGGGTAGCCGGTGGCGTTGACCAAGACCAGGGCGCGTAAACGTTCCGGGTGATCGAGCGCCAGATTCCAGGCGATGTTGCCGCCCAACGAGTTTCCGGCCACCGCGTAGCGCGGAATGTTCAACTTCTTCATGAACTGGACCATGGTGCCGGCATAGGTCCGCACCCGGTAGTCGCCGTGGGGCCGCGGCCCTGTGAGCCCGAAGCCGGGCAGGTCGGGGCGGATGACGTCGAAGGACTTTTGCAGGATTGCCGCGGCGCGGTCGAAGTGCTCCAGCGAGGAGGTGGTGCCGTGCAGCAGCAGCACTGCAGGACCGCGCCCGGCACGTTTGTAGTGCAGTCTCAGGCCGTCGACCTCTGTGAACTGCGAATCGGTGGCGGAATGTAGAACCATAATGGCTACAGTGTTACCGATATTGCCATCGGTGTCAATGATGGGCATACTGAGCAGCGTGAACACCGCCAGAGACGGCGCCGAGCAAGCGTCGGGGCGCCGCTCTCGGGGTCGTCCGGCCATGCCGCCGGGCCGCATAGTCGCCGCCGCCCTCGAGCTGGTCGACGCCCAGGGTGCCGACGCGCTGTCGATGCGCACGCTGGCCCAGCAGCTGAACTCCGGTACGGCCACGCTCTATCGCCATTTCGCCAACCGCTCAGAATTGGTCGCCCACGTTGTGGACCACGTGTACGGGGAAGTACACCTGGATGCGGCCGAGCTGGCCGGCCAGAGCTGGCAGCGCTCGTGTGAATCTGTCGTCCGCACCATGTATGCGGCGCTGAACCGCCATCCCAACGTCACGCGCCTGATGCTCGATCACACTCCCTTCGGTCCCAACGCGATGGCGATCCGCGAAATCTGCCTGTCCGTGCTCCTCGACAGCGGCTTCGCCCCTGACCTTGCCGCCCGCATCTACGCCACGCTGTCGCGCTACGTGCTCGGGTTCGCCATCCAATTCTCTGGAAACCCCGAGGCGCATGCGGCGTACGACGCCGAGGCATTTCACACTGTCGACCCATCACAATTTCGGGCCACCTTGGCAGTTGCCGACGCCATGCCTGTGCCGCTGGACGTCGAGTTTTCCTTCGGGCTGGATCTGCTCATCAAGGGACTCAGTCAGATCCGCTGAGTGTCAACGTCTTCCTGCGGAGCTTGACACTCGGAATTATTCCGGTAACACTGTCTCCGAAATTAGTTTGGCCGCAACGCGATGAAGTCGGATCGCGTAATGCCCTGCGCGCCAAGCGATCGAGAGGACACCGTGGCACTGTTACCATTGGCTTCCGAGCCATTCACCGCACCCACCGATCGAGATATGCTGCCCTCGGAGCGGCGCGAATTCGTCCGCACGCATCGCACGTGTGTGTTCGGCTATCGCCGTCGGCAGGACGGTCCGGCAATGACGATCGTCTACTACATCCCCACCGATGACGGCGAGCTGTTGGTGTCGACGATGGCTGACCGCGGAAAGGCCCGCGTGGTGGAGCGTGACGGCAAGGTGAGCCTGTGCGTCTTGGATGAGCGCTGGCCGTTCACCTTCTTGCAGGTGTATGCCGACGCCGTCATCGACCGCGACCGCGACCTAGTGGTCGATGTGATGATGGCCGTAGGTGAGCGCATGTCGGGACAGCACCCCGGAGAAGAGGCGCGGCCTTTCGTCAACGAGATGGCCGAGCGGGAGAACCGAGTGGTGATCCGCTGCCGCCCTTATGCGACGTTCGCGACACCGCCACGCCACTTACACGTCAACGAAGAGGCGGGGGAGCTGACGCACTGGAGCTCGGCGTCGATCGCCTGGAATGCCCCGGATACGGAGTGAGATGCCAATTATCAACGCCGCCAATGTCATAGCGCTCCTGCTGGCGGTCGTGTTCGCAGGGCTTGGCCTCCTGAAGGTAGCGGCGGTCAAACCGATGCGCGATCTGGCCGCCGAAATCCACTACTCGATACGGGCTGACCGCATGATCGGCGCCTTGGAGGTTGCCGCCGCCGCCGGACTTGCGCTCTCGCTCTTCAGCGCAGCGCCGTTGGGTGTGCTGGCGGCGGGGGGCCTGGTCATGCTGATGGGTGCAGCAGTCGGCACACACCTGCAAAACGTAGATGCCGTCGTCAAGGCAGCGCCCCCCGCCGCGCTCGGGGTCGTCGCTATCGGCTATTTGGTTGCCCTCAACTGGTCGGTGTGACGAGTAGTCCGCTTGTGACGGGCACGGTGGCCCCCGGCCAACCCGTACTGGGCGAACTCGGCTCGCGCGGCCGCCAAGATTTCGCCCCGCAGCTCGGTTGTGTTTCTCACAGGTAGATCGTAACCAAACGAACTCGTTCGTTCGATAAGGTGGTGAGAGCCAGATACTTCTCGGCGGCGGGCTGCACCTGATGTCCTCGGATCGTGGCCTAGCGCCACGCGCACTGCTAGACATCGAGTCAGCCGCGGCCGCAGGGCGATTCCGAATCGACGACCCCAAACTCGCGTTGGCCGTCGCGGCGGGCGCGCTATTTGGTCTGGGCCAGCTCCTGCAAGACGAACCTGAACGTGACGACGGGGAAGCCACCGACAAGGTCACCGAAGACGTGCTGCGCTTGTTCGGCATGACCGCCGACGAAGCCCGCGAAATCTGCCAGCGACCGCTACCCGACATCGACGACCTGCCGCGCCCTGACTCGGCGGCGTGAACCGTCCCTGCGTCGGCGCCAGGACGGCGTTTCGACCGTTAGCCGAGCCCGACTAACGAGGCACCATGAGCGCGACTTCTGCAACGAAGATTAACAAGCCCCGGTGACACGCCGAAGTTTTGTCAAAGTAGCCAGGCGAGTCTTGTCAATCTTCGCTGCATCTCGACATCGTGATTGTTGTGGCGGCGGCTCCGATGGGGCCATCGTTGACATTTCGACACCGAGGTCAGCGTTCGACCGAGGTTGCGTCCAGCAGAGTGGTGTATGAGTCGGACCTGATCAGCGGTACCGGCGTGTCGTAGCCGAATGATTGAAGGTCATCGCGTGATTCTTCGAGAGACCCGTCAAAGTCACTCGAGCAAAGGAATCAACGCGATGACCACTGCCCACGATATCGACTGGCCCCAGGTGTTGGCCGAACGACTCACCACTACCCACCCCGACGTGTTGCGCGAGCTGCTGTCCACGTTCATCCACACCTTGATGGGTGCGGAAGCCGACGCGCTGTGCGGTGCGGGATACGGGCAACGCAGCACCGAGCGGACCAATCAACGCAACGGCTACCGGCGCCGCGAATTCGATACCAGGACAGGCACATTGGATCTCGCGATCCCCAAGCTACGGCATGGCTCCTACTTCCCGGACTGGCTGCTGGAACGCCGCAAACGCGCCGAGCGGGCCCTGACGACCGTGGTGGCCACCTGCTACCTGCTGGGGGTGTCCACACGGCGGATGGACAAACTCGTCGAGACCCTAGGCATCACCAGCCTGTCCAAATCCCAAGTCAGCGTGATGGCCAAGGAACTCGACGCCACGGTGGAATCCTTCCGGACCCGGCCGCTGGATGCCGGCCCGTACACGTTCATGGCCGCTGACGCCCTGGTGCTCAAGGTGCGTGAAGGCGGCCGGGTGGTCAACGTGCACGCCCTGATCGCGGTCGGCGTCAACGCCGAGGGCTACCGCGAAATCCTGGGGATCGACGTCACCACCGCCGAGGACGGGGCCGGCTGGCTGACCTTCCTGCGGTCGCTGACCGCCCGCGGACTGACCGGGGTCAAGCTGGTCACCAGCGACGCCCACGCCGGGCTGGTGGCCGCGATCGGCGCCACACTGCCCGGGGCGGCCTGGCAGCGCTGCCGCACCCACTACACGACGAATTTGATGGCGATCACCCCGAAGGCGTCGTGGCCGTGGGTGCGCACCCTGTTGCATTCGGTGTTCGACCAACCCGATGCTGAATCTGTTGCCGCGCAATACGATCGCATCGTTGATGCGCTGGCCGACAAGCTACCCAAGGTTGCCGAGCACCTCGAAGACGCACGGGCTGACCTGCTGGCGTTCACCGCGTTCCCCAAACAGATCTGGCGCCAGATCTGGTCCAACAACCCCCAGGAACGGCTCAACAAGGAAATCCGACGCCGCACCGACGTCGTCGGCATCTTCCCCGACCGCAACGCCCTGATCCGCCTCGTTGGAGCCGTACTGGCCGAACAACACGACGAATGGGCCGAATCCCGGCGCTACCTAGGACTCGACATCCTGAGCAAATCACGCACCGTCGGCAACAACCCAACAGAACAGGAGACCACCCCCGCGGCCCTGACCGCCTGAACCATCACAACGAAGAATCACACGACGACGTCATACACCACGTCCATGGACTTGACCTCGACCGACTGCTGGACCTAGCCAACCTGCGACGAACGTACTAGCGGTTCAACGGCTTCGAAAAGTCACAATACTCAGGGGGTCTGACGTGTCCGGCGACGTCGTTGGATTAGCGCAACATCGCGATGGCGAAACGCAAGCTCTCGAGGCCACGTGTGCCAACCCGGCACGGCGAACTCGAGAAACGGACCGAACTGCGCCCACCGAGTGCTGCGGTGATGGCCGATGACCCACGCGCGCGGTGACCGAGCAGCGACGCATTCCTTAATCACGGCCACTCCGCACTACACTGGTGAAGAAATATGTACTCATTACCATAGGTTATGTTGTGTGCAATTGGGGTGAAGATGAGCGCAGGAGGTGAGTGCGAGGCGGACAAGGTTGGCCGGTCGCAGGACCCTCGCCGCGCGGGGGCGCGGATCCTCGACACCGCCGAAGGCGTGCTCATCGCGCTGCGGGGCTGCAGTCTCAACCAGGCATTTGTCGAGATCGTGCAGACCGCGAAGGCGCATAACGTGAGCACTTTGAGTCTGGCTGATGCGTTGGTGGCCCTCACCCAGAACCATGGGTCCCAGTACGGGGATGACGCCGCATTTCTCGCCGCCCGCGCCACGTGGGGCCACCTGTTGGACAGGAACAGGCCCAGCCGCGGCGCGAGATGTCGCCGCGAAGACGACGGTGTTGCCGGCGCCTAGAACAGGGCGGTGTCGACGTCGCGGTCGTCGTCGGGAATTGGCACGATGATGGCTTGGTCGATCACATCGGCGGGGTTGGCGTCACGCTGAATCAGGTTGGCCACGTAGCGAGTGTCGAGTCCGGCGTCCTCGACGCTGACGTCGGCGGGCTGGAGCTGTTCGGCCGCGTCGGCGGCGGGAACGTCGTCGGCCAGCGGGATGTCGTCGAGATAGATCGTCATCGGGTTCCCCTCCTCCGTCTGGTGGTCGGCTCCTCGGATCGCAGTCGGGCGTTTTCGGACTTGAGATCGCTGTTGTCGGATTCCAGTTCGGTGGTGCGGTGTTCCAGGTGCAAAATTTGGGCGATCCCGGCGATGTTGATGCCTTGGGCGACGAGCTCGTTGATGCGCTGTAGACGCTGCAGATCGTCGTCGCTGTATCGGCGAGTGCCGCCGTCGGTGCGCGCCGGGGTGAGCAGTCCGCGCCGCTCGTAGAGCCGCAGCGTCTGCGGATCAATCCCGGACAACTCCGAGGCCACCGAGATGCCGTATACGCCGCGCGCAGATCGCGCCAGGAAATCGTCAGGCACTGAGCTGCTCCATCCGTCCACGAGACTGCATCCAAAATCATCCTTGCACAAAGCTGACTCTAGTGCTATAAGAAATCTATGACAGTTTCCACAGATCTGTCAGACAGCCAAATTGGGTTAGGAGGGAAAGATCATGTTGATGCGCACCGATCCGTTCCGCGACTTCGATCGCCTCGCCCAGCAGGTGCTGGGCACCGCCGCACGGCCGGCGGTAATGCCGATGGATGCCTGGCGTGAGGGCGACCGGTTCATCGTCGAGTTCGACCTGCCCGGCGTGGACGAGGAGTCTCTGGATCTCGACGTCGAGCGCAATGTGCTCACCGTGCACGCCAAGCGCCCCGACCTCGATTCCGATCGGGAGATGGTGTCCGCCGAGCGTCCGCGCGGGGTGTTCAGCCGACAGCTGTTCTTGGGCGAGACGTTAGACAGCGACGCGATCGAGGCCAGCTATAGCGGCGGGGTGCTGCGGTTGACCATCCCCGTCGCCGAGAAGGCCAAACCGCGCCGGATCCAGATCACCAGCGACACCGAGAAGCAAGCCATCAACGCCTGACACGGTCCACCTCACTGGCTGGGCCGGGGGCGCAGCATTCGGGGAAGGGGGTAAGTGAGATGGCGACCAGCACCGCATGGGTCACAAGCCTGCTTGATGAGGCGGCGGCGATCGTGGAGGCCGAGTGGATACGCCTGCAGCAGGACGAGGCCCTGTGGGAGCGTGAGCTCGCCGACCTGCCCGCCGAGCTGCCTGCGGCCCGGCCCGGCCCGCCCCGCGTCGGCGTCACCACCACTACAGGGCGATGGCCAGGCCCACCGATGCCAGAGGACCGTCGCCGGTGGCCGACGCGGCGATGGCCCGCGACGCCGGTATGGGCTACCCAGCGGTCTCCTCCGTCGCCTCGGGAGACCATCCGCTGAAAGGCACTGTCGGACAAGGGAGGTGATGCCACTACCGATGATCACCACCAGGCAACGACTCCTATGTGTCGCCCACAATGATTCAGATGTCGCGTCACCGCGGCCGACTCCAGCGTCCAGAGTCGGTCGGCGCACGCACCGCCACTCGTGGTGGCATATTCGAAGTGGAGCGTGCACCAAGTCGCTGCCACGCCCGGGCGGGCCGCGGCACGGCTCCCGGCCCGCCCGGGCGTGTTCCCCATATCGAAGCAGCAGTGATCGCCCCCCGGCCAGGGCGTGGCTTCCAAGAGCACAATCCGGCGGCCCATTCACGGCATGAAGATTTGATGGACCATCTCACCGCGGTGGCAGGCTCTCGGTCGACCTCCTAGCCTGGGAGTCACCGCACCATGTCCTCGGAGATAGCAGCCATGGCGCGCCAGAATCCCGATCCCTACTTGGTGTTGGGCGTGTCACCGACCGCAACCCAGGCCGAGATCACCCACGCCTACCGCACCCGGCTACGCGCCCATCACCCCGACACACGCCACACACCGCCCTCGCAAACCGCCAACGATGAGCTGCGGCAAGTGCTGGCCGCCTACGCCCTACTGCGTGACCCCGCCCGTCGCGCCGACTACGACCGCGCAACCGCCCACGCCGCCACACCACCCCACCGCCCGCAAGGGTCGACACCTGTTGAGCGTCGCCCTGCCGGCCGCGTCCAGATCCCCGTCACCTACCGAACCACCACCCCGGCGGCAGCCGATGTCTCAGCGCCACCATTGCGCGCCGGCCCGGTGCGCCGGCACCGATAGCTGCGCGATCGCGTAAAACGACCGGCGCACAACCCGTATCACTAGACCACCCCACCGAGGACCGCATGAGCACCGATACCAGCAGCGCGCTCGACCAACCAACAACGACAGCGCCGACCCCAAAACCCCCGCGGGACAAGGTCATGCGGATCGCGACCATGACCAAACAACTACTCGACGAAGTTCGTACCCAAACGCTGGACACCACAGGCCTTAAGCGCCTACGAACCATTGACACCCAAATTGTCGGTGAGCTGCTCAACGATCTCACCCCCGACCTACGCGAAGAGCTGCAACGCCTTGCCCTACCGCTCACCCGCCACACCGAACTGTCCGACGCTGAACTGCGCCTCGCCCACGCCCAACTAGTGGGCTGGCTTCAAGGGTTCCTCAAGACAGCCCAAACCGCGTTATCCGATCCACACGCTGTCCTGGCGACCGATTGGATCACCGGCCAAGCCGCCGAAGACACCTCCACGCCCAGCGACATCCCCACCTCACCGAACCACCCCGATCAACCGCACGTCGACCGATGCATCTCAACGAGCTGCCTACCCGATGACACTGCGCCCGACGAGGACAAGCCAGCGATCCGATCAGCGCGCCAAACACTGATCACCGCCATCACCAAACGCATCGCACAACAACGCCTCACCGCGGCTCAAGCAGCCGCCGTTCTCCACCTCACCGGCCCGAGGGTGACCCAACTCCTCCAAGCCGACATCGACGAATTCACACTCGACGAACTGGTCAACCTGCTCCCCGCCCTGCAACTGACCATTCAAATAGCCCCCGCCCCAGCACACGACATCGGGCACTCACGCCAACAAGGATGGCCCTAACGATTCAACACGCCCACCAGGTCGCCCAGCACACCCGAACGCAATCGCGCCGGAGCCCCCAGTTACTGGAACTAACAGCGGCTCCCCTCACGTGTCAGCTTTTTCGTTCCACGCGCGAATGTTCTCAACTTCACCCAGCACCCTGACGGTGATCTCGGTGTACTGCCACGGGTCGCCGGTCCACAGATTCCTGACGGCTTGGGTGATCTCGTCTCGGGTTGGCCACCCACCCTCCCATGACGACGGGCGGTCATGATCACCTCGCTCGGGTAGTGCGTCGAGTTGGATGAGGACGCCGCGGGCTGCCCACGATCACAAGACACAGCCCCGCAGATAAAAGTGTTCCCCTGGACAAACACGACTCATCACACACCATGAGACACAGTCGAATACACCCCGACAGGGCCTACAGATAAACGCGACCGAGCCGGCCGACATCAAGACCCTTGACCGGCTGGGCGCCGAGTGGGACGAGGGGGCCGGGTTCGTTCCATACACGCCGCCGCCCAGGAACGCGCACGTGTGGCGGCGGTTTCAGGTCCAAGACCTTCCCGCCAGGCGGCGTGGCGCAGCCGACGCGAGGCGTTGCTCGATGAAGCCACCGCTGGCACCCTGAAATTGTCCCGGCCTTCGCGGGATGATGACGTAGCTACAACGAGGCGAGAATGCCCTTCATGGTGTCAATCTCCCGCTGCTGGGTGATGACGATCGACCGCGCCATCGCGACCGCCGGTGGAGACTGACCTTCCTCGATTTCGGTCTGCGCCAAGCTGATTGCGCCCTCGTGGTGTGCAATCATCTGTGTCAGGAACAGCCTGTTTGTGTCGACGACCTCGGCCTCTCTCAACGCGTTCAATTCCCGCTCAGACAGCGTGCCCGGCATGCCGCCATGTGCAGGCATTTGCATGTCGCCGGGTGCCATCGTCGGTATGGGTGGATTGCCCCATTGGTTGAGCCAGTCCTGCATCTGCTGGATCTGCGGATCGTGTGCGGCGTTGATCGTGTTGGCCAATTCGGTCACGCGGGGATCGATGCCGTGTTTAGCCAGGACGATGTCACTCGTCTCGATCGCCTGCTGGTGGTGTGGGGAATCATCTGGCGCACGAACCAGACGTCGGCATTGTTATGCGCCTCGGCGCCTGCCGTCGGCGTCGTGCCGGACGCGGTGGCGGTCGTCGACGTAATCTGACCCGCGGGGTCCTGGCGGCCGGTGTCGACCTTGTTGCAGGCGGCGGAGACGACCAACACCGCCACGGCGCTAGCGCCGATCAAAATGATCTGTTTCCGCGTCCCGATGTGAGCCCTCCTTGTCGTGATCTGGCCCCGGGTCGCCCTCTCACACGCGGTCGATTCAACGTCATCACGGCGACTCGCACACCCGACACGGAAACACTTTGGCGCAGCATGAGTTGGGTTTCTTCGGCCTGTCGGGCCAGGTGCGTCCATTGGGCTTGGGACTGACAGGACCATGTCGATCTCGGCGTTGAGGTGCGAAGGTTCTTATACAAGCGGCCGCGTCGGTAACGGGCTGGTGTGGCCCCGAAGGGACACCCGACCGAAATTCGTCGGGGTGCGCGTCGATCCCGTAGGGGCGCTGCCTGGCGGAGTGCTGGGCCGCGGTTACCGGCACGGAAGTCATTGTGTGGAAACGGAGGCGAAAAGC
Organism: Mycobacterium sp.; assembly: GCA_035649695.1. Classification (GTDB taxonomy): domain Bacteria; phylum Actinomycetota; class Actinomycetes; order Mycobacteriales; family Mycobacteriaceae; genus Mycobacterium. The sequence continues at coordinate 15,715 of DASRJA010000570.1, read as the reverse complement.
TGATGCACCCATCGTCGACCGTACGGTCCTGGGGTTGGATACTGCGGCTGCTTGCCGTCACGGTCACCTTTCTCGCCGCATGCAGCAGCTCGACCAACTCCGGCTCGACCGGCCTTCCCGCGGCACCCCCCAGTTCGACGGCCCCGGCCACGACTGCGGGGGCGGATCTACCGGCACTGGTCCGACGGGTCGAGCCCTCGGTCGTCACGGTGCTCACCGAAAGCGGTGTGGGCAGCGGCATTGTCTATAAAGACGACGGCACAATCGTCACCAATGCTCATGTGGTCGCCGGCGTGCAGGACGTCACCGTAGCCCTCGCCGATGGGCAGCAGGTGCCGGGAAAGGTTCGTGGCGCCGATGAGGTTTCCGACCTCGCTGTCATCCAAGCCAACCGTACGGGCCTGCCCGCTGCGACATTTCAGAAGCCGCTGCCGCAGGTCGGTGAGCTCGCCGTAGTCATGGGCAGCCCGCTGGGATTCGAGGCCACAGTTACATCCGGCATCATCTCGGGACTACACCGCCAGATCCCCGGGTCGGCTTCCACCGGCGCACCGTTGGTAGACCTAATCCAGACCGACGCCGCCATCTCGCCGGGTAACTCTGGGGGTGCAGTACTCGATGCGCAAGGCGAAGTTGTAGGTATGAGCGTGGCCTACATTCCACCGACAGCGGGTGCGGTAGCCCTAGGTTTCGCCATCCCCGCCGCGACCGTCGTCGACGTCGCCGACCAGCTGTTGGCCACCGGGACCGCCCGCCACGCCTATATCGGTATTCAGCCCGCCACCCTGACCTCGGAGATTGCCCGGCTGCTGGGAATCAGCCGCACTAGTGGTGTGGTCGCCATGCAGGTCGCGACCCCAGGTCCGGCAGCGGAGGCAGGCATCCAACCGGGTGACATCGTCATCGCGTTCAACGGTCAGGAAACCGCGACGGCAGAGGAGCTCATAGCCGCACTTCGCAGCACCAAACCGGGCGACCGCGTCCAGTTGACCGTGCTCCGCGGAGCCAAGACCCAAGAGATCACGGTCATAGTTGCGGAGCGCGCCCCCAGCTAGAGCCGATCTTCTCGTTCGTATCAAATTTGATGTCTCCCCACGACCGGTCCACACGCTGCGAACGACTCAGTCCCCAATGTCACCTCGCGCCCGGTCCGCCCCCGCCGTCATCAGACACGCCCCTGCACGCGGATCACACGACGCCGCCGACCATACCGACACCGCGGGGAATGTCTGAACAACAGTGCAGGGTGGATTGGTGGGCCCGAACCGGCTCTCAACCAGGCCACGAAGAACGCCCGACCCGGCGCGCACCGCAGAGAAAGCTGCGCACGGTGCTGTGGGGCCGGTCTGGTAAGCCGGTCGACGATGCGGCGCTGGAGGAGGTGGCACGGCTGCGCGAGGCGTTGCGAGGTGACCTGGGTGAGCAACTGTGCGGGCACACATTACAGGCCGAGAGGGGGACGCTCTGCACACCAGAACCGTTGCGCTGCTGGATAATCCGGTGATGTCGATACCGGACCGGCGGATCGAAAAACACCGCTGAGGGTAGGCACGCAGAAACAGCATGTGCGCGCGGCAAGCGGCTTGTCCGCTACATCGTCCGACGTGCGTTCCCTGGTGCCTCTTGACCTGTGAGGCCGAACCGGCCTGGCGAGATTGCACCTGCGGGTCCGGTTCGGGGTCACCGACAACAGTGCCAACGTTGAGTGTTGGCCTGCTCGGGCCAGTCTGGATCTTTGGAACGGAGGTATCGAGTGACCCATCCGTCGGGTATTTCGGTGTTCGAACGGTTCTTCCGCTCGGTCGCAAGCATCAACATCGACAAGAACGACGTACGTCGCTTCCGGGAGTTCGTCGACGAGCAGATCGACGACATTGCTATCGCGGGGCGCAACTCGGCCAAGTGGAACGGGCGTGACGTGATTGCGGCGCAGGACCTTCCGATCACCAAGGGCGTCCAGGAGCGAATGCGCGAGTTCGACAAGCTCGAGGAGGCCGAGGAGATCCGTGAGCTGCTGCGCCAGGTGGTGCGGCAACCACCTGGGGACGTTGCGTTCGCTGAGGAAACCGAGCAGCTGCTGCCAGAGTTGTTCGGCGGGTTGAGTATCGCGCTGGCCCGTTCGTTTCGCGTGGTGGACACGACGGTGTCCAACCCGTCGACTGAGCACTGGAACCGGGTGTTCACGCTGTTCCGGCTGGTGTTCTGATGCCGACGGTCCCCACCGATCGTGAGTGACCCCAGCGTGTGAAATCGCGGGCCTGAAATCGTCCCGACAGTGCGAGGCGCCCGCCCGCATCGACGGGGCAGTCTTTGACAACAGCCGCTGATGAATTAGAAGGGGAGCTGACATGACTCTGTCCGTGAAAGGTTCTGCTAGTCAGGCGCAGTGGCGTCCGTTGCGCGAGTTCGAGGATCTCTATGCGCAGATGGATCGGCTGGCGCAGTCGGTGTTCGGTGGCCTCACCGGTGATGGTGCCTGGTTGCCGGCGGCCGACGTCGTCGAGACCGATAGCGCGTATGTCATCGAGGTCGAGCTTCCTGGTGTGCGGCGCGAGGACGTCGATGTCAATCTGAACGGCGACGAGTTGGTGGTGACCGGCGAGGTGAAGGAGCGCAAGCACGAGGGTTTGTTCCGCCGCCGTACGCGACGAGTCGGTGAGTTCGAGTTGCGCGTCACGCTGCCGGGCTACCGTCGGGACGGCGACATCGAGGCGTCGTTGGCCTATGGCGTGCTCACCGTTTACGTACCGAAGGCCGAGAGCACCAAGTCAAGCAAGATCACGGTGAGTGAGTCGGGCGACGGCTCACCCTAGACGCCCCGTTGCAGCGGGTTTCCGGTCAGCTATCAGGGTTCAGGAATCGCCACGCCCGCGTCGCGGCGTGCAGGTTGAACCGGGTATCGACCTTGCGGAGGTCGTGGCCGGTGAGCTCAGCGATGCGCGCCAGCCGGTAACGAAGCGTGCTGCGATGAATGTGGAGTGCAGCCGCGGATTCGTCATAATTCCCCCCGCACTCCAGGTAATCGCTCAGGGTCATCACCAGTTCGGAGTTCTTGCTGTCGTCGTAATCCAGGAGTGTGCCCAGCCATTCGCGCACGAAACTTTCGACCTCGCCGCCGCCATGGGCGGCGTCGATGATGCGATAGAAACCGAGTTCGTCGAACGCCGCCGCGCCCTCCGGGTTCACCGAGCGCAGTCGGATATTGAGGGCGCGACGCGCTTCCATGAAGGACTGCGGAAAATCGTCGGGCACCGTGCATCGAGAGCCGATGCCGATCACGCTGGTCGTCCTGCCAAGGGTTTCACTGATCGAGTGGTGCAACGCCCGCGGGTCCGGGCGGCCGTCGGTGAGCAGCACAACCAGACCTGCATGACGCCCGAGCAGGTAGTTCAGATGCAACGCGGTCGCGGCGCGCCCGGCGGCGATTGTCAGCGTGCTCTCGGTGCGACCGGTAGTTTGCATCACCACCACATGGTGGGGCCGTCGTAGGTCATGGCCAAGGGCGTCGGCACGAGCGTAGGCCCCGTCCTGGTCGGTGCCGGCCAACAGATCGTCGACAAGATCGCGGCGCACATTGAGTTCGATCTCAGCGACGGCTCGCTGGTGGGCAAGCTCCAGCGCCAAAACGGTGCTGCCATAGCGCAGGGCAAGCAAGTCGTCCTCGGTCACCGTGTCGTCCGGGTCGTTCAAAGCGAGGACACCGAGGATCTCGGCCCGTGGCTGGACAAGTGTGAGTACTCGCCCTCCGATTCGTGCCTGACCGGTTTGTACGGCCAGCTCGTGCAGTAGGAGTTCGCGCTCGTCCGTGAGCTGTTTGGGGTAGGGGTGAGGTTGTCCGGGTCCGGCCCAACAGCGCAGGTTGCCGAACCGATCCTCGATACCCACCGAATGCCCCGTCAGGTCATTCAGTGCATCTGCGATACCTTGCTCGCCCATTCCCGCGGCCAGCGCCGTGCTCAATACTTCGAGCACGTTCGTCTGCCGCTGTAGCCGCGTCACCGTTGTGCCGAGTTCACGGTTCGCTACCTTCAGATCGGCGTTCAATTTTGTCAGCTTCGCCGCATCACCGGAGTCGCGGTCATGCATTGCGGCATGTGCCAGCGCGGCGCCGGTCTGCTGGGCCAGGATGGTCAGCAACTGGATCTGATCTTTCGACGGTGCACTGGCGGCACTGACCACCAAACACCCGTTGACGGTGCTTCGGTGACTCAGCGGGAACGCCCACCCCCACCGGCCGTCTCTTGTGTCAACGTGGCCATCCCAGCCGGACTCGCGGTGCCGTTCGATGTCGGGGTGTGCCGGCTGGGATGGTGGAAAGCGAACGAATCCGCCGTTCACCGACCGGTAACTGGCCTCGACCTGGCAGGATGCGAGTCCGCCGACGGCGGCGGTCGCTTCGCGGAAGATCTCGCCGGCGTCGGAGTCATCGAAAGTGACACGCGACAGCGCGACCAAACCCCCAGGCGAAGCCTGTTCGGCCTGGCGGGTGCCCTGTGCCGGGCTGTGCGATTCATCGTTCATGTTGGAGTGGCTCTCGAGCCACCGCGGCCGGAGGGGTCCGCTAAGGCGTCACGAGGAACGGCATACCCGAAGTTGGCGTTCCGAACCGCCTTTCCGGGTCCGAGAGTGCCCACCCGGCGTCCGAAACGCAGCCCTACTCCAGGGTGGTGCTGACAGGACGAATCAGAGTCCAGATTTTCGGCTCACCGGGAGCACGCGACAGCCGCTACGGGTTGCCAGACTCCTCGTTTGGGAGCGAATTACGGCGCGTTACAGGGTGTGCGCTGCTTTCCCCTGGTGTCGGCGCTTCCGTGTAACGACTTTCGCCACTTCGGGGAAGCCATGGTTTTAGTGCGTATGGCCTACAGGGATAGGGGGAGTGATGGCTGAGCATTCGACGGTTGCGAGATCGGCGGTGCGGCCCAATGAGCCCGCCCGCCAGGTGATCGCCACCTTCGACAACTACGCCGAAGCCGAACGCGCGGTCGACTACCTGTCCGACCAGCGTTTCGAGGTAAACCAGGTGGCCATCGTCGGCCGGGAACTGGAGTACGTGGAACAGATCCTCGGCCGGATGAACTACGGCACCGCCGCGCTGCGCGGTGCTGGCTCCGGCGCCCTGGTCGGCGCGCTGATCGGGTGGATCTTCGGGCTGTTCAACTGGATCGAACCATTGATCTCCGCCCTGGTGCTGGCCGGCTACGGCCTGGTCTTCGGCGCCATCGTGGGCGCCTTGTCCGGGCTGCTCGTGCATGCGCTGCAGCGCGGCCAACGCGATTTCCACTCCGTTAGTGGGCTGCGACCCAAGCATTACGACGTCGTCGCGGACTTGGGGGTTGCCGATCGCGCTCTGCAACTCCTCGCCAGCGGCAAACGAAAGGAATAGACGATGGCAACAGCGGTAGGCATCGATCTCGGGACAACGAACTCGGTGATCGCCGCCTGGCAGGGCGGGGAGCCGATTGTGATTCCCAACGCCGAGGGCGCGCGAACGACCCCGTCGGTGGTGGCCTTCACGGAAAACGGCGAGCGCCTGGTCGGGCAACTGGCCAGGCGGCAGTCGATCATGAACCCGAAGGGCACCATCTACTCGGCGAAACGATTCATCGGTCGCCGCTTCGATGAAATATCGGAGGAAGCCAAGGCGGTCAGCTTCGACGTCATCGAGGGCGACGGTGGCGCCGCCCGGTTTGACGTGCGCGGCAAGCAGTACTCGCCCGAAGAGATCAGCGCGCAAGTGCTGCGCAAACTCGTCAACGACGCCGGCAAGTTCCTCGGTGAACGGGTCAAGGAAGCGGTGATCACCGTTCCGGCGTACTTCAACGACGCGCAACGCAACGCCACCAAGGATGCCGGCCGGATCGCCGGGCTGGATGTGCTGCGCATCATCAACGAGCCGACCGCCGCGGCGCTGGCCTACGGACTGGACAAAAAGGGCCACGAGACCGTGCTGGTCTTCGACCTCGGCGGCGGCACGTTCGATGTCAGCCTTCTCGACGTCGGTGACGGGGTGGTCGAGGTTCGCTCCACCGCAGGTGATTCCCATCTGGGTGGCGACGACTTCGACCGCCGGCTCGTGGACTATCTGGCCGACGAGTTCCAGCGCGAGAACAACATCGATCTGCGCAAAGATTCGCAGGCGCTGCAGCGGCTGTTCGAGGCGGCCGAGAAGGCGAAGGTGGAACTGTCGTCGGTGACACAGACGCAGGTCAACCTGCCGTTCGTCACTGCCGACGCCAACGGCCCCAAGCACCTCACCATGACCATCAATCGATCGAAGTTCGACGAACTCACGCACGATCTGGTGGAGCGCTGCATGGGTCCGGTCAAGCAGGCAATGGACGACGCCAAAGTGACGGCCAACGACATCGACGAGGTCATCCTGGTCGGCGGGTCGACCCGCATCCCCGCCGTCCAGGCCCTGGTCCGCCGGCTCACCGGCGGCAAGGACCCGAACATGACCGTCAACCCGGACGAGGTGGTCGCGCTGGGCGCCGCGATCCAGGCGGGCGTGCTCAAGGGCGAGGTCTCCGACGTCTTGCTGCTCGATGTCACCCCACTCTCGCTGGGTGTGGAGACCGCCGGCGGCGTGATGACCAAGATCATCGAGCGCAACACCACCATCCCGGCCCGGCGCAGCGAGGTGTTCACCACCGCGGCGGACAACCAACCCGCCGTGGATATCGTTGTGCTGCAAGGTGAACGCGAGATGGCCACGGATAATCGCGTACTCGGCAGGTTCAAGCTGGAGAACATCCGCCCGGCCCCCCGCGGTGAGCCACAGATCGAGGTCACCTTCGACATCGACGCCAACGGCATCCTGCATGTCACCGCACGCGACAAGGACACCGGCGCCGAGCAGGGCATCACTATCAGCGAACAGTCCAACCTCGATCAGAGCGAGGTCGACCGGATGCTCGCCGAGGCCGAAGCCAACCGTCGCGAGGACGAACAGTTGCGCAAGCAGGTCGATGCACGCAATGAACTCGACTCGGCGGCTTACCAAGTCGAGCGCCGGCTCGCCGAGCTGGGCGACTCGGCGGCGCCGCACGACCGGGCCCGCGCCGAGATGTTGGTCGCCGACGCTCGGCAAGCCGTCAAGGAAGACGCACCGATGGACCGGGTGCAATCGCTGACATCTGAACTGCAGCAGGTGCTTTACGGGCTACAACCAATGCCGTCCGGTGGCGGCAACGGGCAACCATCCGGCGACGGCCGGGGCTCTCCAGTCGGTGACGACGACGTGGTCGACGCCGAGTTCGACCGGGGCTGAGCCGCCATGGTCAGTTCGACAGAACATTCCAAGACCGATGAAAACGATGACCGGGTAGACGAAAGTCCGCCTGAAGCGGTTGCCTCCCAACCTGATTCGGACACCGAGCTGGCCAAGCTCGAGGACCGCTGGCGACGCGCGGTCGCCGATCTGGACAACCTGCGCAAGCGGTATGCGCGCGAACTGGACCGCGAACGAACAACGGAACGATCCAGGGTGGCCGGCGCCTGGCTGCCCGTCGTGGACAACCTGGAGCGGGCGATCGCCCACACGGGTGACCAGTCCGACGCGGTCGTCGAGGGCGTGCGGAGCATTCTCGAACAAGCGCTACAGGTTCTCGAGCAGCTCGGCTATCCGCGCGATGCGGAGACAGGGGTGCCCTTCGACCCGCAGCGTCACGAGGTGGTCGGTGTGGTGGACCACCCGGACAGCGCGCCCGGGACGGTTGTCGAAGTACTTCGACCGGGCTACGGCGACGGATCGAGGCAACTGCGGCCGGCGGCCGTGGTGGTCAGCCGACGCGAGGAGTGAGATCGGGTGGCCCGCGACTACTACGAAGTCCTCGGGGTGTCGCGGGACGCGACCGCCGATCAGATCCAGCAGGCGTTCCGCACACTGGCCCGCAAGCATCACCCCGACGTCAACAAAGATCCAGCGGCCGAAGAACGCTTCAAGGAGGTCAACGAGGCCTATCACGTGCTGTCGGACCCCGAAACCCGCAAGCGCTACGACCGATTCGGCGAAGACTTCCGGAAGGTGCCCGAGGACTGGGAAGAGCGGGTGGGCGCCGGTGCCGGTGGCTTCGGCGGCGCAGGGCCCTCCGGCGCGCGGGTGCGCTACGGCCAGGGCTTCGGCGGCGCCGGCGGCATCAACATCGAGGACCTTTTCGGCGACATGTTCGGCGGCAGTGGCGGATTCGGGCCGATTCCGGGTGCCGACCAGGAAGCGCTGCTGGAGCTGACCGTCGAGGAGGCCTACCGGGGCGGCAGACGGCAGATCTCACTAGATGGCCGCAATTACGGGGTAAACATTCCCGCGGGTGTCATCGACGGTCAGCGGATACGGCTGGCGGGAGAGGGCGGCCGAGGTAGCGGCGATGGACCGGCCGGAGATCTGTACCTGCGGGTGCGCATCAAGCCGCATCCCCGATTCCGGCTCGACGGACGCGACGTCACCGTCGATCTGCCGGTGTCGCCATGGGAGGCGGTGCTGGGGACCACTGTCGCTATTCGAACTCCCGGCGGCGAAGCGAAAGTTAAGGTGCCGCAAGGGTCGTCGACCGGCCGGCGGTTGCGGCTGCGCGGCGAAGGCATGCCCAACCCGCGCGGTGCCGCAGGCGACCTCTACGCAGAAATCAAGGTGATGGTGCCACCGAAACCCACTGCGCGGGAACGCGAGCTGTTCGAGCAACTGGCGGCGGAGTCCACGTTCGACCCCAGGAGGGGACAATGACCGCATCACGCTATGTCCTGGCGCGGCGGCCCGGAATGCAGCTCGACGACTTTGCAACACGCTGCGCGTTGCATCCCGACATGGTGCGCCGACTGGTGGCGCTCGGCCTCGTCGCTTGCCAGCAGGATGCCCGCGGCGATCTCCGGTTCGAACCTTCTGCGTTGGTGACAGTCGGCCGCATCCAGCGGTTGAGGACCGGTCTCGGACTGAACTACGCGGCAATCGGGCTGGTGCTCGACCTGCTGGACCACATCGAAGAGCTGGAATCCGATTCTCGCCGAAGGAGGACATCGCGGTGGACATCAACAAGCTGACGCAGAAGTCACAGGAGGCGTTGGCCGAAGCGCAGAGCATCGCGACCCGGATGGGTCATATCGAGGTCGATGGTGAACATCTGTTGATGGCACTGATCGACCAGCCCGAGGGTCTGGTACCGCGGCTGCTTGATCAGACGGGCGCCGACACCGCGGCGCTGCGCGCCGACCTGGAACGCGAGTTGAACCGGCGTCCGAAGGTCAGCGGCCCCGGCGCCACGCCGGGCCAGGTTTCTGTCACCAGGCGCCTGGCGAACCTGCTGGAGGCCGCCGAGCGGGAAGCCAAGCGGCTCAAGGACGAATACGTATCGGTGGAGCACCTTGTCATCGCCCTCGCAGAAGAGGGTTCGGCGAGTGCCACCGGACGGATTCTCGCCTCCCACAACGTGACTCGAGACTCGTTCCTGACTGCGCTGACCAAGGTCCGCGGCAACCAGCGGGTCACCTCCGCGACCCCGGAGGGCGCCTACGAGGCGCTGGAGAAGTACGGCCGCGACCTGGTCGCCGAAGGCCGCGCCGGCAAGCTGGACCCGGTGATCGGACGCGACGCCGAGATCCGCAGGGTGATCCAGATCCTCAGCCGCAAGACCAAGAACAACCCTGTGCTCATCGGCGACCCCGGCGTCGGCAAGACCGCGATCATCGAAGGCCTGGCCCAGCGCATCGTGCGCGGCGACGTCCCAGAAGGCCTGCGCGACAAGACAATATTCTCCCTCGACATGGGCTCACTGGTGGCAGGGGCCAAGTACCGCGGCGAATTCGAGGAACGGCTGCAGGCGGTGCTGTCGGAGGTGAAGGCCGGCGAGGGCCAGATTCTGCTGTTCGTCGACGAGTTACACACTGTGGTCGGCGCCGGGGCGACGGAGGGGTCGCTGGACGCCGGCAACATGCTCAAGCCGATGCTCGCCCGCGGTGAGCTGCACATGATCGGCGCCACCACCCTCGACGAATACCGCAAGCACATCGAAAAGGACGCCGCGCTGGAGCGCCGGTTCCAGACCGTGCTGGTCGACGAACCTGACGTCGAGGACACCGTTTCGATTCTGCGCGGGCTGCGCGAACGCCTCGAGGTGTTCCACGGGGTGAAGATTCAGGATGCCGCCCTGGTAGCGGCCGCAACGCTGTCGCATCGCTATATCACCGACCGCTTCCTGCCCGATAAGGCGATCGACCTGGTGGACGAGGGCTGTGCCCGGCTGCGCACCGAAATCGACTCGATGCCAGCCGAGTTGGACGAAATCACCCGGCGGGTCACCCGGCTCGAGATCGAGGAGGCGGCGCTCGCCAAGGAAACCGACCCGGCCAGCAAGTCCCGTCTGGAGGAACTTCGCAAAGAATTGGCCGATCTGCGAGCGGAGGCCGACGCCCGGCACGCGCAATGGGATGCCGAACGGCAGGCCATCCGGCGGGTACAGGAACTGCGTGGGCAACTCGAGCAACTACGGCACGAGGCCGAAGAAGCCGAACGCAACTACGACCTCAACCGCGCCGCCGAATTGCGCTACGGCCAGATCACCGAACTGGAGCGCAAACTGCAAGCGGCAGAGGAACAGCTGCAGTCCAAGCAGGGCGAAAAGCCCTTGCTGCGCGAGGTCGTAACCGAGGACGAGATCGCCGAAATCGTGGCCGCATGGACCGGCATACCGGTCGCGCGATTGCAGGAGGGTGAACGGGAAAAGCTGCTGCGGCTCGACGAGATACTGCACGAGCGGGTGATCGGCCAGGATGAGGCTGTCCAGCTGGTCTCCGATGCGGTGATTCGGGCCCGCTCCGGAATCCGGGATCCGCGCCGCCCGATCGGCTCGTTCATCTTCCTCGGACCCACCGGGGTCGGTAAGACCGAGCTCGCGAAGACGCTGGCCGCCGCGTTGTTCGACAGCGAGGACAACATGGTTCGGCTTGACATGAGCGAATACCAGGAGCGGCACACGGTGAGCCGGTTGGTCGGTGCGCCACCGGGATACGTCGGCTACGAGGAGGGCGGCCAGCTCACCGAAGCTGTGCGTCGCAAGCCGTACTCGGTGGTGCTGCTCGACGAGATCGAAAAGGCGCACGCCGATGTGTTCAACACCCTGCTGCAGGTGCTCGACGACGGCCGGCTCACCGATGCACAGGGACGTCAGGTCGACTTCCGCAACACGGTGGTCATCATGACCTCCAACATCGGATCGCACCACCTGCTCGACGGCGTCACCGCGGACGGCGAGATCAAGCCCGACGCGCGCGACCGGGTGATGGCCGAGTTGCGCGGACACTTCCGGCCCGAGTTCCTCAACCGCGTCGACGACATCGTGCTGTTCACGCCGCTATCGATGCCGCAGATCGAACGGATCGTCCAGCTGCAGCTGACCGAGCTGCGGGATCGGTTAGCGGAGAGGCAAATCGAGCTCGACATCTCCCCGGACGCACGCCGGATGATCGCCGAACACGGCTACGATCCGGTGTACGGCGCGCGACCGCTGCGCCGCTACATCGCCCACGAGGTAGAAACCAAGATCGGCCGGGCGTTGTTACGCGGCGACATCACGGGCGGTGGCAAGATCCGCGTCACCGTGGAGAATGGCGAACTCGCCGTGGACTATTCGGAACCGGCCCTGGCGGCCTGACGGAGAAGGCGCCATGGAAACAGACATCCTGACATGCCCGCACTGCGGAAAACGCAACCGGGTACCCGCGGCGGCCGCGGGTAAGCCCCGGTGCGCCAACTGTCACCAGTGGCTGCCGTGGATCGCTGCGGCCGGCGATGCGGACTTCGCTGACGTTGCCGAAAAGTCTTCGGTTCCAGTACTTGTCGACCTGTGGGCGACCTGGTGTGGACCGTGCCGCATGGTGAGTCCGGCACTCGAACAGCTCGCCACCGAACGCGCCGGACAACTCAAACTGGTCAAGGTCGACGTGGATAAGGCACCGACGATTTCGCAGCGGTTCACGGTGCAGGCGGTGCCGACACTGCTGCTCCTTGACCACGGGCAAATACTGGCGCGGCAAGCGGGTGCCGCTCCCGTTGCGGCGCTGCGCAATTGGCTGGACAAGGCACTGTCGGCCGACAGCGCGAAGGAGGCACGGTCATGACATCCGTAGGTATAGACCCACACGTCGCGGCGATTCGCCAGGTGCGCCCGCACACGGACGGCTGTGAGGAATGTCTGCGGCACGGCACACCGTGGGTGCATCTGCGGCTGTGCCTGACGTGCGGGCATGTCGGTTGCTGCGACTCGTCACCGATGCGGCATGCCCGGGCACACGCGCACACGGTGGGCCACCCGATCGTGCAATCCATGGAGCCGGGACCGACATGGCGGTGGTGCTATGTCCATGAGAACTATGTCTGAGGTCGCCACCGACCAGCGCGCCTCGACTCCGCCGGCGGAAACCCCCGACATCTACGGCGCGTACCCGCGACTGTCTGACGATCAGATTGCCACCCTCGAGGCAGGCGGCGCCCGGCGCGCCGTCGACACGGGCGAAACGCTTGTCCGCGAGGGTGAGCGCTCCGACTACTTCTTCGTCATTCTGTCCGGCAAAGTCGCCGTCACCACTACCGACGACGCGGGCAATCGGCACATTATCCGGGTACATGGCCCCGGGCGGTTCCTCGGGGAGCTCGGCGACCTCGAAGGCCAAGCCGCCTTCTACACCGCCGAAGTGGTGGAACCCGGCGAAGTACTCGTAGTACCGACCGAGCGGGTGCGGGAATTGGTCGCCCACGATCCGTTGCTCAGTGACCTCATCCTGCGTGCATACCTGTTACGCCGCTCGCTGCTGATTCAGGAAGGAACCGGGTTCCGGATCATCGGCTCCTGTTATGACCCCGATACCTTGCGGCTGCGAGAATTCGCTGCGCGAAACCGGTTACCGCACAGATGGATTGACCTGGAACGTGACAAGCACGCCGAGCGGCTGCTGCAGCGGTTCGGAGTATCGCCGCGACACACTCCCGTGGTGATCTGGGGCGGTGAGGTGCTGCGGAACCCGACCAACACCGAGCTGGCCCGCCGGGTCGGGCTGTCGGTGCCCGACACAGTGCCCGACGAATCCGACGTCGTTGTTGTGGGCGCTGGTCCGGCCGGACTGGGCGCGGCGGTGTATGGCTCCTCGGACGGTCTGATCACCGCGGCTATGGAGCGGGTCGCAACCGGCGGGCAGGCCGGGACGTCATCGAGGATCGAGAACTACCTCGGATTCCCGGGCGGCATCTCTGGAGCCGACCTGGCCGAACGGGCCGCTCTGCAGGCCGGCAAGTTTGGCGCGCGGATCATCGTCTCCGCGGAGGTTACCCGGCTGGAATCTGACGGCGGACACCATCTGCTCCGACTCGCCGATGACGCGTCGGTGGTCGCCCGTGCCGTCGTGCTAGCCACGGGAGCGCGGTATCGCAGGCTCGCCGTACCGGGAATCGAATCGTATGAGGGCAACGGCGTGTACTACGCCGCCACCTTTCAAGAGGCGTTGATGTGCGGTACGGGTCCCGTCGTCATTGTCGGGGGTGGTAACTCCGCGGGCCAGGCGGCGATCTTCCTCGCCGCGCGGGTTTCCCAGGTGTATGTGGTGATCCGCGGCGACGACCTGAACACGAGTATGTCCCGGTATCTCGTCGACCAGATCAACCGGCACCCCCGCGTGACTGTTCGGTCGTGCACCGAGATCCGGGAGGTGCACGGAGACGGTGCACTCACGGCAGTGGTGACGGAGGACAAACGGACCGGCGAGCATCAAACGATCCAGACCCGCGCCCTGTTCGTCTTCATCGGCGCCGATCCCAACACCTCGTGGCTCGCCGGCGCTATCGAGCTCGACGACCACGGCTACGTGCCGACCGGCCCGGCCGCGCTTTACTCGGACACCGACCGCAATCAGGGGCGAACGCAACGCCAGCCGATGACGCTCGAGACCAGTCGGCCCGGTGTGTTCGCAGCGGGCGACGTCCGTCGCGGATCGGTCAAACGGGTGGCCTCCGCGGTCGGCGAGGGCTCGATGGCGATCCGCCAAATCCACGAGTACTTCGGGACGTAGTCGGCAGATCCTCGGCCTTGAACACCGCATCGCCCAGCTCGAATCCGACAATGCCCGGCTCATGTCAAGCCACACCCCACCAAACCGGGCCGCGGCCGGCCGCACGAACACGAACGGGGAGCAATCAGGACGAACGCTGAGGATGTCCCGCTCACCGAGGACAAGCCCGAAGCCGATGTGGCAGAACAGCAGATCCCCATCGACCGCACCGCCGATGAGGCAGGGCTCGATCCCACTCATATCGCCAACCGCAGCGATGCCGAGGCCAACCTCGCCGACCTGATCGACCAAGCCATCACCGTCCCCCTCGCCGACGATGATCACCCGGTGCAGTAATGATCCCGACCCAGGCGAGACCTGCCACCAAACCCGAATGGCCGCCCAAGCCTGCGCACCGACGGCGCCGGGCTGGCCTGCCATCTCACCGAGAAGGGGGTGCGGGTGGTCGAGGTGAATCGCCCCGACCCCCGTCAACGCCGCGCCACGGGTCAGTCCGACCCGCTGGACGCCTACGCTGCAGCCGGCGCGATGTTGCCCGGACGGGCCCGCGCCACCGGCCGGAAACTCGGCACCGGAATCGTCGAAGCCGCGACGGTTCAATCAGTGCTCGTCGAGCCCCTGGGTTTCGCGGCGTCGTTCTTTATCCGAGGAGTCCCTGGGGCGGACGCTGGGGTGGGGCGACCGGCGTAGCGGTCCCGGAACGGCGGACTGGCAGCGGGACCAGCGGTGAAGATGAAGTCGGGTCCGTCGACGGGTCGCCCGGTGGTGCGGTCGACCAGAATCGGCTCGGCTTCGACTCCGGTTTCGCTGTCGATGAGCACCATGCTGCGCTGGCTCGGGTCTAGGCGCGCGTTGCCCCACGCGGCGAGTGCGACGATCACGGGCCGCAGGGAACGGCCGAGTTCGGTCAGCACGTACTCGTGGCGGACCGGCTTGGTTTGGTACCGGCGCCGTTCGAGCAACCCGACGTCGACCAGGCGCTTGAGTCGGCTGGTCAGCAGGCTTGAGGAAATGCCCAGGTTGTCCTGGAACTGGTCGAAGCGGGTGTAGCCGTCGAATGCGTCGTGAAGGATGAGCAGCGTCCACCATTCGCCGACCAGGCCGAGGGTGGCCGACAGCGGGCACTCCCGGTCCTCGAGTCTGATCCTCTCAGCCATGTCACGCCCGTTCCTCTCATTGACTGCTACCTTTGAAGCTGCTAACTTCTGTTTTAGAAGTCACTAGCTTCTATTCTAGCAGTAACTGCGAGGAGGGTTCCCATGAACACAGGTCTGGATGACTTGGCCGCGTCAGGATCGCTGCCGGCGGTGGTGTCCAATTACTTGGCCGCGTCCGACCGCGACGACATCGACGCCATCGTCGCGTGTTTCACCGAGGACGCCGTGGTGCTCGATGAGGACCGGCACTGGCGTGGCGCGGAAGCGATTCGGCAGTGGCGCGAAAGTGTCGCCACCGCTTACGAGTACACCGTCGCGACGATCGGGTCGCAAGCGCTCAGCGAGGTTGACGGTGGGCAACGTTATGAGGTGTACACCCACCTGGAGGGCAACTTTCCCGGCGGCCAAGTGGATCTGACCAATCGCTTCACCCTGCGCGGCGACCTGATCGCGGCGCTCGAGATCGTGCCCACCGCGGTGACGTCATGAGCGCGGCCTACAGGTCA
>DASRJA010000569.1:0-15184 GCA_035649695.1 Mycobacterium sp. | reverse complement strand
GACGCGAAGAAGGCTTCCGGAGCCGCGAAGGCGGCGACATCGAGCACAGCCAAGAAGTCCGCAGAACCCAAGAAGGCTGCAGAAGCTTCTGACGAAGCGAAGGAGGGCTCGGAGTAGTGGGCCAGAAAATCAATCCCCACGGCTTCCGGCTCGGTATCACCACCGACTGGAAGTCCCGGTGGTACGCCGACAAGCAATACAAGGACTACGTCAAGGAAGACGTGGCGATCCGTCGGCTGCTGGCCACCGGTTTGGAGCGCGCCGGCATCGCCGACGTGGAGATCGAGCGCACCCGCGACCGGGTCCGCGTCGACATCCACACCGCACGGCCCGGCATCGTCATCGGCCGCCGCGGCACCGAGGCCGACCGCATCCGCGCCGACCTGGAGAAGCTGACCGGCAAGCAGGTGCAGCTCAACATCCTCGAGGTGAAGAACCCCGAGTCGCAGGCGCAGCTGGTGGCTCAGGGTGTGGCAGAGCAGCTTTCGAACCGCGTGGCGTTCCGTCGCGCGATGCGCAAGGCCATCCAGTCCGCGATGCGCCAGCCCAACGTCAAGGGCATCCGGGTGCAGTGCTCGGGTCGTCTCGGCGGCGCCGAGATGAGCCGCTCGGAGTTCTACCGTGAGGGCCGGGTGCCGCTGCACACGCTGCGCGCCGACATCGACTACGGCCTGTACGAGGCCAAGACGACCTTCGGCCGGATTGGCGTGAAGGTGTGGATTTACAAGGGCGACATCGTCGGTGGCAAGCGTGAGGCGACCGCGACGGTTCCGTCGGGCGCCGATCGTCCGCGCCGCGAGCGTCCGTCGGGCACCCGCCCGCGTCGAAGTGGCGCGTCGGGCACCACCGCGACGAGCACTGAGGCCGGCCGCGCCGCCACGGGCACCGAAGATGCGCCGGCGGTCGCTGAGGCGACGACCGGAACCGAGGCCGCTGCCGCTGAGGCAACGACCACGGAGAATACGGAGAGCTGAATCATGTTGATTCCCCGCAAGGTCAAGCACCGGAAGCAACACCACCCCAGGCAGCGCGGCGTCGCCAGCGGCGGGACGTCGGTGAGCTTCGGTGACTATGGCATCCAGGCACTGGAGCACGCCTACATCACCAACCGGCAGATCGAGTCCGCTCGTATCGCGATCAACCGGCACATCAAGCGTGGCGGCAAGGTGTGGATCAACATCTTCCCGGACCGTCCGCTGACCAAGAAGCCTGCCGAAACCCGGATGGGTTCGGGTAAGGGTTCGCCGGAGTGGTGGATCGCCAACGTCAAGCCCGGCCGAGTGCTTTTCGAGCTGAGCTACCCCGATGAGAAGACCGCGCGAGAAGCACTGACCCGCGCTATTCATAAGCTGCCGATCAAGGCACGCATCGTGACCCGAGAGGAGCACTTCTGATGGCAGTGGGAGTGAGTCCCGGCGAACTTCGCGAACTGACCGACGACGAGTTGAAGGATCGTCTGCGCGAGTCCAAGGAAGAGCTGTTCAATCTGCGCTTCCAGATGGCAACCGGTCAGCTCGCCAACAACCGTCGGCTTCGTACGGTGCGTCAGGAAATTGCGCGTGTGTACACAGTGCTGCGCGAACGTGAATTGGGTCTGGCCTCCGGACCCGCGGGTGAGGAATCGTAATGGCAGAGACAAAGGGCCCCAAGCGCACTCCGCGTCAGGAGAAGCCGCGCGGTCGACGCAAGACTCGGATCGGCTACGTCGTCAGCGACAAGATGCAGAAGACGATCGTGGTCGAGCTGGAGGACCGTAAGAGCCATCCGCTCTACGGCAAGATCATCCGGACGACGACGAAGGTCAAGGCGCACGACGAGGACAGCATCGCCGGTATCGGCGACCGGGTTTCGCTGATGGAGACCCGTCCGCTGTCGGCCACCAAGCGCTGGCGGCTCGTCGAGATCCTCGAGAAGGCCAAGTAGTCAGTCGCTTTCACAAGGGCCCCCGGATACCCCGGGGGCTTTTGTTGTTTCGCCGAGCCGCCTACGAGTCGTTGTTCTTGGCCTCGCGCCACGCCCGCTCGAACGGTAGCCGCCATCCGTTCGGCGCGATCAGCTGGTGGATCGCGTTGGGCCCCCATGTCCCCTGCGGGTACGCCTTGGCGGGTGGCGGGTCGGCGAGCAGGTCAGCCGATCGCTCCCACAACGACTCGATGCCCTCGGCGGTGGTGAACAACGTGTGGTCGCCGCGCATCGCGTCAAGAATCAGCCGTTCGTAGGCCTCCAGCACATCGCTGACGGTGTCAACCTCCTGCGTCGAGAACTGCATCGACAGCTTGTCCAGCTTCATGCCGGGGCCCGGTCGCTTGCCGTAAAACGACAGCGACACCTTGGAGTTATCGGCGAGGTCGAACGTCAGATGGTCCGGGCCGTGAGCGCCGACACCGGACCCGGGCGCGAACATCGTGCGCGGCGCCTCCTTGAAGGCGATCGAGATGATCCGCATGCCCTCGGCCATCCGCTTGCCCGTGCGCAGGTAGACGGGGACGCCCGCCCATCGCCAGTTGTCAATGCCAACCTTCAGGGCGATAAACGTCTCGGTGTCGGAATCCCTTGCCACACCATCTAATTCGCGGTACCCGGTGAACTGGCCGCGGACCACATTGTCCGGGTCCACGGGCAGCATCGACCGAAACACCTTGTTTTTCTCCTCGCTGATGGCGCGGGGCTCCAAGGCAGTCGGCGGCTCCATCACCACGAACGCCATCACCTGGAAAAGATGGGTGACCACCATGTCCTTGTAGGCACCCGTGCTCTCGTAGAAGTTCGCGCGTTCGTCAAGGCCGAGGGTCTCGGGGATGTCGATCTGGATGTGGTCGATGAAATTGCGATTCCAGATCGGTTCGAACAGGCCGTTCGCGAAGCGGAACGCCAAGATGTTCAGCGCGGCCTCTTTGCCGAGGAAGTGGTCGATGCGGAAGATCTGGTCTTCGCGGAACGTCTCGTGGACGAAGTCGTTGAGTGCGACGGCGCTGGCCAGATCGGTGCCGAACGGCTTCTCCATCACGACGCGCGAGTGGTCAACGAGGTCCGCGTCCCGCAGCATTTCGATCACGGCACGCGCGGCCTTCGGCGGCACCGACAGATAGTGCAGCCGACGGGCGCCGGATCCGAGCTTCGTCTCCGCGTTGGCGACTGCGGTGGCGAGCGCTTCGGGGCCGGCGCTCTGCGGCACATACGTGACCGTTTCGGCGAAACGGGACCATTGCTCCTTGGTGAGTTTGTGCGTCCCGAAGTCGTCGATCGCCGCCTTGGCCACCTCGAGAAACTCCTCCGTGGAGATGTCCTCAAGCGAGGTGGCGACGATTTCGATGTGCGGCGCGAGCTCGGACTGGTCCAGATAGGCCAGGCCGGGTATCAACTTGCGTCTCGCCAGGTCACCCGTCGCACCGAAGAGCACGACCACGTGCGGGTCGACCGCGATGTCGTCTTGACGGTACGGGCGTGCGCCGGGCGCCGGATAAGAGATCGTCTGTGGCTTGCTGATCGTCACTCTCGGCATGCTCCCACCGCCCCGATGTTCTCGCACATCTACCGCGCCACTAGCTACCGTGAGATCACGGACCAGACAGCCGTTCTTAACTTTGCACGCCGGGCTGCACTCTAAACACTGGGTGGTTGACGGCTGATCTCACAAAGTCGTCGACCGACGAGTTCAAGTCGACGTCGAGATACGGCAGCACGAAGAAGCGCCGGAAGATGCGGACGATCGGCCGCGGTATGCCAGGCGGGCCGCTCTGCAGGCTGATGCGCAGGATCGGGCCTGCTTGTTCGGGAGGCAGTTCGACCGTCGTGATCTTCTCGGTTGTATGGCCGCGGCGCAATTCTGCCCGGCCGTCGGCGGCGCGAAGATTGCGCACCCAGTTGACAATTCCGTACGACGCAACCAGATAGCGGTTGCCGCCGTCGGAGAACACGACGAGTGGAACATGCACCGGGCGCCCAGTTCTGCGGCCGGGCACCGTCAGGACAGCGAATGTTCCGATCCTGGCGCCTGCTCGGATGAGCGATCGCATCACGGCATTGTTGGCTCGCACAAAGAGGCCGACTCGATACGGTCTTGGCATCGCTACTCCGCGGTGGCTTCGATGACGACGCGGTAGACCGCGGGATGGGCGGTAACGGCGAAGTCCTGCACGGAGCGCTGCGCGCTCTGCTGGAAGAAGCCCTGCGCTGTCGCCGTTTGCAACGCCTCGGGACTGTCCCACTCGGCGACGTTGATCAACTGAAATCTCGAGTCTGGATTCAGCGCGCGGTGAAGCCGTAGCGAGCGGAAGCCCGGTTGTCTGCCCATGAACTGGGCGCGTTCCTGCCATTCCCGCAGAAACAATTCAACGTCGCGAGAGTCGATTTCGAAGACATTGATAAGGGTGATCGGTCCGGTATCCATATGTCCTTGACGAGGCGCGACGACGAGATATGACAGCTAGCGCCGGCCGACTTTCGCGTCGATGCCGTCCAGCAGTTGGTCCAGACCGGAGCGGAACTCGGCGAGATGATCGTCGTTGGCGTCGTCGAAGACCCCTGCCTCGACTGCCGCCGCCAACGCCGGAAACCGTGCGGGGTCCAGCACCCGTCGCAGCAGTGCGGGGTACTCGGGCGCGTCGTCCGGTGCGCCCTCGATATCCAGCGCCACGGCGCCGCGCACGAAGTGCAGCACGGCCATCACGGCGGCGAGCTTGTCACGTTCGGCTAGTTCGGTGGCCTCTAACGCGGCCAGGCCGGCATCGAGCCACGCCAACTGTCCGGGATCCGCGGGAGGCCCGGCTGCCGCCGTGGCCTGCAGCACCCATGGGTGTCGGTGATAGACGTCCCACAGCCCGCAGGCCCAATCGGTAAGCGCGCCACGCCAATTCGTGCGATTCGTGTTGGGGGGTGGATCAGGCGCTGTGGACAACATGAACATGAGAAGTTCGTCCTTGTTGGCCACGTGCCGGTACAGCGACATGGTTCCGCACTTCAGCCGTTCGGCCAGCCGACCCATCGACAGCGCGGCCAGCCCGTCGGAATCGGCCAACTCGATGGCCGCCGCGACAATGCGTTCGCGGTTCAGCCCGCGGGTGCGCCGGGTCGCCGGCCCGTCGCGCCACAGGATCTCCAGCGCTCGGGGCAGCGGCTCGTCGGTCGTCATCACGTGCCAGCGTAATCGCTATACACCGCATGTGCGTATACCGTACGCTAATGCGTATGGCATACGCACCAACCACGAGAGGCCGCAGATGGCCGGCCCCTGCCCTCGCTGTTGTCGTCGTCGCGTTCCTGGCCTTCTCGCTGCCGCCCTATTTCACGGGCGGCACGCGGGTGCCCGCGACATTCGGGCTGCACTACCCGCTGCTGGTGGCCCACGTGATGTTCGCGAGCGTCGCGATCCTGACGGCCGTCGCGCAGATCTGGCCCCGCCTGCGCGCCCGGAGGCCGGCACTGCACCGACGGATCGGGCGGGTCTACGTGTACGCGGCGGTCCCCGCCGCGGTGTGCGCCATGGTGATCGGCGCGGCCACGCCGTTCGGCCCATTCCTGGCCGTCAGCAACGTCTTGCTCGCATCGCTGTGGCTGTGGTTCACGATCAACGGCTACGTCGCCGCGCGGCAGCGGCGGTTCGCGCAGCATCGGCGCCACATGGTGCGCAGCGCGACCCTTGCCTTATCCATCATCACCAACCGCATCTGGACCCCGGTGCTGATCATCACGTGCCAGCCGTTGCAGGACAGCGTCTTTGGCGGCAACGAAGAGCACTTCGTGTGGTTCGTGGCCGGCGTGGGTGCGTGGCTGGGCTGGACGATTCCGTTCTTCACCGTGCAATGGTGGCTGAACCGGCGACACGTACTGCCACCGTCGTCAATTTCTCAGCTAACGGCTACACGGCGGGTGTAATCTCCGGGGACCGTCGAAGACTCGGCGATCAGATACCCGGGACGAGGCTGCCATGGCGACGGAATTCAACGGCAAGATCGAGCTGGACATTCGGGATTCCGAGCCGGACTGGGGCCCGTACGCCGCGCCGACGGCACCGGCGGGGGCGCCCAACGTCTTGTATCTCGTGTGGGACGACACCGGCATCGCGACGTGGGACTGCTTCGGCGGCTTGGTGGAGATGCCGACCATGAGTCGCATCGCCGAACGGGGTGTGCGGCTCTCGCAGTTCCACACGACCGCGTTGTGCTCGCCCACGCGCGCCTCGCTGCTGACCGGGCGCAATCCCACCACCGTCGGAATGGCCACCATCGAGGAGTTCACCGACGGCTTTCCCGGCTGTAACGGGCGCATCCCCG
Source organism: Mycobacterium sp. (assembly GCA_035649695.1). GTDB lineage: Bacteria > Actinomycetota > Actinomycetes > Mycobacteriales > Mycobacteriaceae > Mycobacterium. Next base: position 8,912 of record DASRJA010000569.1, on the reverse strand, counting down.
ACGAGACTGCGCTGCTGTCGGAGGTGTTGGTCGAGAACGGCTACAACACCTACTGCGTCGGCAAGTGGCATCTGACGCCGTTGGAGGAGTCGAATCTGGCGGCCACCAAACGACATTGGCCGCTGTCGCGGGGGTTCGAGCGGTTCTACGGATTCATGGGCGGCGAGACCGATCAGTGGTACCCCGAACTCGTCTACGACAACCACCCCGTTGCGCCGCCCGCGCTTCCGGAAGACGGCTACCACCTGTCCAAGGACATCGCCGACAAGACAATCGAATTCATCCGCGACGCCAAGGTGATCGCACCCGACAAGCCGTGGTTCTCCTACGTCTGCCCGGGCGCCGGGCACGCGCCACACCACGTCTTCAAGGAATGGGTCGACAAGTACGCGGGTAAGTTCGACATGGGTTACGAGCGCTACCGCGAGGTGGTGCTCGAGAACCAGAAGCGGTTGGGCATCGTCCCGCCGGACACCGAGCTGTCGCCGATCAACCCGTATCTGGATGTCAAGGGCCCCAACGGCGAACCGTGGCCGCCGCAGGACACCGTGCGCCCGTGGGAATCGCTTGGCGACGACGAGAAGCGGCTGTTCGCCCGGATGGCAGAGGTGTTCGCCGGCTTCCTGTCCTACACCGACGCCGAAATCGGGCGCATCCTGGACTATTTGGACGAGTCCGGCCAGCTCGACAACACCATCATCGTGGTGATCTCCGACAACGGCGCCAGTGGCGAGGGCGGCCCGAACGGATCGGTGAACGAAGTCAAGTTCTTCAACGGCTACATCGACACCGTCGAGGACAGCCTGCGGGTCATCGACAACCTCGGCGGGCCGGAGACCTACAACCACTACCCAATCGGATGGGCGATGGCGTTCAACACGCCGTACAAGTTGTACAAGCGGTACGCCTCACACGAAGGCGGGATCGCCGACACCGCAATCATCTCCTGGCCCAAGGGAATCGCGGCGCACGGGGAAGTGCGGGACACCTACGTCAACGTCTGCGACATCACCCCGACGGTGTACGACTTGCTCTCCATCACACCGCCGGCAACCGTGCGGGGCGTTCCGCAGAAACCACTCGACGGCGTCAGTATCAAACTGGCCCTTGATGATCCGGCGGTACCCACCGGCAAGGCGACGCAGTTCTACGCGATGCTGGGCACCCGCGGTATCTGGGACAAGGGCTGGTTCGCCAACACCGTGCACGCCGCATCGCCGGCCGGCTGGTCGAACTTCGACAAGGACCGCTGGGAGCTGTACCACATCGAGGCCGACCGCAGCCAGTGTCACGATCTGGCCGCCGAGCATCCCGACAAGCTCGAGGAACTCAAGGCGCTGTGGTTCAGCGAGGCCGACAAGTACAACGGATTGCCGCTGGCGGACTTGAACATTCTGGAGACGATGTCGCGGTATCGGCCGTACCTGGCGGGCACCCGCGAGTCGTACTTGTACTACCCCGGCACCTCTGATGTCGGCATGGGCGCGGCCGTCGAGATCCAGGGTCGGTCGTTCTCGATCATCGCCGAGGTGACCATCGACACCACGGGCGCCGAGGGCGTCATCATCAAACACGGTGGCGCGCACGGCGGCCATGTGATGTTCCTCCAGGACGGACGACTGCACTACGTCTACAACTTCCTCGGCGAGGAAGAGCAGCAGATGGCGTCGTCGGATGCCGTCCCGCTGGGCAAGCACACCTTCGGCGTGGCCTACGTGCGTACCGGGACGGTGGAGGGTAGCCACACCCCGCTCGGCGACGCCGCGCTCTACATCGACGATGCCGAGGTGGCGTCGCGGCCGGGCATGACGATCCATCCGGGAACCTTTGGCCTGGCCGGGGCCACCCTGAGTGTCGGCAAGAACACCGGATCGCCGGTGTCGCGGGCCTACAAGGCGCCGTTCCCGTTCACAGGTGGCACCATCGCACAGGTGAACGTTGACGTGTCAGGCAAGCCGTACGTGGATTTGGAACGAGAGTTCGCGCGGGCTTTCGCGAAGGACTGATGAAGCGCGTTGGATTGGCGGCGCTCGCGCTGGCCTGCCTGCTGGCTGCGTGCACCCGCACCAGCGACGGGGTGCCTGTCGCCGGCGAGGGCGGCCCCTGGACAGTCGCCCCGTCGCCGCCGTCGACAACAACCGGGCCGACACAGCAGAACGAGTCCTCGTTCGGCATCGTTCCCACGACGCGGGCCCCCGTGCCGCCGAACACCGTCGCGTGTTCTCAGACGATCCAACCCAGCGTGCGGATGACGGCGGAGGTCGACGACCCGCAAGCGCCCAAGATCACGGTCGGCGTCCCTGACAAATGGTCGATGACGGCGGGCACCGGTGATGTCGGCGGCAAGCTGAACGGTCCGGGCGGTATGGAGGCGACGGTCACGATCGCCGCGACCCAGCTGGATCCGGCCGCCGCGTTCAGGAAGTACGCCGACGATCTGATAGCGGAATCGGCCGTCAGCACCGTCAGCGTGCTACCCGGCGAACTGTGCGGCTACAGCGGGCAGAAGTTGATGGGTGCGTGGTCGGATACGCCTCAGAATGCCGTCGAGTACGAAGACCGCATCGCCCATATCTGGACCAACAGCGGCACCAACTATCTCGTCGCCGTGCACGTGCAAGCCCCGACGGGAACCCCCGGCTTCGATGCGGCCGCGGCGCTGCTGACCGAGGACTTCGAAATCCTCCTACCGTGAGTGTCATGCTCACCGAGCTGGTCGAGCTGCCGGGTGGGTCCTTCCGGATGGGCTCAACGCAGTTCTATCCGGAAGAGGCGCCGATTCACACCGCGACCGTCGCCGCTTTCGCCGTCGAACGCCATCCGGTGACCAACGCCCAGTTCGCCGAGTTCGTCGCCGACACCGGTTACGTCACCGTCGCTGAGCAGCCCCCGGATCCTGCGCTGTACCCGGGAGCCGCGCCGCAGGATCTGGTGCCAGGTGCGCTGGTGTTCCGGCCCACCGACGGCCCGGTGGATCTGCGTGATTGGCGGCAGTGGTGGGCCTGGGTGCCGGGCGCCGACTGGCGTCACCCGTTCGGTCCTGACAGCGGCATCGAAGACCGACTCGACCACCCGGTGGTGCAGGTGGCCTACCCGGATGCTGCGGCGTATGCGCGTTGGGCTGGTCGACGGCTGCCGACCGAGGCCGAGTGGGAGTACGCGGCGCGCGGTGGCGCCACGACGACGTATGCATGGGGTGACGACGCTGTGCCCGGCGGTCAGTTGATGGCCAACACCTGGCAGGGACGGTTCCCCTACCAGAACGACGGCGCTCTGGGCTGGTCGGGCACATCGCCGGTCGGCACGTTTCCGCCGAACGGGTACGGCCTGGTCGACATGATCGGCAATGTGTGGGAGTGGACGACGACGCAATTCTCGGCGCACCACCGACTAGACGGACCTATCGAGTCCTGTTGTGGGCCGTCAACACCGGACCCGTCGGTGAATCAGACGCTCAAGGGCGGCTCGCACCTGTGCGCGCCGGAGTACTGCCACCGCTACCGGCCCGCCGCCCGCTCGCCGCAGTCGCAGGACAGCGCGACGACGCATATCGGGTTCCGCTGCGCGGCCAGTTCACGCTGATCCGCCGAAGCGGATAGCCAGACGTCGGAAGGTGCCGGGAGCGAGCGCGCGCACGGTCGGGGCGATGCGCAGCCACCGCGGCCGCCACTCCTCGGCGCGGTCGCGCTCCACGGCGCGGACGACGGCGTCGGCGACCGTGTCGGCGGGTATCGGTCGTGGCCGCGTGCGGGTATAGGGGCTGCCGCGCGACTCGAAGAACCCGGTGTCGACGACGCCGGGAACGACGACGCTGATGTTCACACCGGATCGGGCGGTCTCGCCCCGCAGGCTGTCCGCGAAGGCATCGAGACCTGCTTTGGTGGCCGAGTACACGGCTTCACCGGCGACACCGGTGCGCCCGGCGATCGACGTCACGAAACAGACTGCGCCGCGGCGCCTTTCGACCATGCCCGGCAGCAGCGAGCGGGTCAGCTCTATCGCGGCCAACAGATCGACCTCGATGAGGCGCCTGATCGCGTCGACACCCATTTCCGAGAACCGTCCGGCATAGCCGAATCCGGCATTGTTCACCAGCACGTCGACCCGCCCGAACGCATCCAGAGCCTCAGCGGCGAGTCGATCCCGGCCCGCCGGTGAGGCCAGATCCGCGAACACGGCCCGCCCGCGCACCTCGTCGGCCACCTGTTGTGTGCGTTCGGGATCGCGGCCGTGCACCAACACCCGTGCGCCCTTCGCGGCGAACCGCGCAGCGGCGGCATGCCCGATTCCGGCCGACGCGCCAGTGACAAGCACGACCGAGTCAGTCAGCTGCATGGCAACCATGATCAGCGGCGACCGCGCCGATTGGGAGCGGATCGGGCAAGTACAGCCGGCGGGTGCTCGACGCGTTCGCCAGGCCCACGATGCCGACCGCGATCAGCACCCCGGATACCGCGATGGCCGACAGCACGCCGGGGTCGCGGGGAGCGGGCGCATCGAAGGCGAGGATTCCCAAGACGAAGCTGGCGACGGGGTTGGTGACGCTCATGGCTGCGACGGCAGGCGGGAGCGGACCGCTGGCAAAGGCTATCTGTACCAACAACATTCCGCTCACGGCGGTCGCGGCCAACGCGTAGACGGGCCAATCGAGCAGCGTGGCCAACGCTCCGCCGTGGTACAGGTCCTCAACCGTCAGCTTGAGGTAAACGGCGTTGAGCGCGTGGCATAGTCCGGCGGCCACACCGACGAGCAGGCCGGCCAGCCATCCGAACGTGTGCCTACTCACCTGGCGCAGCGCGACCACCAGGCTGACGACACACACCGTCGCCATGAATACGCGGTTCCGATGGGGCCCGCCGGTGAGCGACGATGCGTCGGCGGTCAGCAAGATCACCAGACCGGCGCAGACCACCAGCGCCGACAACCAGTCACGCGCCGAGGGCCAGCGGCGCTGCTCGCCCGAGGCCAGTGACAGCACGAACAGCAGCTGTGCCGCCATCAGCGGCTGGACCGTGGCCACCGACCCGACCTTGAGCGCCGCCGCCTGTGTGCCGACCCCGCCGAGATTCGTCAGCCAACCGGCCAGCCACGTCCTGCTTCGCACGAGATGGCCCAACAGCCGCTTGACTCCCGAAGCGTCTCGCAGAGATGCGGTGTCTGCGCCGACGATCGTGCGCGCGGCGCGCTGCTGGAGGAACGCCGACAACGCGAAGAGGAACGCGGCCGCCAGGGCCAGCGCGGTGACGGCGACCATGCTGCCAGTTTGACCGGGCGTAATACGCCGAGGTGAACGTGCGCGGAATGTCAGGTTTTGACGATGTGACTCTCACGTTGTGCGCCGAGTGTGGGCTTGATGCACGTTTGAGGGGCAAAATGCGTGCCGGTAACCCACGTTCGCGGGGTGAGAGAGCGTGACCAGCGGCGATTTGGTTCCGCGCAGGTCGTCACCTAGAATCAAACGGTTGCCTTGGGCAGACCTCGGTTCTCGAAAGAAAACCCTGCGTGCCCTTCGGAAACAGCAAGAGACCGCGCACGTCAGGTCGGCATCTGCCGTGCACACATTAACCAGGTCGAGGAGAGACTGTGATTCAGCAGGAATCGCGGCTGAAGGTCGCCGACAACACGGGCGCCAAGGAGATCTTGTGCATCCGCGTGCTCGGCGGCTCGTCGCGGCGCTACGCCGGCATCGGCGACGTCATCGTGGCGACCGTCAAGGACGCCATCCCCGGCGGCAACGTCAAGCGCGGTGAAGTGGTCAAGGCCGTTATCGTGCGCACCGTCAAGGAGCGCCGCCGCGCCGACGGCAGCTACATCAAGTTCGACGAGAACGCCGCCGTCATCATCAAGCCCGACAACGATCCGCGTGGCACGCGCATCTTCGGCCCGGTCGGCCGCGAGCTGCGTGAGAAGCGCTTCATGAAGATCGTCTCGCTCGCCCCGGAGGTGTTGTAGATGAACGTCCACAAGGGCGACACGGTGCTCGTGATTTCCGGCAAGGACAAGGGCGCCAAGGGCAAGGTTCTGGTGGCCTACCCCGAGCGCAACAAGGTGCTCGTCGAGGGCGTTAACCGGATCAAGAAGCACACCCCTGTTTCCCGGACCGAGCGCGGAGCGGCCTCCGGCGGCATCGTCACGCAAGAGGCGCCGATCAACGTGTCCAACGTGATGCTGCTCGACTCCGACGGCAAGCCGACCCGCGTGAGCTTCCGCGTCGACGATGAGACCGGCAAGAAGGTCCGCGTCGCGAAGACCAATGGCAAGGACATCTGAGATGACGACCGCAGAAGCCACAAAAGGCGCAGTGAAGACTCCTCCGCGTTTGAAGCAGCGCTACCGCGAAGAGATCCGCGATGCGCTGTTCAAGGAGTTCGGCTACGCCAACGTCATGCAGATCCCCGGCGTGGTGAAGGTCGTCGTGAACATGGGTGTCGGCGACGCCGCCCGCGATGCCAAGTTGATCAACGGCGCGGTCAACGACCTGTCGCTGATCACCGGGCAGAAGCCGGAAATCCGGCGGGCCCGCAAGTCCATCGCGCAGTTCAAGCTGCGCGAGGGCATGCCGATCGGCGCCCGGGTCACCCTGCGCGGCGACCGGATGTGGGAATTCCTCGACCGGCTGATCTCGATCGCACTGCCGCGTATCCGCGACTTCCGCGGCCTGTCGCCCAAGCAGTTCGACGGCACCGGCAACTACACCTTCGGGCTGACCGAGCAGTCGATGTTCCACGAGATCAACGTCGACGACATCGACCGCCCCCGTGGCATGGACATCACCGTCGTCACCTCGGCGACGAACGACGACGAAGGACGGGCGCTGTTGCGGGCCCTCGGCTTCCCCTTCAAGGAGAACTGAACAGATGGCAAAGAAGGCTCTGGTCAACAAGGCCAATAAGAAGCCCAAGTTCAAGGTGCGGGCATACACCCGCTGCAGCAAGTGCGGTCGCCCGCATGCGGTTTACCGCAAGTTCGGGCTCTGCCGCATCTGTCTGCGTGAGATGGCGCATGCCGGCGAGCTGCCGGGCGTGCAGAAGTCCAGCTGGTAACAGCACATCTACATCAACAAAGGTTGCGGTAGGCCTCCCCAAGAATTGGGCACAGTGGGAACCGCCGCGAGGAAGGTGAACCGGCTGTCATGACCATGACGGACCCGATCGCAGACTTCTTGACACGTCTGCGCAACGCCAATTCGGCGTACCACGACGAGGTGTCCCTGCCGCACAGCAAGATCAAGGCCAACATCGCCGAGATCCTCAAGGCGGAGGGCTACATCTCCGACTACCACACCGAGGATGCCCGCGTGGGCAAGTCGCTGGTGGTGCAACTGAAGTACGGCCCCAGCCGTGAGCGCAGCATCGCCGGGCTGCGCCGGGTGTCGAAGCCCGGCCTGCGCGTCTATGCGAAATCCACCAATCTGCCCCGGGTTCTGGGTGGCCTTGGCGTGGCGATCATCTCCACGTCGTCGGGTCTGCTCACCGACCGTCAGGCAGCACGACAGGGCGTGGGCGGCGAAGTCCTCGCTTACGTGTGGTGAGGGAGAGCTAGAAATGTCGCGTATTGGAAAGCAGCCGGTCCCGGTTCCGTCCGGGGTCGACGTGACGATCGACGGCCAGAACGTGTCGGTCAAGGGACCGAAGGGCACTTTGGATCTGGCGGTCGCCGAGCCGATCAAGGTCGCCCGCGATGACGACGGCGCCATCGTGGTGACCCGCCCCGACGACGAGCGGCGCAACCGTTCGCTGCACGGGCTGTCGCGCACGCTGGTGGCCAACCTCGTCACCGGTGTGACCGAGGGCTACACCATCAAAATGGAGATCTTCGGCGTCGGCTACCGCGTGGTGGCCAAGGGCAGCAACCTGGAGTTCGCGCTCGGCTACAGCCATCCCGTCGTCATCAACGCCCCGGAGGGCGTCACCTTCGCGGTGGAGACCCCGACGAAGTTCTCGATCTCCGGCATCGACAAGCAGAAGGTCGGCCAGATCGCGGCCAACATCCGCCGCCTGCGGAAGAGCGACCCCTACAAGGGCAAGGGCATCCGCTACGAGGGCGAGCAGATCCGCCGCAAGGTCGGAAAGACAGGTAAGTAGATATGGCTGCGAAGACAACAGAGTCTGCGGCGCGTAAGCCGGTGGGACAGAACGTTTCTGCGGCACGGCGGGTCGCACGACTGCGTCGGCACGCCCGGCTGCGCAAGAAGATCGAGGGCACGGCCGAGACGCCGCGCCTGGTGGTCAACCGTTCAGCGCGGCACATTCATGTGCAGCTGGTCAATGACCTCGACGGCACCACCGTGGCGGCCGCGTCGTCGATCGAGGCTGACGTGCGCGCGGTCGACGGTGACAAGAAGGCCCACAGCGTGCGGGTCGGACAGCTGATCGCCGAGCGCGCCAAGGCCGCCGGAATCGAGCAGGTCGTGTTCGACCGCGGTGGCTACACCTACGGTGGCCGCATCGCGGCGCTGGCAGACGCGGCGCGCGAAGGCGGGCTGAAGTTCTAATGACGTACAACGGAAGGACTGCATGATGGCCGAGCAGGCAACATCGGGTGCCGGGCCGGCGCAATCCGACGGCCGAGGTTCGCGCGGTGACCGCGAGGGCCGTGGCCGCCGCGACGACCGCGGTGGCCGTGGTGGCCGCGACGACCGTGAGAAGAGCAACTACCTCGAGCGCGTCGTCGCGATCAACCGCGTCTCCAAGGTCGTCAAGGGTGGTCGGCGGTTCAGCTTCACCGCGTTGGTGATCGTCGGCGACGGCAACGGCATGGTCGGTGTCGGCTACGGCAAGGCCAAGGAAGTTCCCGCCGCCATCGCCAAGGGTGTCGAGGAGGCTCGCAAGGGCTTCTTCCGTGTTCCGCTGATCGGCTCGACCATCACCCACCCGGTGCAGGGTGAGGCCGCCGCAGGTGTGGTGATGCTG
>DASRJA010000568.1:0-2664 GCA_035649695.1 Mycobacterium sp. | reverse complement strand
CGCGCTGATCAACGACATTCTCGACCTGTCCAAGATCGAGGCGGGGCGGATGGACCTTCATCTCGAGTCGTTCCCGCTGGCGCCGCATATCGAGGACGTGGTCAAGACCATCGAGCCGCTGGCCGCGAAGAACGGCAATCGGATCATCGTGGATTGTCCGGCGGCGCTCGGCACCATCCACGCCGACCAGACCCGGTTCCGGCAGGCGCTGCTCAACCTGGCGAGCAACGCCAACAAGTTCACTGAGAAAGGCACCGTGACGATTGCCGCGCAACCACAACCGCTCGATGGACGCGACATGATCATGATCGCCGTCACGGATACCGGAATCGGTATGACGGAAGAGCAGATGGGCCGGCTGTTCCAGGAATTTTCGCAGGCGGATACCTCGACTACCCGCAAATACGGCGGTACCGGCCTCGGGCTGGCCATTAGCCGGCATTTCTGCCGCATGATGGGCGGCGACATCACCGTCGAAAGCACACCGGGGACGGGCTCGACTTTCACAATCCGTCTGCCACGGATCGCGCAGAGCACCGAAACATTAGTGACTCCGGCGCGCACAGAGGGTCGCCCGGAGCCCGCCCATCCGATCGCCGAGGAAGCGGAAGAGCCATTGATCCTGGTGGTCGATGACGATGCAACTGTGCGCGATCTCGTGCTGCGGCACCTGGAACGGGGCGGGTTTGCGGCAGTCGCGGCGCGCGGCGGCCAGGAAGGGCTTCGGCTGGTGCGGGAGCTGCGGCCGGCGGCGGTGACGCTCGACATCATGATGCCCGATCTCGACGGCTGGACCGTGCTGGCTGCGATCAAGGGCGACCCCGAGCTGGCGGGCATTCCGGTCGTGCTGATGTCGATCGTCGACCAAAAGAACCGCGGTTACGCACTTGGGGCGGCCGACTACCTGGTGAAACCCGTCGACCGTGCCACGCTGGTGGAGACACTGAGAAACATCTGCGGCGCGACCGTGGGACGCGTGCTTCTAGTCGATGACGACGAAATGGTGCGTCGCAGCGTGCGGCAGGCGCTGGAGCCGATCGGATGGAAGGTGACCGAGGCCGAGAACGGCCAAGTGGCGGTCGATTCGATCACCGCCGCGCGTCCTGACGTGATCATTCTCGACCTGATGATGCCGGAGATGGACGGGTTCGAGTTCATGGACGAACTGCGCGGGCGCCCGGATTGGAAGGACGTCCCGGTCGTGGTCATAACCGCGAAGGACCTGACAAACGAGGACCGCAACCGCCTCAATGGCGGCGTCGAGCGCATCATTCAAAAGAGCGACCGCGACGAAATGCTGCGTCAACTCAGTCGCGAGATCAGCAAGTGCGTCAAGCGCCGGACCATGGGGTCGCATGAAGATTCTCTACGTCGAGGACAACGACGATAACGTCTACATGCTGAAAAACCGGCTGACGCGCGCCGGTTTCACCGTCATCGTCGCGACTGACGGGGCGCAGGGCATTGCCATGGCGGTGTCAGAACAGCCCGACCTCATTCTGATGGACCTGACCCTCCCCAATATCGACGGTGAGGAGGCGACCCGCCGGATCAAAGCCGACCCGGCCACCCAGCGCATCCCGGTCATCGCCCTCACTGCGAATGCAATGTCGGGCGATAGGGAGAAGGCGCTGGCGGCCGGTTGCGACGACTTCGACACCAAGCCGGTGGAGATGCCTCGCCTGCTCGAAAAGATCGCAGCGTTAAAGCCTCATTAGGATTCCGCGTCACCGCAAGCAAGTATGGCGGCACCGGCCTTGGGCTCGTGATCAGCCGGAGGTTCTGTCAGATGATGGGCAATGACATCACGGCGGAGAGCGAGCCGGGTAAAGGCTCGGTGTTCACCGTGCGCGTGCCGGGCGGCCCGCCGTCCTGACCAGCAGAGCGGGTGACCTATTTCGGGTTCGCAACGACGCGACGAATGGTGGCGAGCAGAGACTCGAACGCGATCGGTTTGACATCGAACCCGTCGCAACCCGCGGCAATGGCCTGCTCTCGCTCGCTGTCCAGCGCATACGCAGACATGCCGATGATCGGGATGTCGCGAGTGTGCGGATTGTTCTTAAGGGTTCGTACGGGTTGCCATCGGTCAGCGACCGGCATTTCGAGATCCATCAGAATTACGTCTGGGTGCTCAGTCACGGCCATCTTGCAGCCCTTCTCGCTGTCCTCAGCCGCGAGAACTTCGAAATCGCCGACCCGCTCAAGGCGCATCTTGAGCATATAGAGGTTGTCGTCGTCGTGTTCGATGTAGAGCACTTTGGTCACGACCAGCCTCTATTCAACGAGCCCTTCATTCGATCACCTAGTCGAGGCGGCACGTCAGGACAGGTGCTCACAATGCCTCACGGCACGAAAATCTCATTAGCTGCCGACGCCGAAGCACCGGGCGTCGGCCCGCCCGAGATGACGTAAATTCTGCCCGCGACCGCCGCTGCACCGAGACCGTGTCGCGCCGTCGGCATCCGCGCGTGGCTGCTCCAGCTGTTGCTCCTGCTATCGTAGGCTTCGGCCTGGTTGAAGGTGCCGGCAGGGGCCTCGCCCCCAAACACGAACATCCGTCCACCAAGCACCGCTGCCGCGATTCCGCTGCGCGGCGTGGGCATCGGCGCGTGCTGCTCCCAGCGACCGGTTGCGGGATCGTACGCCTCGTTCGACGCTAAA
>DASRJA010000567.1:0-6940 GCA_035649695.1 Mycobacterium sp. | reverse complement strand
GTCGACTGATGAGTTCTCCAAGTCGACGACCAACGCCTCCGCGCCGGCGGCTTGAAGATCTGTGGCATGGTCGGGGTTTCGGATGAAGCCGGCGACCGAGTCGCCGCGCTGGGAGAGCAGCTGTTCCAGGATCAGGGCGATCTTGCCGTGCCCGCCGGCGATGACGACGCGCATCAGGCCGCGAACACCTGTGCGTCGTCGGCAAACGCCTTGAATTCCAAGGCGTTTCCGGCTGGGTCGCGCAGGAACATGGTCCATTGTTCGCCGATCTCGCCCTCGAAACGTACATACGGTTCGATGACGAACTCGGTGTTGGCCGCGCATAACCGGTCTGCCAGCTTCTGGAATTCAGGGATGGTCAGGATCAGGCCGAAGTGGGGCACAGGGACATCGTGACCATCGACCGGATTGTGAACAGCCTGGGTGCCGCGCGGCGCGAGGTGGGTGACGAACTGGTGCCCCTGAAGGTTCCAATCCACCCAAGCGTCGGCGCTGCGGCCCTGCTCAAGGCCGAGAACTTCGCCGTAGAAGTGGCAGGCGGCCCCGAGGTCGTCCACGGGCATCGCCAGGTGAAAGCGCGGAATCGGGGAGTCGAGAACGGTCATGTGCTGATGCTACGGGCGACCTTGCAGACGGCGACTATAGGTTCCCAAACTGCGTGGCGGTTGGTGACCCCGTCAGCCGTACCTACAGCGAGGACGACAACTGACCGTTACTTCGGTCGTGCTGCCGGCTACCTGTGGAGCTGCGAGCGTGACCTCGTATAGGTTGCCGGTCGCCATGTCAAAGATGCAGCCGCACAACGATTCGTGCGTGGTGACGAACGGACTGGTCTCAATCCGACGCATCCATCGATGCGGCCATTGCCCTTCGCCCAAGCGGATCGGGTCGGTTGGGATGATCGGCGCCCTCGCCGGTGCTGATCCAATTAGAAACTCAGCGCAGTTTCTCCCCGGAAGCGCCCCACTGGGGCCCGACAACTCCATCGCGGCGAGTGAGCGGCCGTATCTACGGCGTATTCACGCTCAAGGAGTGAATCATGACAATCAAGCGACGCTACCTACCGCCGATGTTGTTGGCGGTGGCTGCCGCGGCATCCATTGCAGCCGCACCCACGGCACTGGCCGGACAGACATGCACTTATCTCAGCGCCGACAGCAGCGTGTGCCAGACGCCCGGAAATGTGCAGGTCGTTACCTCGCCGCCCCCGGTGCAGTACGCCCCGCAGTTCCCGTACTTCGGCGGCAACCTGATCATCCTCCACCAACACGAATCTCACCACGGCCACGGCGGACATCGCTAGCCCGGCGAGCAGTCAGGTGATGGCGCGCGAATGGCGTCGCGGAGAGGACCCCCGCGCTGCACCGCAGCGGGCCCAACTCGATCTCCGCGACCAAGCCGCCAGCTACGGCCGTCATTGCAGGCGGGCGCGCAACTCCCGCTTGAGCACCTTGCCGTAGCTGTTCTTCGGTATCTCGTCGACGAACTCATAGCGCTTCGGGCGCTTGAACCGGGCGATGCGCTCCAACAGATGAGCGTCGAGTTCGCCCTCCGACGCCGACCCGACGATGAACGCGACCACGACCTCGCCCCACTCCGCGTCGGGCGCGCCGACCACGCACGCCTCCGACACCCCACGGTGCTCGATCAGCGCCTCTTCCACCTCGCGCGGATAGATGTTGCTTCCGCCGCTGATCACCACATCCTTGGAGCGATCACGAAGCGTCAGGAACCCCCTGGCGTCGAAGGACCCCATATCGCCGGTGTGCAACCAGCCGTCGCGCAGCGTGGCGGCGGTCGCGTCGGGATTCTTCCAATAGCCCGACATCACAACATCGCCGCGGCAGACGATTTCACCGATCTCGTCGATCGCCGCCGGCGAGCCGTCCGCAGCCAGCACCGCGACATCGACGCCGGATCGCGCATAACCAACGGACCCCAGAATCGCGTCGTCGGCATCGAGATGGTCGGCTCGACGCAGGCCTGTGATCGTCATCGGCGCCTCGCCCTGACCGTAGAGCTGCACGAAGATCGGGCCGAACGCCGCCAACGCCTTCTTCAGGCTGTCGACATACATCGGACCGCCGCCGTACACAACCGTTTTCAGATTGCGCGGGCACGACCGGCCGGTCTGTACCAGGCGCTGCACCATCGTCGGCGCGAGGAATGCACTGCAGCCCGGATGCTGTTCGCAGAGGTTGAGGAACTCGTCGGGGTCGAACGCGCCCGACGCCGGCACCACCTGCCGCGCACCGCGCAGCACATACGGCGGGACGTACAAACCCGAACCGTGCGACATCGGCGCGCCGTGAATCAGGCTGCAGTTCTCGTCGGGCGCATCGAAGTCCGCGAGATGCGAGACTGTCATCGCCATCAAGTTGCGGTGCGACAGCATCGCACCCTTCGACCGGCCCGTGGTGCCGCTGGTGTAGAACAGCCACGCCACCGTCGACGGGTCGGTGTTCTTCGGCGGTTCCGACGGCGTTGCGCTGAAACGGCTTTCGTAGGCGTCCGACCCGATTATGTCGATCGGTACTTGGGTTAACGGCGCGAGACCCGCGGCGATCTTCGCCGACGCGAACACCTGCGTCACACCGGCGTCGTCGAGGATCTGCTCCATCTCACGTGGATGCAACTTGTAGTTGATCGGGACGAACACCCGCTCGGCCGCCCAAATCGCGAACATCAGCTCGACGATCTCCGGACTGTTCTCGCTAGCCACCGCGATGCGCGCGCCCGACGGGTCGAGCCTGCTGATCGAGGTGGCCAGCCGCAACGCCCGATCCCGCAGTTCGCTCCACGTACTGCGTTGCTGCTCACCAAGATACAGCGCGCCGCGGTCGCCGAAACGGTCGGCGGCCTGGTCGAGCAGTGCGAACAGGTTCAACGCGGAACCCACTCGGACGTGAGCGCGAAGTCCGACAAGTACTTCGTCGAACTCCAGCCGCCGTCGACGACGATGGTCTGGCCGTTGATGAAGCTGGCGCCGTCGGAGCACAGGAACGCCACGGTGCTCGCGATGTCGTTCACCTCACCCAGCCGTGGGTACGGCGTCATCTCGGTGTTGATCTTGCGGAAGCGCTCGTCTTCGAGGCGGGTCGCCACCATCGGAGTCAGCGTGACGCCCGGAGCCACCGCGTTGCACCGGATACCCTGGGGCCCGTACTGGCAGGCGATGTGCAGGGTCAACGCCGTCAACCCACCTTTGGCCGCGGAATAGGCGCCACCCCGCAGACCGCCGACGACGGCGAACGTCGACGTCACGTTGATGATCGCCGAACCCGGCTGCATGTGCGGGATCACGTCGCGCGCCAGCCGGAACGGTGCCCGCAGCATCAAACCCAGGAAATAGTCCAGGCTTTCGTCGTCGGTTTCATGCAAAGGTTTGGGGCTGCCAACGCCGGCGTTGTTGACCAGGAAGTCGATGTGTCCCCACCGCTGCACCGCCAGGTCAACAATCCGTTGTGGCGCATCGTCGGCAGTCAGGTCGACGGCAAGCGTTGCGACGCGATCGCCGTCGTTTATTGCCTTCTCCAGATCGGCCAGCCTGCTGTCGTCGCGGCCCGTGCCGAGGACCGCTATGCCCGCTTCGGCGAGTTTCACGGCGCACCCGAAGCCGATACCGCTGCTCGCGCCCGTCACGATCGCTACCTGCATCTCACACATCCACCTTCGTCAGCTTCGCCCGGATCTGATGTTTGAGCACCTTGCCTGCATCGTTCTTCGGCAGCGCCTCCCAAATCTCTACCTGCTCAGGCACTTTGAACTTGGCCACTCCTTTGTGCATCAGCAGCTCGCGCAGGCCCGCGAGATCTGGCGCGGGCTGATCGGACGCCACGATAACGGCGCAGGCACGTTCCCCGGTGCGTTCGTCGGGAACACCGACGACGGCGATCTCGGCGATGCCCACGTGGCTGACAAGAATGTCCTCAATCTCCTTGGGCGAGATGTTCTCCCCGTTGCGGATGATGATGTCCTTGGCCCGGCCGGTGACCACCAGGGACTTGTCGTCTTCCCAGCGGCCGAGGTCGCCCGTGCGAAAGAACCCCTCGTCGTCGAAGGCTTCGGTCTCATCCTCGGCATGGAGGTACCCGACGAGCATCTGCGGGCCGCGCGCCCGGATCTCACCGTGCACCAGTTTGATGTCGGCCATGCCCGCGTGGCCGTCGGTTTCTGCCGCGTGCTCGATGTCACCCAATGCCCCAACCGTGGTGACCGGGACTTCCGTCGACCCATAGACCCGGCTTACCGCCGTATGCTCGAAATACGCTGCCGCCCCGCGGATCAGCGACGGTGGCACCGACGCACCACCACAGATGAACACCTTGAGATCCGGCAACCGCGTCTCGGCCTGCTCGGCGGCGGCCAACAAGCCGACGAGGAACGGGGTGGCTCCGGCCATATGTGTGCAGCGCTCGGTGACCATCAGTTGGACTGCGGTGTCCGGATCCCACCGTTCCATCAGAACCGCCGTGGTGCCCAACAGCAATGGGCATTCGAAGGCATAGATGGATCCACCGATGTGTGCGATGGGTGACGGGACCAAGAACACGTCGCCGTAATCGACCCGCCAGTACTCGCCGATCTGTGAGATGAGCGCATGGATCGAATTATGGGTGTGTAGAACACCTTTCGGTCGTCCGGTGGTGCCCGATGTGTAGAGGATCATGCGCACCGAATCCGGATTCAGCACCGGCAGGCCCGTCGCCGCGCCGTCGGCGAACAGCGACGCATACGGCGTGTGGCTTCTGGCGTCACCCCGCAGGACGACCACCTCGGGCGGTGAGGCCATGTCGGAGGTGACCCGGTCAAGCATCGCGACGTAGTCGTGCTTGCCGAAATCGGCCGGTATGAAGATCGTGCGGCTGTCCGCATCGGACAGGATGAACTGCAGTTCGCGATCTCGCAGCGACGGCAGGACGGGGTTGACGACCATACCGGCCAGCGTCGCGGCCAGGTAGATGATCGCGGCCTCATGCCAGTTGGGCAACATGAACGACACCACACTGCCCGGTGGCATCCGCGCCAGCAGCATGTGGGCCAGCGCACTCGCCCGCTCATGCAGCGTTTGGCAGTCGAGCCGAATGTCACCGTCGACCAAGACCGTTCGCCCGGGCGTACTGCGTGCGGCGTCGCGAAGTGTGTCGGCGAGGGTGCTACGAACCCACAGCCCGCGGCGGTAAGCCTCGGCCGCGCGATCTTCGTCGACCCTCACAAACCCGAACCTAACCCTTGACCCGGCGCATAGTCATCGAATGGCGATACCGCGCCGACGGATGGGTGTTCACGGTGACCTGGGCGATCTCACCGTCCGAGGTCTTGTACGTGCGTTGCATTTCGAGTGCGGCGCTACCTGTTTCGATCCTGAGTAGGGCGGCCAGTTCGGGCGTTACCACCACCGCGGAGATTTGTTGATGCACCTCGACCACGCTCACCCCGAAGAGGTCTTCGATGAGCGGGAAGATCGGACCGGAGTGCCGTTGCAGCAGCCTGCCCACCGCGGCGAAGGCGCGGTTGATGTAGTACTCCGTCTTGCAGACCGGTGCATCGGTGCCGTCGGCCTGCCGGTAGCCGCGCACCGCCAGCCATTCCGAACCGACGGTCAGGCCGGTCCGGGCGGCGAGATTGTCGCCGATCGTCACCATCGCGTTCGACTCGATGGTGAACGGTGCGCCAGTGGCGAAGGCGAGCAGGTCGTTGATCGACATCACGTCCTGCGCATAGGAATTCGTCGCCGGGCGTGGGACGACGAGCGTGCCCGCCCGGGGCCGTGACGCAACGAGGTTGTCGTCACGCAACCGGCGCAAGGCCTCACGAATCGTGAAGCGGCTCACCGCGAACCGCTCACACAGTTCATGTTCGGTCGGCAGCTGTGAGCCGACCGGATACACGCCGTCGACAATCTCCTTACGCAGGGTGCGCGCGACCTGCAGGTAGCGGTGCTCGGCCGGCGTGACTGTCATGTGTCCACCCGGCGCAGCGCCAACACACTGCCATCGCCGTCCGCCGACACGTAGAGGCTGCCGTCCGGCCCCACAGTGATACCCGCGAACGAACCTTGTGGTCCGGAGAACGGCGGCATTCCCTTGAGCGGCTTGGGTTCCACACCGGGCGGCGGCCCGACTGGCAGGCCGGAAGCGATCGTGCGGCGGTCGCCCGTGTTGAGGTCGAATGAGATGACTTCCTTGGCGCCGGCATCGACGATATAGAGCTGCCCGTCGTCGACGACGATGCCCTGGGGGCGTTGCAGTCCGTCGACCACGGTTTCCGCGTTCGACCCGGACAGCCGCGCCACTCGGCCCGCACCGGACTCCGCGACCAGGGGTCTGCCGTTGTGGTCGAAGGCCACGCCGACTGGATCGTGCAGGCCGGATGCCAGTGTCTCGACATTGCCTTCTCGAAGGGAGTGCACGCGACCGGTGCCCAGTTCGGCAAAGACCACCGTGCCCCCAGGTCTGACCGCCACACCGTACAGCTGGTCGAAGTCGGTTGCGAGGTAATCGGTTTCGTTAACGGCGGGCCGATACGTTGCCACCTGTCCGCCGGACGTCGTCACCACAAACTCGTCGGACCCCGTCGCGGCCAGGCCGCGCAGGAAGCCCGGATAGCCGGGCGAGAACAGCATGCCGGCCGTTTCCAACGATCCGTCGGCGCGCACCAGGTAGAAGTACGTGCCGTCGGCGACGTACAGATTGCCGTCGTTGGCCACGGCCAGATCGAGGGGCCAGTTCAGCCCGCCCGGCAGCACGGTGCTCGTGTCACCGCCCGGCAGGATCTGAGTGATCTCGCCGGTGAAGTTCGAGACGAACAACCGGTCACCGACGAACGTCAGATTGTCGAGGCCGGGGGTCAGCTGCGCCAGCACGGTCTGGGAGCCGTTGCGTGGATCGATGCGCAGCACCTGCCCGCTGGCCACCTGGGTCGACACGATAAAGCCCTC